>CACMHQ010000002.1:0-201144 GCA_902613615.1 uncultured Candidatus Actinomarina sp. | reverse complement strand
ACTTTTGTGTAGTTTTATCAATCATAACTTTATTTTTGGATAAGATACTATGACTAAATATTTAGAAGTTAATAATTTAAGTTATTCATATCCAGATGGCCATGAAGCGTTAAAAAATATAAGCTTTGATCTGAATAAAAAAGAGTCATTGGCAATCTTAGGGCCCAATGGTGCAGGAAAAACTACGTTGATTCTTCACTTAAATGGGATTTTAGGAAATTTAGATAAAGAAATAAAAGTAAGTAATTTTGAATACACAGATGTAAATATCGCAGATATTAGAAAGACTGTAGGTGTGGTTTTTCAAGATCCTGATGATCAATTATTTATGCCAACAGTAATAGAAGATGTTATGTTTGGACCAAAAAATTTTGGATACAATGATACAGAATCTGAAGAACTTGCAATCGATGCACTAAAACAAGTTAATATGAGTGATTTCTTAGATAGACCACCACACCACTTAAGTTATGGACAAAAACGTAAAGTTGCTATTGCAAGCGTTTTAGCATCAAAACCAAAGTTATTAGTTCTTGATGAGCCAGGATCAAATCTTGATCCATCATCTCGTAGGGAGTTAATTGAAATACTTAATAATCTAGAAGTTTCAAAAATTCTTGTGACTCATGACTTACCTATGGCATTAGAAATATGTGAAAGAAGTATTGTTTTAAATGATGGAGAAATAACCCGTGATGACAATACATTAAATATTTTAAAGGATGAAACTTTTATGAAAAATAATAGACTAGAGCTTCCATATGGATTTGCATTTCATCATTTAGGTGAAGAATAAGAATTATCCTTTACAAATGAAACAATCTTCTCTCTAGCCTCTTGAGATTCTTGAATTGGAAAAAATTGCCATCCATGCCATAAATTTTCCCATGTTTGCAACTCATAAGGAATATTATTTTTTTCTAACTTTTTACAAAACTCAATTGCGTCATTGTATAGAAGTTCATCAGAACAAACTTGGATAAGAGTATTTGGAAATGTTTCAATCTCTGCAAAAACTGGAGACAAAATCGGATTTGTAACTCCATATTCTCCTGCATAATATTCACCAATATTTTTAACACCATCTATTGCCAATAAGACATCTTTGTTTTTAAGATATTTTCTATCTTTATTCTCATCTGATAAATCTAACCAGGGTGACATTAGAATTAGTTTATCAGGGCTTATATCAAATGTTTTATCAACCAAAATACCGGTAGCAAGTCCCCCTCCTGCTGAGTCTCCCATCCAAATTGTTTGTTTACTGGTTTCGAGTTTACTTATGATTTCAACAGCTTTTTTTGCATCTTCGTGTGCTGCAGGAAATATAAATTCTGGAGTTAATGAGTATTCAAAATAATACATTGGAATCTGAAGCTCATAAGTAAATTGAGAAACAATATTTTTGTATGCAGTAATGCTTCCGTTGTAATATCCACCTCCATGAAAATAAATCCCGAAAGTATCCTCCTGAGCATTGTTAGGAGTAAATTTATAAATATCCATCTCACTGGTAGTAATTTTTTCAAGATGAACATTGTCATTAAATTTATTTAATCTTGAACCTGTATAGTCATAACCTATTCTGGCAGTCCTGGCGAAATTAATTCTATCCTGAAACGTCTGTTGACTTTTTGGTTTATTTAGTAGAACTTTGTCTTTTAACTTTCTGATTGGAAGAATATTTTTATAAAGTTGTGTTCTTATTCCAATAGGAAGGCTTGGAATATAATCAAGCGTAAACTTTTCTAATATTTTCAATAATATATTTAACACATATCAATTATACAATTTTTCAAGAATGAATAAATACCTATAATAGTTTCTATGCAAGAAGTAAATGGTTCAATTGCAATACTTGGTTCTGGAGAAACAAGTCCTAATTTAGTTTCTGTACATAGAAATTTGATAAATAAAATTGATGGTGAAGTAATTGCTTCCTTAATAGATACGCCTTTTGGATTTCAAGAAAATGCAGATCAGTTAGTTGATAAATTGATTGAATTTTATGATGTAAGTCTAAATTTAGAAATAAACTTGGCTAGCTTTAGAAATAAAAAATATTTTAAATCAGTTGAATACTTTGAGTTTATAAAAAAAAATTCAAAGTTCAAATTTTATATTTTCAGGACCAGGTAGTCCAAGCTACGCAACAAAAAATTGGATAGATACAGATGTTCCAGAAATTTTTAAAGAGAGGCTTTGCTCTGGAAGTAGCTTAATTTTTGCCAGTGCAGCAGCATCTACTTTAGGTATTAGAACAATTCCAGTCTATGAAATATATAAGGTTGGGATTGACCCCTATTGGGAGAAAGGTATAAATCTTCTTGAAGTTTTTGATATTGATTGTGTAGTTGTTCCACACTTTAATAATAAAGAAGGTGGAAACCATGACACGAGCATAAGTTATCTTGGTGCCAAAAGAATGGAAATTCTACAAGAGATTCAACCAACTAATATATTAGGAATTGATGAACATACAGCTCTTATAATTGATGCAAAAGAAAACCTTTTTGAAGTTGAAGGATTAGGACAAGTCACTGTCATTAATCAAAATGAAACTCAAAACTTTAAAAATGGTGAAAAATATAGTTTAGATGATCTTAGAAAGTTATTAGAAAATACTGAAACAAAACAAATTAAAGCACGTGCTGACAATAATCAAACTTCTCAAGATGAACAAATTGAAGATGTTTTGAGAAAAGAAATAGCTGAATTAAGACTGGAAATTGAAAAGAATAATAAAAATTCAGAAAATATAAATAATTTAATCAATAAATTAATTTCTTACCGTATAGAACTTAGATCATCTCAAAAATATGAAGAATCAGATATTGTCAGAAATTTTCTTACAGAATCAAATATAGAAATTGAGGATGATAAGAATTCTTCCAGCTGGAAGTTTAAAGATTAATTGATCCGTATTCACCCAAAATTTTAAATTCTTTGGCTACTTGGCTAAGATTGTCCATTAAAAGTTGGTCAATTTTTATGTCAGTATTCTGATAATCTACGTAAAACTTATATTCCCAAGGAGACCCCAGAATTGGTCTTGATTCTAATTTTATAAGATTTAATTTAAGAACATCGAACACAGTTAAAGCCTTAAGTAAGGAGCCAGGCTCATCCGCTGCAACAAGAATTGCAGAGCGAATATTTTTTTCTTCAGAAATTTCGAGTGGTTTTTTTCCTGTCAAAAAAAATCTTGTGTAATTTTCTTCATGATTAGATATATTTTTCTCAATAATTGTAAATCTTTCATCATTATCAAAATGATCACCTGCTATAGCCCCAATATCAATCGATTTAGTCTCTAATAAACTAATTACACTTCCTGCAGTATCAAACACTGGTTGTAGTTCAACATCTAAATCATTTAAATATTTACTACATTGTTGGAGTGCTTGTGGATGAGATATAACTTTTTTTATATCTTCTTTTTTTGTTCCTTTAATACCAATGAGAGCGTGGTTTATCTTCTTTTTAATCTCTAAATATATTTCTAAATTGTGTTCAATTAAACTTTCATAAGCTTCTATTACTGTTCCAACAAGAGAATTTTCAACTGGCAAAAGCCCAAAACCTTCTTGAGTCGTATTTTTAGAGACCTCCTGAAAGGTTTTGCAAGAGACTAATTCGTAATCTGGAAATAATTCTAATAATACAGATTCAGAATATGAGCCTCTTGATCCCTGGTAAAAAATTTTTTCATTTTTCATTTATATAATCAATTCCTTTTTTGTAACCATCAATACCTAAACCTACAAATGACTCCTCACATACATCGTGAATTAGATTTGTTTTTCTAAAGTTTTCCCTCTTTCTAATATCTGTCATATGTACTTCCACGATAGGTAAATTTAGAAGTAGTAATGAATCTCTTATTGCCACACTTGTGTGAGTATATCCACCAGGATTAATTATTAAACCGTCAATTGCTTCATTATTGAAAATGTTTTGGATAAATTCACAAATTTCTCCCTCATGATTGGATTGATAAAAAATTAATTTATCTTGATTGTTCGTGTAGTCTTCAAGTTCAGAAATTAATTCCTTGTATGTAGTTGTTCCATATTTATCAATTTCCCTTTGCCCAAGAAAATTTAAATTTGGACCATTGATGATTACAATTTTACCCATTAATCAAAACCTCCAAAAGATCGTTTATGTGTAAATCAATCAAAATAGGTTTCTCAATATCTTCTATTAATACGAATTTAATTATGTCATTTGATACTTTTTTATCATTTGAAATTATCTCTTTTAGATAATTAATGTCATTTGAAAATTTATAATCTGTTTTTAGTGATTTTTTATTCAAAAAATCTTCAAACTGATGTTTCACATTATTATCAAGATGGTATTTTGTCTCAGCTATTTCAAGACCTTTAAGAATACCAATAGCTACAGCCTGTCCGTGGGAAACACTGAAATCCGAATCTTTTTCAATTAGATGTCCTATTGTATGTCCTAAGTTTAGAAACATTCTTTCATTACTTTCTTCAATATCATTTTGTAATATACTGTTTTTCACTTTTACACTTTTTTTTATTATTTCGTCGATATTTTTCATAAAATTATCAACATATATCAAATCAAGTATTGTTCTATCCCCTAAAAGGCCAGCCTTAATCGATTCAATTATTCCATTATTAAGTTCATTTTCAGAAAGGGAATCTAAAAATTCTGAGCAAATCAATATTTTTTCTGGAATAAAAAAGGTTCCAATCTGATTTTTACCATAGTCGTTGTTAAAACCATTCTTACCTCCATGAGCGGCATCTACCATCCCCAGCAACGTCGACGGTATTAAACATAGTTTTGCCCCACGTTTGAATGTACTAGTTGCAAAACCCACTAAATCACTGAGTACACCTCCACCAATTCCAATAACTTTAGAATTTCTATCTAAAGATTGATCAAACATAATTGACCAGAGCTTTTGTATAGTCTCTAAGCCCTTGGTTGATTCATTTATATCAATTTCAAAAATATTTAAATTCTCATCTAGGTTGAGAATTGATGAAAGATTAGAGTCAAGAAATACCACATGATTATCAGTATTTATATAATTTTTTAGATCTATATCTAGATCATTAAAGTTATTTGAGTAATCTATTTCAGATAACTTCATTTTTTAACCACGTATTTTGAATAATTGTTTCCGCTATTATTTTCTCTTTTTTATTTTTGATATCGATAATATGTTTTGACTGATTATATAAATTTTCGCGCAATTTATAAAGTTCTGATATCTCTTCTTTACCTTTTTTTACAAGTGGGCGCTCTGAATTTGAAATTCTTTTCCATAAATTTTCAAATGTATCTTTTAGATAAAAACTAAGTTCTGAATTTTTGACCTCATCCAGAATATGTGAGACTTCAAGAGAGCCTCCTCCAAGAGCAATTACGGTATCGTTATCTGGCAATGCTTGAAAAGTTTCAAGTTCAATATTACGAAAATATTTTTCACCTTTTGTTTGAAAGATTTTATTTATACTTCCATATTTTTTTTCAATATTTTCATCTAGGTCAATTGTATTTGCATTTACTATCTGTTTTATTTTTTTGAGAATCGATGTTTTACCAGAACCCATGAATCCAACTAAATAGATATTATTCTGTTTCATAGTTCATTTTCCAAGTCTGATTGTCCATGTCAAAATCATCAACATTCAATTTTGAAATACTATTAAAGTTTTTTACAATTTCTTTTTTGCTGTCCCCTCCAGTTTTAAGTAATAAATTTCGTAAAATTTCAAATGCCATTGCGCTTTCGAAAATTGGGACAGCCCTTGGTACCGCACATGTATCAGAACGTTCGTAAACTGTCTTTGTTTCCTCCTTTGACGATAAATTTACGCTCTTTATCGGAGTTAATGTCGTACTAATTGGTTTTAAATATGCTTTAACTATAATTTCTTCTCCGTTAGTCATTCCACCTTCAAAACCTCCAAGATTATTGGATTCTTTTTTGATAGATCCATCTTGTAAAACATATTGATCTTGAACATCTGTTCCAAAGTTTTTTGAAGCTTCTATTCCATTACCTATTTCAACAGCTTTTACACTTTGTATTGACATAAATATTCTGGCAAGATTCGCATCTAACTTTCTATCCCAATGTACAAAACTTCCTAATGTAGGAGGTACTCCTGATGCTATTGTTGTGATTGATCCACCAAGTGTATCTTTCCTTTTTCTTGCTTCAAGTATCTCATTCTCCATATCTTTCCCAGCTTTTTCATTGGGACAAGATACTGGTGAGTCGGTGACTTTTGATTGTAGATCTTGTAAATCAATTATTTTTTCTTGCACATAATCAACTTTTCCAATTCCAGAAACATATCCACAAATATTGATTTCAAAACTTTCTAAAATTTGAGCCGCTATTGCTCCTAGAGCACATCTCATAGCTGTTTCCCTTGCGCTTGATCTTTCGAGTACTAATCTGATGTCCGAACTATTATATTTCGCAGTTCCTATCAAGTCAGCATGTCCGGGCCTTGGTACTACATAAGGTTCAATATCTTTATCTTTCCAATTTTTCCAATCATTATTTTTTATTTTTAATGTGATTGGCCCGCCAGTAGTTAAATTGTTTATTATTCCCGAGGTTATCTCAACTTCATCACTCTCAATATTCATTCTTCCACCTGAACCTTGGCTTTTTTGTCTTCTTTTAAGAAAACTATCAATATAGTCTTTTGTTACGTTAAATCCGGCAGGTAGGCCTTCAATGATACCTGTTAACTCAGGCCCATGGCTTTCACCGGCAGTTAAGAATCTAATCATTTTGACTTTCTAGTAATTTGTATAACTCATCATATATATCTAAAACTTGTAAGTTAAGATTTGTCCAAATGTTAAAAGACAATACTGCTTGGCAAATAAGCATCCCTATACCATCGTAGGACTCAAATTCTGAAATAAATTTTTCAAAAAAAGAATTTTTATAACCATATCCAATATTTAAAAATAATTCTAGATTTGTAAATTGATTTGTATCTAAATCAAGTGATTCCGAAGATAAATGAGACATCCCAACTGGTGTAGTATTAATCACTAAATCAATTTCAGGAGCAAGTTCTTTTGCATTTACATATGAAATTGTCTCATCCGTTTGATTTCTACTTACAACATGAGTTTTTGTTTTATGAGTTGATAAAGCATATTTAATTGCTTTGGAACTTCCACCACTTCCCAAGATTAATATATTTTTTTTGTTCAAATCATATCCAATTTTTTTCAAAAATAGTGTAAAACCTTCAAAGTCAGTATTGAAAAGTTCAATTTTATCGTCTGTTCTTTTTACAGTATTCGTAGATCCTATTTTTTGGACATGTTCATCAATAGTAAAATCTATATCTAAATTTAGTATTTTTTCTTTGTGTGGAATAGTTATATTGAATCCATTAAGATCAGCAATTAATGTATCAACCGATTCTGTTGTTAAATTCTCAATTTTAAATGGCTGATATTTACCATCCAGATTGTTCATATTAAACAAATAGTTCTGAATAATTGGAGAATAAGTTTTTTCAAGTGGCCATCCAATAATTCCATAATTACTCATTTATTTCACCTCCTAATAGCTTTATATCTTCAAAAAAAGAAGGATAAGAATCATTTATACACTCAAAATTATCTGGAATTATTTTTTTATTTAGTCCTATATTTGCAACTATCGCCGTCATAGCGATTCTATGATCATCAAGTGTTTCAATTTTTCCTTTTTTTAATTTTTGGATACCTTGAATCTCAAACCCATCATCAAGCAACTTAATTTCACCACCTAAATTAAGAATAAAATTTTTCATCGCATCTAATCTATTTGATTCTTTAACTTTTAGCTCTTCCGCGCCAACTACTTTTGTCAATCCTTTGGCTTGTGAGGCAAGTAAAGTAAAAATTGGAATTTCGTCTATTAAATCCGGAATTTCGTCTTTACTAACTGTTGTTCCATTAAGTATTGACTTATTTATTTTTATATCACCTATTACTTCATTGTTTTCTTCTCTAATATTTAGGATCTCAATTTTTGCTTCCATTCTTTTTAAGACTTTTATAAATCCCAGTCTTCTTTCATTAATTAGCATGTTGGAAAGAATTATTTCTTTACCTCTTAATAAACCGAGAGCAATTAAAAAAGCACCTGATGATATATCACCAGGAATAGTAATGGTTAATGGTTCTAACTTAGTTGTTGGTGGGACAGTTAATGTATTTCCAAGCCTCAATATATCCACACCCATAGCTACAAGCATTCTCTCAGTATGGTCTCTAGTAGGAACGGTTTCTTCAATAAGGGTTGGTTCATTATGATATAGAGAAGCAAGAATTAATGCACTTTTGACTTGGGCACTTGGTACTTTGGTATTTTGAAAACTGAATGAGTATTCTTTTGGATTAAAATTTATTGGTAAAAAATTATTTTTTATTTTTATATCAGCTCCATGATCAACCAGTAAATTAGTAATTCTATTCATTGGTCTATTATTTAATTGAGTACTGCCAATTAGTGTCGAAGAAAATTTTTGTTTAGATAATAGTCCAATAAGCAATCTAGCAGTTGTTCCAGAATTCTTGGCATTAAGGTCATTTTTTGGTTTTTTTAATCCATTTATTCCCTGACCAGTTATCGAAACTTTATCCTCGATTTTTACATCAGCCCCCAATTGTTCAACGATTTTTAAAGAGGCTTTTGTATCTTCACTTATTAATAAATTCTTAATTACGGATGTGCCCTCTGCTAAAGCAGAAAACAAAATTGCTCTATGGGATATAGATTTATCTCCTATCACTTGAACTGTTCCAGATAACCCTCGATTAATTAATTTCAACTTAATGGTCTCTCTCCAAACTTTTCTGATAAAGCTCTTCTCCACTCAACTGACGAGGTAAGGTATTCTATTAATTGATTTTTCTCCTGAAGTGACATTAATGAGGATATTTCATCAATTAGTGAAATAAGAAATTTATTTATATTTTCAGAGTTTGTGTTGTACATGTCTATTATCATTTCTGGATTTGTCCTTGTTAGCCTAGTTGCTCCATCGAATCCACCAGCTGCTAAACCCATAATTTCATCTATTTCATAATCTTTTTTAGCTATCCCAACCAATGCAGAACTTATTAAGTGTGGCAAATGACTTGTAATAGATAATATTTCATCATGTTTTTTTCGATCTATCCACACTTCTTTGCAGTTCAATATGTTTACTAAATCTCTGGCAATTTTTTTTGAATTGTCGTTCATGGATTCTGTTTCACAGAGTAAAAATGTTGCATCATCGTACATTTCTGGTGTAGGTTCCCAACTTCTGTTATCAGCTAAACCACATAAAGGATGACCACCTACGGAAGGTATTTTGGAGCTATCCATAAGATTACAAATTGATTCTTTAGTACCACCAATATCAATTAATAATTTTGAGTCATCAATTTCATTACCCTCTGATAGAAATGACACAATATTATTTATTGGCATAGATAGAACTGTGACATCATAATTTTCCTCTTTAGGTTTTGTATCAATACCATATTTTTCAGCCCTATTTTCTGCTTCCTTATCAACGTCCTGACCAAAAACATCTATACCTTTACTTTTTAAATTGATTCCAAGATTCGCACCCATCAATCCAAGGCCAATTATTTTTACTTTGCTAATCATGTTTTTAATGACCTACCAACTACTTCGGCCATTGAACTTACTTTTTTCCCTAAGCCAGTAAGTTCTGGTGGAGTTAAAGCTTGTGGCCCATCACATAATGCTTCATCTGGCCTAGGATGTATCTCGATAAGAAGACCGTCTGCTCCTGCAGCAATAGCTGCTAAAGCAATTGGAGCAACTAAATTATTTGCCCCAGTCCCATGGCTTGGATCAGCAATAACTGGTAAATGTGTATTCATTTTCAAATAAGGAATAGCATTTATATCAAAAGTATTTCTTGTGGCTGTCTCAAAGGTTCTGATACCTCTCTCACATAAAATAACATTTTCATTACCTCTCGTAAGGATATATTCGGAAGCTAAAAGTAGCTCTTCAAGGGTTGCGCTCATTCCTCTTTTTAATAAAACTGGAAGTTTTGATTCTCCAACAGCTTCCAACAGTTTAAAGTTTTGCATATTTCTTGCTCCGATTTGAAGTACATCAACATATTTTTCCATCATCTCAAGATGCTGAACATCCATAATTTCACTGAATAATGGTAAATTATGTAAATCTGCAGCTTCTTTAAGCATTACTAGACCTTCTTCACCAAGGCCTTGAAAACTGTATGGAGAGGTTCTTGGTTTGAACGCACCACCTCTTAATCCATTTCCTCCAGCTTGAACAACAGCTTCAGCTGTTTCTAAGGTTTGTTCTTGATATTCTGCGCTATCTGGCCCTGCTATAAATGCAAGTTCTTTACCTCCTACAACTAGATCTTTGATTTTTACTTCTGTGTTTGATTCTTTATAGGTTTTACTTGCAAGCTTGTAAGATCTTCCGATTGGAATAACCTGATGAACGTTATCTAACAATCGCATAACTCCACGATTATCTTCAATTACTTTCCCATGGACAGCAACTACAGTCCTTTCAACTCCATAAAGAACTTTTGGCTCATGACCTTGTTCAATTGCCTTTGTCTTTACCTTTTCAATGTCTTCCTCAGAAGCAGCTTGCTTCATTACTACGATCAATTTGTTCCTCCTAAAAAAAAATCGGGCTTTTGCCCGATTTGACACAACGTTACTTTAGGGCAGCTTATATGTGCGCTCTAAAGTAAAAGTATGTGTTAATTTTCATTGTGGTAATAATACCATGTATTACAGATTTGCAAATAGTTTTTATCTATCTGGTCTTAAATTCTTAGCTTCACCTAAATAGGTATGAGTTACTTCAATTTCATCCTTGTAGGTTACTAAAACTCTTATACAACCTTCAAGGTCATTAACTACGTTTGGAGCTTTTGTATCAATTGCAGATAATTGAGAGTGACCAAGTTCTCTGAGAGCCTTTGCTGGGAAAGCGGCATCAAGATCATTAGTAACAGTAAAAATTACAGAAACAATTTTTGAAATATCAAGGTTGTTATTTTCTACAATCGTATTAAATAATTCTTTTGTAGATTTTAATATATCGTTTTCTGTGTTTTCTACTGTAGCAATTGCTCCTCTTATTCCATTCATGACAACTAATGATAAAAAAAAAGAGTGGACATTGTCCACTCTTTTTTTTAAAAAATGTATGTTTTACATCATACCTTCCATGCCACCCATTCCTCCAGGAGGCATTGGAGCTTCTGGCTCTGGTTCTTCCGCTATCAAGGCTTCAGTTGTTAATACAAGAGAAGCAATAGATGAAGCATTTTCAACAGTTGATCTCGTAACTTTTGCTGGATCAATAACTCCATCTTTAACAAGATCTACCATCTCACCATTAGAGGCATTTAATCCTACATTTCCTTTTTCTGCTTTTACTTTTTCAACCATTACTCCACCTTCAAAACCTGCATTTTCTGCAATTTGTCTTAATGGTGCTTCTAATGCTTTTTTGACGATGTTTCTACCAATTACTTCACCCTCGGATCCTCCAGAAATTTTATCTACAGTATCTTGGGCTCTGATTAGAGTAACACCACCACCAGCAACGATTCCCTCTTCAACAGCTGCTCTTGTTGCTGCTAAGGCATCTTCAATTCTCATTTTCTTTTCTTTCAATTCGACTTCTGTAGCTGCGCCAACTTTTACTTGGGCGACTCCACCTGAGAGTTTTGCTAATCTTTCTTGAAGTTTTTCTTTATCCCAGTCAGAATCTGACTCGTCAATCTCAGATTGAATTTGTTTTACTCTTCCTTCAACATCAGCTTTTTTGCCTTTACCATTAACAATTGTGGTATTGTCTTTTTTGACAATTACTTTTTCAGCTTGGCCTAACATATCAACAGTTGTGTTTTCAGTTTTCAACCCTAACTCTTCAGAAATTACTTCTCCTCCTGTAAGGATTGCTATATCTTGGAGCATAGCTTTTCTCCTTTCACCAAATCCTGGAGCTTTTACAGCTACGGATGTAAAAGTACCTCGTATTTTATTAACAACAAGTGTCGCTAATGCTTCCCCTTCAACATCTTCTGCAAGAATGATCAATGGTTTTCCTGAATTCATTACTTTTTCAAGAACAGGTAATAAATCATTAACAGCTGTGATTTTTGAATTAACGATAAGAATATATGGATCTTCTAAAATCGCTTCTTGTCTATCAGGATCAGTTACAAAATAAGGTGATATAAATCCCTTATCAAATTGCATACCATCAGTAAATTCAAGTTCCATCCCAAAAGTTTGGCCTTCTTCGACAGTAATAACGCCATCTTTGCCAACTTTCTCCATTGCTTCAGCAATTGTTTCTCCAATTTCTGAGTCTGCAGCAGAGATTGATGCAACTTGTGCAATTTCATCTTTACCACCAATAGATTTTGAGAAACCAGCTATAAACTCTGTTACAGCTTGTGCAGCTTCAAGCATTCCTCTTTTTACTTCCATTGGATTAACACCCGCAGAAACAGTTTTCATGCCCTCATTAACCATCGACTGAGCTAAAACAGTTGCAGTGGTTGTACCATCACCAGCGACATCATTTGTTTTTGATGCTACCTCTTTGGCTAGTTGAGCACCCATGTTTTCGTAGGGGTCTTCTAGATCAACTTCTTTTGCAATGGTGACACCATCATTTGTAATTGTTGGTGCTCCCCATTTTTTCTCTAAAACTACATTTCTTCCTTTAGGTCCAAGTGTTACTTTGACAACATCTGCTAATTTATTAACACCATCCTCAAGACCTTTCCTTGCTTTTTCGTTAAATACTAGAGTTTTCTTTGCCATTTTTTCCTCCTATTATTTTCCGACTACTGCGAGTATATCTCTACTTGATAAAATCAAATATTCTTCGCCGTCAACTTTAATTTCTGTTCCACCATATTTTGAATAAACAACTTTGTCACCTTTTTTAACATCAGGTTTAATTTTTTCACCGTTGTCATTAGTTTCTCCAGGTCCTACAGCAACAACCTCTCCTTCTTGGGGTTTCTCCTTTGCCGTATCAGGTATATAAATTCCCGATGGAGTTTTCATATCTTCTTCAGACAGTGGCTTTACAACAACTCTATCTCCCAGTGGTTGAAGATTCATGTTTAATTCCTTTCTAAAATTTTCTACTTTTTGAATTTAATATAGTTATGTTTATAAAGGTATTTATTTTCTTAAATTGTTAGGAAATTATTGAAGATAACCTTATATCGTCAATATTCATTTTATTTGTAATAAGCTCATTTTTTGCAGCAACACAAATCATTGCTGCATTATCAGTTGATAATCTTGGTGATGGTAAATAAAGGTTTTTATTATTATTTTCAGAAAATAATACAATTTTTTCACGTAACCTCGAATTTGCCATGACTCCACCTCCACCTGATATATTGTTAACACCGGTTTCTTTAATCGCATTGACAAAAATTTCCATTAAGGAATCGACTATTGCCTCTTGGTATGAGGCAGCAAAATCTTTTTTTAAGAGTTGATCCTCTTCTGAAAGTTTCTGTAGAAAATAAACTGCTGCTGTCTTCAATCCAGAAAAAGAATAGTCAAATTTGTTTGAAGTTTTAGGTCGAGGAAGATCTACTTTTTTTGGATCACCACCCTCTGATATTTTTTGTATTGCTGGACCCCCAGGAAAACCAAATCCACAAAATCTTGATAATTTGTCAAAAGCTTCACCTGCAGCATCATCAATGGTTGAACCTAAGAGATTATATTTACCCCATTCTTCAACTAAAACAATTTGTGTATGTCCTCCAGAGACAAGTAATGATAAAAATGGAGGCTCCATGTTTGGATGCTCAATAAGAGGTGCGCTTAAATGTCCGACCATATGATCTACTGCATAAAATGGCTTTTCAAGAGCCCATGCCACAGATTTTGCAAAATTGTAGCCTACAACAAGACTACCTGCCAGACCAGGACCATCAGTACTGGCAACAATATCAATTTCACTTAAATCTATACCACATTCATTGATAGAGGAATGAAAAAGATTTCTTATCATTTCAGCGTGTGCTCTTGATGCTACTTCAGGTACTACTCCACCAAATTTCTCATGAATTTCAACTTGTGATGAAATTTTGTTAATTAAGAGGTTGTCACCTTTCATTAAAGCTATCGCTGTCTCATCACAACTTGTTTCAAAACCTAAAATGATTTTTTCACTCTGCATATGCTTTTTCCTTTATAAAAATATCTGCATCTTCAGTGACATAATATTTTTTTCTTTTACCAAAGTGTTTAAAGTTGTATTTTTTATACAAACTCTGAGCAGATTTATTAGATTCACGAACTTCCAAGATAATTTTTTCATATTTTGAAACTTCAAAATAACTTATTAATTCGTCCATAAGTTCGGTTGCTACACCTTTTTTTCTGTATTCTTCCAATACACCAATTCCTAGAATCTCAATATCGTGATGTATAAATTGGATACCCAAATAACCTATAATTTCATTTTCATTTTGGTAAGTCCAATATTTAAAACTTTTATCATTAATTTTTTGCTCAATAATACTGGCATCCCATGACATAGAAAATAAATTCTGCTCTAAGTTAGACAACTGAAGTGCTGTCTCAGAAGAACAAGATTCTAAACTTTTAATCATAAAACTTCACATTCCCACTCAAAGTATCTTTTGATAATGTCACATCAGGTTCTCTCATATATTCAAGATTTATTTCATTGAAGTTGGGATAGTCTTTTATTTTTTCACCAACGTTATAAATATTTTCAGCGGTTACAAATCTTGGCTCAGCTAATTTAGTATTACTATCAGTAAGAATTTTTTTATTTTCTATAAGATCCCAATTACCTACTAATAATTTTTTATCGGCATCATCAGAAAGTTTAATTTCTAAGTTTTCAACTGAAATTACTTGAGGATCTGACTCTCGTGTTACTCCACCAGGAACAGGCATATACTCGCAATAAGCAAACTCATTTCGTTTGATATCGATTAACGAACATATTTTTCTGTGACTTGTATGTGCTGCAAACGCAAGAGCGTCGAGACCATTTACTGGAATTATAGGTATGCCTAAAACTGCACCAAGTCCTTGGGAAACTGATAGACCGATTCTAAGTCCAGTGTAATATCCCGGTCCAACATCGAGATAAAGTGCATTAAGATCATTTCTACTTGCCTTTGTTTTATCAAATAATTCATTTATTTGATTTAGCAATATTCCAGTTGAGCCTTTATTAGTTTTTGAAACAAAACTAGCAAGTAATTTTTCCTCAAAAATTGCAGCAGAAACATATTCACCTGATGTAGAAATTGCTAATTTATACAATTTAAAACCTTATCTTTCTTGTTGAATCATCAATTATATCAATATCAATAATTGTCCAATTGCTTAGGTTTGTATTAGGAAGTTGGTTTGACCATTCAACAAAAAATAAAGTATTTTCTTCAAACAAAGGAAGATCTAGGTCAATAAATTCTTGGAATGATGAAAGTCTATAGAGATCAACATGGTAAATACTTAAATCTTCTTTGAGATAATTTTTTACAATATTAAATGTTGGAGAAGTTACATTATCTTCGATACCAAGGTGATAAATTATCTTTTTAATTATTGAAGTTTTACCAGCTCCCAAACTTCCGTTGAATCCAATTACTGAAGGAATTGATAATTTTGTTACGAAATCTTTTGCGAATTCATCTAAATCTGATTCTTTAATCTCGATCTCATTCAATTTCAACCCTTTCAAGTCGTTCATTTATATTTGTAAGGATCTCCCATTCAATAGTCTTATTCCATTTTGCAATATCGAAAACTGTAATTTTAAGTTCATTGTTCTCAGAATTTCCCAAAAGAACAACTTCATCATTAATATTTGCCTCCACATCTGTGATGTCATATAAAATTTGATCCATAGTTACTCTTCCTATCAAATTGCAATATGTATTGTTAACTATGACTTTTCCATCAGGAAATGTACTCCATGGATATCCATCGCCATATCCAACAGGTGATACACCAACAGTTGTATCTCTTTCTAAAGTTAGTGCTTTTCCATAAGAAACGGCTTCACCCTTTTTTCTATGGTGAATATTTGATATTCTTGTTTTTATTGCCATCGTAGGTTTCAGATCTTGAACAACTTCTGCGGGTGTTATATTGCACCCATATACTGCGAGACCAACTCTTGACAGGTTAAACGTAGGATCAAAATTATAAAATGACGATCCAGAATTATCAGCATGTAGTAGTAAATTATCTGTATCTACATCCTTGATTGTTTGTTTGAACAATTCGATGGATTCTTCTGTAGGCTCTATCTCTTCGTCAGCTAATGGAAAATGGGTGCATATACCAGCAAGATTTATGGTTTTAGAGCTTGTTATTTTTTCATAAAGGTTTTTAAAATCTTCTGGTTCACAACCAACTCTGTGCATACCAGTATCTATTTTTATATGGGTATTGAATGCTTTACCGGATTTTGCTAGACCATCAATAAAAAAATCATTATAAACTGTTAAGTCGATATTATATTTTTCTATATTGTCTATCTCACCAAGTGATGGCTCGGTAAGCAACAATACCCTTAGTTCATCAGATTGTGCTCGAACTTTTTTTGCTTCACTAATAGCTGCTACTGCAAACCATTTGATTCCAGCTTCCATAGCTGTTTTAACAGTCCATTCAATGCCGTGACCATAACCATTGGCTTTGACAACCAAGCAAAGTTCTTTGTCTGATAGTTGTTTTAATACTTCTATATTGTGTAAATAATTTGTCTTATTTACATATACGTAACCTCTATCCATATTATTTATTCTACAGTAACTGACTTTGCAAGGTTTCTTGGTTGATCAATCGATTGGCCATTCTTGTTAGCTACGTGATAGGCAATAAATTGTAGCGGTATAATCGAGATCACAGTAGTTAGTATTTCATTACTATCTGGTAGTGTGACATAATCATTTGATATATTTTCAAGCTTTTCTGACTCACTATCTCCAATAGCAATTACATATGCTCCCCTGGCAATAACCTCTTGTACATTACTGGTCGTCTTATCAAGTAGATGATTTTGACTGGCAGTAACTATTACAGGGGTTCCTTTTTCTATTAAAGCTAGCGTACCGTGTTTAAGCTCTCCTGCTGCTAATGCCTCAGCATGCAGATAGGAAATTTCCTTTAATTTTAAGGCACCTTCAGCTGCCAAAGCATAATCCAATCCTCGACCAATAAAATAGATATCATTCTTTTTATAGATTTTTTCAGATATTTCTTTTATTTGCCCTTCACAAGCCATGGTGTGGTCTATTAGCTTTGGGAGTTCTGCAATTTCATCAAATGAGACATCCAACTTATTTTCAGCGTCCCAGTGTTTTGCTATGACAAGCTGAGAAACAAGCATGCCTAAATAAGCTTTGGTAGAAGCTACCCCTATCTCTGGCCCTACATGTAGATAAAATACACTATCAGCCATTCTTGCTAATGAACTACCAACCACATTTACTAAAGCAAGAACATGTGAACCATTTTCCTTTAATAATTCTGTAGCAGCAATAGTGTCCATGGTTTCTCCGGACTGGGAAATTACAATACCTAAATCGTTTTTTCCCACGATTGGTTCTCTATATCTGAACTCTGAAGCAAGCTCAACACTTACCGGAACTCCAAGAACTTTCTCAAATAGATCTTTCCCAAACAAACCAGCATGATAGGCTGTTCCGCATGCAACAATCCAAATTTTTTCAAATTTTGAAGCCTCGTCTAACTTAATTGGGATTTCATCTGAAGATGCTTCAAGCCTTCCAGATAAAGTTCTTTCTATTACCTCAGATTGTTCAAGGATTTCTTTATACATAAAATGGTCATACCCTGACTTCTCTGCTTCAGATACCTCCCAATCGATTTCTTGAATTTCTCTCTGGATTTCATTTAATTCAGAATCGAACAACTTATATTTACCATTTTTAATTTCTACAAAATCACCATTTTCAAGAAATATCATTTTCTTTGTATGTTCTAAGATTGCTGCTGAATCAGATGCTAGAAAAACCTCATTATCACCAACTCCAAGGACTAGAGGACTCATTAATCTTCCTGCAACAATAGTGCCCTCTTCTTTTGTTGTAGTCACAACAAGGGCGTATGTTCCCTCAAGTGTTTTTGCTACATTCACCACTGTTTTTAAAAGATTTCCATTCCATTTTCTGCTTAACTCTACAGCTACGACTTCAGTGTCAGTGTCTGAATTAAATTTAAATCCATCGTTTGTAAGATCTTTCTTGATTTCTGCATAATTCTCAATAATGCCATTGTGAATGATTGCAAATTCATCATTGTTGTCTGAATGTGGGTGTGCATTCACATCATTCGGTACTCCATGAGTTGCCCATCTTGTATGACCAATCCCTATATTTCCTAAAATTTGCTTATCTTCTAAATGTTCTTTTAAGACATCGAGTTTACCCTCTTTTTTTTCAATCGTTATTTTGCTTCCATCAGAAATTGCTATTCCTGCTGAATCATATCCTCGATATTCCAAACGAGAGAGACCATTGATTAAGATTGGTAAAGGTTCTTTAGGGCCTGAATACCCTACAATTCCACACATTATATCTCCATTCCAACGAGCAGGTTAAAATAAAGACTGCTTTAAATTGTCTCTGTTCAGAAATTTCTCTCTGTTTTTAAACAATTTATATCGACTGCAGAGCCGAGTATGCATCCGCCGAATTTTTCGATAACATACTTCCTCGTCACCTCGTTAAAGGCCAGGCGCTATATTGCTCGTTATAAAGAGTATATCGATAAGTATGGTTAATTTAGGTATTTATTAATTTTTGTAATAAGCTCATTTGAAAAATCTTCCATAGCTTCATTACTTTTAGCCTCTACAAGTACACGCAATAATGGCTCTGTCCCTGAATTACGTATTAAATATCTTCCATCTAAATCTTTTTTTATTGACATATCCAAAGCTATCTGGTTGATGTATTCTAATTCTTCGTCATTTAATTTATTTTTTAATTCTAGGTTTGTCAGTTTTTGTGGGTATTCATAAAGATGCTCTCTCTTAAAATCACTCAAAGCTACACCAAAGTGTTGCATAGCTTTCAAAACATAGATTAAAGTAACTAGACCGTCACCAACTGGTAATAGGTCAGAAATAATGATGTGACCAGACTGTTCTCCCCCTAAAGCTGCATCATATTTTTTCATTGCCTCTGCAACATATTTATCACCAACTGG
The DNA here is from genome assembly GCA_902613615.1 of uncultured Candidatus Actinomarina sp. Lineage (GTDB taxonomy): Bacteria > Actinomycetota > Acidimicrobiia > Actinomarinales > Actinomarinaceae > Actinomarina. The sequence goes on along the minus strand of CACMHQ010000002.1, from coordinate 181,842 downwards.
AGTTTCAATGAGATCAAAATTAAATTTTTCTATGGCTTGTTTAAAGCCATAATTTGACATTACCGTACTAACAACAATGTTATTGGTAAGCTGATTTACTTCTGATAAATATTTTGAAAGAATTGTTAATATCAGATCTCCATTTACGATATCTCCATTTTCATCGACCATTATCAATCTATCGGCATCACCATCAAAAGATGCACCAATTTCACCCTTTTCAATATTTTTTTGTAGATTTTCAGGGACTGTTGCTCCACAGTCTTTGTTTATATTTAAGCCATCCGGTTGATTGTTGATAATTCTGTAATTTGCATTTTTTTTATCAAATAATTCTTTTATGACAGTTGATGCTGATCCGTTTGCTGCATCGATGAGTATTTGAAAATGACTAAAATCAATATCTGTAACCTCATCAAGAAAATTAAGATATTCAAGATGTCCATCACTTAAATTAATAATTTCGGCATGTTGATTTGGTAGCTCTAAGCTATCAATATTTTTTTCAATTGATATTTCAACATCATCATCTAATTTTGATCCGTTTTCTTGAATTAACTTTATGCCGTTATATTCAGCAGGATTATGTGAAGCAGAAATTATAATTCCTAGATCGTAATTAAATTTATTCAAAATTATTGGCATTGAACCAGAAGGTAAAACTCCATGATTATAAATATTTACATTGTTTGAAAATCCTAGGGAAATCCAATTAAGAATTTCATCTGAGGATGAACGTGTATCTGAAATGACACCAATATTTTTAGGATTTATATGTTGCTCAACAGATGCGGATATTTTGGATATAAGATCTTTACTTAAAGTATCGTTTGGTATACCCCTAATACCATCAGTACCAAAATACTTCTTCAATGAATTATTATCTTTTAGTAAATTGCTCTGCTCTACGGGCTTTCTTTAGTCCGTATTTTTTTCTTTCAACTTTACGAGCATCTCTAGTTAGAAGACCTGCTTTTTTTAGTTTTGGTCTAAGATCTGGATCAAATTGAATTAATGCTCTGGAAATACCTAAAGCTACCGCATCAGCTTGGGCAGATAAACCACTTCCATTCACATTAACTTTTAAATTAAACTTTTTTTCCATCCCAACTACATTAAATGGTTTGTTGATTGTCATCCTCATTGAGGGGCTTGGAAAATAGTCTTCGATTGTTTTACCATTGAATTCAAAATTTCCCTCACCTTCACTCAACATAACTCTTGCTACAGATGTTTTTCTTCTTCCAGTTCCTAAAATTGTTTTACTCATTATTCAACTACTTTCTTTATATCAAAACTTAGTTCAGATGGATTTTGAGCACCATGTGGATGAGTTTCATCTCTATAAACATATAATTTCTTTAGAATTGATCTTCCTAGTCTATTTTTTGGAAGCATTCCCCAGACTGCTCGTTCTATAATTTTTTCCGGTTTTCTTTTTTTTAAGGAATTAAATGATTCTTCTTTTAAACCACCAGGATAACCTGAATGATCATAATACATTTTTTGCTCAGGTTTTTTTGAAGTAGCCTGAATTTTTGATGCATTGATTACTACAACATAATCTCCTACATCTAAGTGAGGAGCAAATTGTGGTTTATGCTTTCCTCTTAATATTTGGGCTATCTCGCTAGCTAATCTACCTACAGGTAGTCCACTTGCATCAACTAAATGCCAATTTCTTTCAGATGACTCAACACCATCAAATGTCGTTTTTGTACTCATAAAACCTTAAAGAATCGTAACGAGACTTAAGTATAAATTGTATTCATATTTATGGAAACTAGTATTTGATTTTCCATAAATGTAGCCCACTACTTGGAACCATAAATCTGTGCCTGGTATCATTTGGATTCAATAATGACTTTTTGAGGTCATTGATTGAAATTTTTCCATCGATAACTGCAAGTTGACACCCAACAATAGATCTAACCATATTATGAAGGAACGAGTTTCCCTCGATTGTGTATATAAATTTTGAATTCTGAATTGACCACTTGCTTAACAAAATTTTTCTCATTGGTGTCTGATAAGTTCTCAATTTAGAGAAATTTTGAAAGTTTTTTTCACCCAAGAAAATTTTTGAAATATTATTTAGGTGTTCAAGTTCAAAGTTTTTTTCAATGTAGTAGACATAATCTTTTGAAAAAGGTAATTCCTTTGAATTGTTAAGAATAAAATACCTGTAAACCCTTGATTTTGCATCAAATCTCGGATTAAATTCGTCTTTTACTTTACTCAATTTGTTCATTCTTATCTCATTTGTTATTAAGGAATTAAACGAGTGTACAAATTTACTATTTAGTTCATGTTGCGAACGAACAGATATTATTTGTGACTTTGCATGAACACCAGAATCTGTTCTTCCAGAATAATTAAGCTCATAATTATCAATAAGCCTGTCAAGAACTTCTAATATTTCACCCTGTATAGTTCTATTTTTTGGCTGTTGTTGAAAACCATGAAAATTGGTTCCATTGTAGGAAATGTCTATTTTATAGGTAGGCAATTTAAATTATGATTTTTAATGGATCGGATGTCCAAAAAAGTATAAAAATAAATATTGCTGATGCAACTCGCGTATTTCTTTTTTCAATAAAAAATCCCGATTCAAGCGATTTTGAAACAGTCATATAAATCCAAAATATTATCAAAAGAATAAATACTTGATTAATTCTTTCTCCAAAATTCATTAATGAACTTTGAATAACATACCAAAGTGCGACAAAACCAATTAGGCCGTGAGAGTATCCTGTAATTGTTACGACTGCGTTCAAATCTATGTTTTCTTTAAATATTCTTCCAAGGGCAAACCACATTACAAGACTTGAGAATACCCAAGAAAATGTTCCGTCAAGAACTCCAAAAAATATTAAATCAAAAATATTACTTAAATTTGAATTTAAGAAAATTGGAGCATAAAGAGCAAGAAGGCTAATTGTGACAACTAGAAATGCATTACCAGTCTCATATCTGTCTTGGGTTATTTTTAAAATTGTTTCAGAATCAAATCTGATAAATAGTTTGAATTGTTTCCAAACGTCTTTGAAGGTATTCAAGTTAGACTAACTCAAGTACTGCGAGTTCAGCCCCATCACCTTTTCTATAACTTGTTCTAGTTATTCTGGTATACCCACCATCTCTATCTTGATATTTTGGACCTATCTCATCGAAGAGCTTTGCTACAACTGCTTTATTTTGGATAAATTTTAGAACTTGTCTTCTATCATGAAGTGAGCCCTTTTTAGCTTTTGTAATTACCTTATCAGCATAAGGCTTTGTAACTTTAGCTTTTGTAAGAGTCGTCTCTATTTTCTCAAATTCAATTAGCGATGCAATCAAATTGCCAATGATTTGATCTTCATGAGAGGATGACCCCCCAAGCAACTTGCCTCTTCTAGGTTTAGGCATCTGAGTTATCGTCCGAATTCAAGTCAGAGCTTGTAGGCAAGCTGAGACCAAGTTCATCTAATTTTGCTACAAGTTCATCCAAACTTTTTTGTCCAAAGTTTGTAAGGTTTAACAAGTCATCTTCTGTGTATTCTAAAATTTGACCAACTGTTGTTATATTTTCCCTACCCAAACAATTTCTAGGTCTCTCAGACAAATCTAATGCATCTACTGATAATGACAAGTCTGGTGAGCTTCCCTCTGAAATGGTAAGTTCACCTAATTCAAGTCCAACTCCTTCATCAATATCTGCAAACAGTTTCCACAATTCACCTAAAGTTTTACCGACGGAAGAAATTGCTTCACTAGGTTCAATTGAGCCATCAGTTTCAACATCCAAGCTCAATTTATCGTAGTTGGTAACTTGACCAACTTGGGTTGGTGATACAGCATAGCTTACTTTTACAACTGGTGAAAATATAGAATCTATTGGAATAAAACTTGAATCACTTGTTTTATTTTTATCAGCTAAGCGATACCCAACTCCATGAGCTATAGAAACTTCCATATCTAATGTTGAATCGTTTGAAAGGGTACAAATTTTTAGATCTGTGTTTACAACTTCAACACCAGCTGGACATTGAATTTGTGCAGCTTTCACCTCTCCTGGGCCTTTAGCTTTTACTGTCAATGTATGGCTTTCTTGATCGTCTACCTTCAAGACTAATCTTTTTAGGTTCAGTAAGATATCAAGGACATCTTCAACAACACCTGGAACAGAAGTAAATTCATGGTTCACTCCATCAATTTTTACTCCAGTTACAGCAACACCTGGGACTCTTGATAATAAAGCCCTTCTCATTGTATTACCTAGGGTTAAACCAAAACCTGGTTCGAGTGGTTCAATAACAAAATTTGCTCTTGACTTTCCAAGATCCTCTTGTGATATTTCAGGTCTTTGTAAAATTAACACTTTTTGCTCCTCTCCTATATTCTATTTCGAATAAAGTTCTACTATTAATTGTTCTTCAATTTGTTGACTTGCGTCATTTCTTGTAGGTTGGTTTAAAACTTCAATATTTTTCTTCTTTTCATCAACTTTTAGCCATGATGCAGGTTCTCTGTCTTGTCCAGTATCAATGGTATGTTGAACAATTATTAAATCATTGCTTTGATCTTTTAGCTCAATTTTATCTCCTGGCTTGACCTGTATAGATGGAATATCTACAAGGTTCCCATTCAATTTAAAATGCCTATGAGAAACTAGCTGTCTAGCTTGTGGTCTAGTAGATGCAAATCCAGCTCTATAGATAACATTATCAATTCTAGATTCTAAAAGTACTAACAAGTTTTCACCGGTAATTCCTGGCATTCGAGTAGCTTCTTTATAATAATTTCTGAACTGTTTTTCCATTACACCGTACATATATCTGACTTTTTGTTTTTCCTTTAACTGAGTTCCATAGTCAGTTTCACGCATGCGTTTTTTACCATTTTCTCCTGGTGGGTATGGTCTATCTTGAAGTGCTTTGTCTCCTTTTCTATTCTCAAACACATTAAATCCAATTCTTCTAGAAACTCTTACCCTTGGACCTGTATATCTAGCCATTAGTTTCTTCTCCTCTTTTTAGGACGACATCCATTGTGTGGTGTTGGTGTTATGTCTTTGATAGTTCCTACGTCCATGCCCATATTTTGAAGAGTTCTTACTGCTGTTTCTCTACCTGCACCTGTACCACTAATGATTATATCCAATTTGTGTATACCAAATTCTGTTGCTCGTCTAACAGCCTCTTCTGCTGCAACTTGGGCAGCATATGGAGTTGACTTTCTAGAACCCTTAAATCCGACAGAACCACCAGATGTCCATACAACTGTTTCACCATTTGTATCAGAAATATTTATTATAGTGTTGTTAAAACTTGCTTTTATATGGGCTACGCCTGAAGGAAAATTTTTTTTATTTTTTTTCTTTGATTTTTGTTCAGCCACTATTTCATAACTTTCTTACTACCTGCGATAGCAAATCTTGGACCTTTTCTTGTTCGTGCATTAGTGTGAGTTCTCTGACCTCTTACAGGTAATCCCGTTCTATGTCTAATACCTTGATAAGTTCCAATTTCAGTTTTTCTTCTTATGTTTTGTGAAACATCTCTTCTCAAATCACCTTCAACTCTAAAATTTGACTCTATATATTTTCTTATATTTGCAATCTCATCATTTGTAAGATTGTTCACTCTTGTGTCAGGATTTATTTCGAGATCATTACAAATGTCTTCTGCTCGTTTTGCGCCAATACCGTGTATGTATCTGAGTGAAGCTATAACTCGTTTTTCTCTTGGTATATCAATACCTGAAATTCTAGCCAAACTTAACCTTGCCTTTGTTTATGTCTTGGGTTCCTTTTATTGATGACATATAGCTTGCCTTTACGACGAACTATTTGATCGTTAGGACCTCTTTTTTTTATACTCGATTTTACTTTCATTTATGTCTCCAAGTAATCCTACCTCTTGTAGGATCATATGGTGAGACTTCCATCTCTACTACATCACCAGGTAGAATTCGAATATACTTCATTCTCATTTTTCCTGATACATGTGCTAAGATTTCTGCTCCACTCTCAAGTTTGACCTTAAATGAGGCGTTTGGAAGAGTTTCAGTTACAGTCCCCTGTACTTTAATTATGTTCTTTTCTTTTTCTACCAAAATTACCTGATTTTAAGACCGATTAACTAGATTAGTCTGATTATGAACTATTACCAACAAATTTTGAAAAATTACAATTCTGAAAAAATACATACTTCATCTTCCATTATTCCTATTACGTGTTCCCAGTGAGCAGATTTTTTTCCATCAGCAGTCCTTACAGTCCATCCATCTGCATCAACTTTTGTATCTGCAGTACCTAAATTGAACATTGGTTCAATACAGATTGCCATACCTTTTTTTAACTTAAATCCTTTATTTTTGATACCGTAATTTGGTACTTGTGGATCTTCATGCATTTCTAGTCCAATCCCATGACCAACATATTCTCTGACAACTCCGTAAGAATTTTTCTTACCAATTTTTTCAATTTTGTTACCAATAGTCCCTAGCTTTTGACCATCCTTTACAAGTTTTATTGCCTCGTAAAGTGCTTTTTTTGTAACATCGATTAACTTCTGATCTTCACTAGAAATTTGTCCTATTCCATAAGTGAGAGCTGCATCTGCATGAAACCCATTTACAGTACAACCAACATCAATTGATAATATATCACCTTCTTCTATAACAAAATTTTTTGGAATTCCATGAACAATAACATCATTGGGTGATGCACAAATGTATGAAGGAAAACCTCTGTAATTTAGGAAATTTGAAACTGCATTTGATTTTTTAATTATCTCTTCTGCCTTTTTGTCTAATGTTTCTATTTTTGTTCCGGGTAAAGAAATGTTTTGTAGTTCTGCATGAATGGTGGCAACTATTTTTCCCGCCTTTTTCATATTCATAAAATCTTCATTTGATTTATAAGTAATCATAATTTGATAAACTTTGAAATTTCATTGAATATATCATCAATCTCACCAAATGCATTTACAGAATTTAGAACTCCCTTGTTATTGTAATAGTCAACTAATGGAGCAGTCTCTTTTTTATAAACTTCAAATCGTACTTTTATGGATTCTTCAGTATCATCTTCTCTTCCACGATCCAACATACGCTTAACTAATTCTTCTTCATTAACCTCAAATAAAATTACATTTTTTATTTCCAAGTCATCAATCTCAAGACTTTCTGCCTGAGCGATTGTCCTAGGAAATCCATCTAATATAGCTCCGTTATCACAATCAGGTTTTCCTATCCTTTCAATCAACATTGCCGTAACTAAATCATCAGATACAAGATTACCTTTGTTTAAAATGTCCTTAGCTATGAGACCTAGTTCCGTTTCATTTTCAACATGATCTCTTAACATTATCCCCGTAGATATATGGGGAAGCTTAAAAGTTTCAGATAATTTTTCAGCCTGAGTTCCTTTTCCTGCACCTGGCGGTCCAAGAAAAATAGTGATATTTGTCAATCAATAAATCCTTCGTAATTTCTCATACTTAATTGACTCTCTATTTGTTTCATTGTTTCTAGTGCTACACCTACAGTAATGAGTATTGATATACCACTGAAGCCCAAAGGAATATCCCAAATCGCTGATGCAATTGATGGTAAAACAGCTACAGATGCAAGGAAAACTGATCCAGGAAGAGTAATTCTGCTAATTATGTGTGATAAATAATTTGTTGTTGATATACCTGGACGAACACCAGGAACAAAACCTCCCTGTCTTCTTATCATGTCTGATTGTCTTACTGGATCAAATTGAATAGTGGTATAAAAATATGTAAAAAATATTATCAACATTCCTAAAAAGAAAATATAAAACCAGCTAGTACCTTGTGAATTAGCTAGGTTGACATCAATCCAGTTTCTAATTCCTGCAGTAATTGAGTTATCTTGGGGAAGGGAAGTTGCAATAAGTGCTGGAAAGAAAAGTACACTGGTTGCAAAAATAACAGGAATGACACCCGCACTGTTGACCTTTAAAGGTATGTATGTACTTTGACCTCCCATAACTTTTCTACCTCTTACTCTTTTAGCAAATTGAATTGGAATTCTTCTTTGACCCTGCTCTACATAAATTATTCCAACAATCATGAGGAAAAACATAAGTACTAAAAAGCTAAACTGACCTATCCTACCTTGTCCAGCAGTCACTTGATATGCACCACCAAAGCTAGCTGGTAATTGGCTTATGATACTTGCAAAAATAATTAAAGACATTCCATTTCCTATGCCTCTTTGAGAGATTAATTCTCCCAACCACATGATGAATGCTGTTCCAGCAGTCATTGTTAGAACAATTAATCCGACCCTAGACGGCGTATAGTTTGGTATTAAAGATATACCTCCAGTTAAACTTCCACGAGAAAATATATAAGTTAAACCTGTAGATTGTAACAATGCAAGAACAACTGTAATGTACCTTGTCCATTGTGTTATTACTTTTCTTCCTGATTCTCCCTCTTCCTGAAGCTTTTGCAACCTTGGAATTACAACTGTTAATAATTGCAAAATAATACTTGAAGTGATGTAAGGCATAATACCTAATGCAAAAACTGAAAATGTCTCTAATGCTCCCCCAGAAAACAAATTTAGTAGTCCATAAATACCTGCTTGAGAACCTGAGTCGGTCAGTCTTTGAACAGCTTCTAAATCAACCCCTGGTACAGGAACTGCTGCTCCTAATCGATAAACTCCAAACATTAACAAAGTGAAAATGATTCTTTTTCTTAGATCAGGAATTTTAAACATGTATTTGAAAATCGAAAGCTTCATATTAAATCTCTATAACTTCTACAGTACCACCAGCATCTTCAATTTTCTTCTTCGCAGATTCACTTACAGCGTGTGCTTTTACGTTGACACTATTTGTAATTTCACCGTTACCAAGAATTTTTACAAATCCCTTTTTTCTTGTTAATCCATTTTTCTGAAGTATTTCTGGATCAATATCACCTTTAAGGTTTTTATCTTGTAAATCAGAAACATTTACAACCACATACGACATTTTAGGAGTATTTTTTAGTCCCTTAAGTTTTGGGATTCTTCTATAGAGTGGAATTTGTCCGCCTTCAAAGTATGCAGGTACTGTTTTTCTTGCTCCTGTTCCTTTTGTCCCTCTTCCAGCAGTTTTTCCCCTTTTTCCAGCTTCTCCTCTTCCTTTGCGAATTTTTGATTTAGTTGAATCTGGGGTTGGCTTTAAATGATGAAATTTAATTTTACTCATTTAATTTCCTCTGTTTCTACAAGGTGTGCAACTTTATTAAGCATCCCTGTAAGACTTTCATCAACCTCTCTCTCAACTGAAGAATTGATTTTTTTTAATCCAAGAGACTTTATAGTTTCTTTTGCTTTAAAACCTTGTCCAATAAGTGACCTTCTAAGTGTAATTTTAACCTTTGGCATCTTCCTTTAACTTTCTTTCGGCTTTTGTATTTTCATATGCATCAACTAAACCTTTTGGAGCAATTTCCATAACATTCTTACCTCTTAATTTAGCTACTTCATCTGGTGTTCTTTGACCTAATAATCCATTAAGAGTTGCTTTCGCAACATTCAAATGAGTAGGAGATCCTAAAGACTTAGCAAGAATATCTTTAATTCCTGCTGCCTCAAGAACTTGTCGAACTGCACCACCAGCAATTACACCTGTACCGGGAGCAGCTGGTTTTAATAAAACCTTAGAGGAGCCATGTTCTCCAGTAGTAGTGTGTACTATCGTTGATCCAGCCATAGGTATAGGATGAATGTTCTTTTTTGCGTTTTCAATAGCTTTCTGTATTGCAAGCGGAACTTCCGAACCTTTTCCGTATCCTATTCCAGCATTACCGTTTCCATCACCAACAGCAACTAAAGCAGTAAATGCAAAGTTTCGACCACCTTTAACTACTTTTGCTACTCTATTTATGTGAATAACGTTTTCTTGTAATTCTATTTCAGCCATTAGAACTTTATACCTTTTTCTCTTATACCATCAGCTAAAGCTTTGACTCTACCATGGTAAATATATCCTCCACGATCAAAAACTGCTTCTTTGATGTTGTTCTTGTTAAGAATGTCGCCCATTAATTCTCCAACTTTTTTCGCAGTATCAATACTTAAATTATCACTCTTAAGCTCTTTTGATAATGTACTTGCTGATCCAATAGTTGTTTGATTTAAGTCATCAATTGCTTGTACATATATATTTTTATTGCTCTTATATACAGCTAAACGTGGCTTACTTGCATCACCATACACTTTCTTTCTGATTCTAATTTTTCTTTTTGATCTTGAATCTAAACTTTTCACTCTACGCTCCTGTAGTTGCTACTGCTGCTTTACCAGCTTTTCTTCTTACATATTCGTCTTGATATCTGATGCCTTTACCTTTATAAGGTTCAGGTGGTTTAATTGATCTAATATCCGCTGCGACTTGTCCAACCAAAGCTTTATCAATGCCCGAGACATTGATTGTATTTTGATCTGGTACATCAAATGTAATATTTTCTACTTTTTTAAATATAACTGGATGTGAAAAGCCACAAAGTATCTCTAGATCATTACCTTTTAATGTAACCCTGTGTCCAACACCTTGTAGTGTAAGAGTCTTTGAATATCCTTCGCTAACCCCGACAATATTATTTGCTACTAATGATCTATATAAACCATGTAAACTTTTTACTTGCTTCTCATCAGATTCTCTTGTGAATTGAAGTATATTATCAGATATTTCAAACTTTATTTTTTCTTCAAGCACCTCAGTAACCAGTTCACCTTTTGGACCTTTGACGTTGATTTTGTTTCCATCAATATTGATTTCAACTTTCTCGGGTATCTCAATTGGTTTATTACCAATTCTGCTCATGACCAAACCTCACAAATAAGTTCTCCCCCAAGCTTTCTTTTTCTTGCTTCTGAATCAGATAATAAACCTCTTGAAGTAGAAACTACAACGGTACCTAAGCCTCCGTTGTTTCTTGGGAGTTTGTCAAAAGAAGAATAAACCCTTCTCCCTGGTTTAGATAATCTATTTAAACCAGCAATTACAGATTTTCCTTCATCTGAAAATTTGATAGTCAAATCTAAAACTTTTTTTGCTCCATCGCCTTTTACTTCTACGTCACTAATATAACCTTCATCTTTAAAAAGTTTTGCGAGCTCAAATTTGAAATTTGAGTGTGGAATCTCAACATTTGATTTTGACACAAGTGTTGCATTTCTAACCCTTGTTAAAAAATCTGAAATAGGATCATTTACCATCTTTACCACGAAGCTTTCTTTATTCCTGGAAGCTCTCCTTTGAGTGCCAAGTCGCGAAAAGTATTTCGTGACATTCCAAATTTTCTTAAATTACCCCTAGGTCGTCCTGTTACTTGGCACCTATTTCGATGACGTGTTGCAGATGCATCTCTAGGCATCTTTGCAATCTTTTTTTGTGCTTCCCTTTTCTCATCATAAGTAGATTCAGGGTCACGAATTACAGCTAATAATTCTTTTCTCTTTGATGAATAAAAATTTGCTGTTTCTTCTCTTTTATTATTTTTAACTATTTTACTTTTTTTAGCCATAATTAATTCTCCCTAAACGGAAAGCCAAGTGAGTTAAGTAACTCATATCCGCCTGAATTATCTTTTGCAGTAGTACAAATTGTTATATTCATTCCTCTGATATCTCTGACTTTATCATATTCAACTTCTGGAAATACCAGTTGCTCATTCAGCCCAAGAGAAAAATTACCATTACCATCAAATGATTTTTCACTAAATCCTCTGAAATCTCGAATTCTTGGGACTACTACCTGTACAAACCGATCATAAAATTCCCACATTCTATTTCCTCTAAGTGTCACAGAAACCCCTATTGGCATTCCTTCACGAATTTTAAAACCCGCGATTGATTTTTTAGCTCTTTTTATAACTGGTTTCTGACCTGATATTGCAGTTAGTTCATCAACCATTGATTCAAGTGCTCTACCATCTGTAGCAGCTTTTCCATCACCGATATTTATAACAATTTTTTCTAGTTTTGGAACAGCATTTGTGTTTTCAATATTTAATTGTTTCTTTAGTTCGTCAATTAATTGAGTTCTATATTGATCTTTAAGCCTCGGAATCATGCTTCATCTCCAGTTTGTGCTAAAACCCTAAATTTATTTCCATTTTTATCAAACTTATATCTTACTCTTCCACTCTTTTTTTTGACAACCAGTGCAACATTTGAGGCATCTATTGGCATACTTTTGTCAATAACTCCTCCTTGCATCGTTTGGCCTTGAGGTTTTTGATGTTTTTTATTTACATTTATCCCTTCAACTAAAACTTGATTCTTTTTTGGAAATACTTGCAAAACTTTACCTTCTTTACCATTGTCTTTTCCAGAAATAATTTTTACTGTATCACCTTTTTGTATTTTCATTACAAAACCTCCGGTGCAAGTGATACTATTCTCATAAATTTCTTCTCTCTTAATTCTCTACCAACTGGTCCAAAGATTCTTGTTCCTCTTGGTTGATCTTGGTCATTTAAAATTACGCATGCATTTTCATCAAACCTAATATAGGTACCATCTTTACGTCTTGTTTCTTTACTAGTTCTGACAACAACAGCTTGTACAATATCACCTTTATTTATCTGGCCACCAGGAACAGCATCTTTTACGGTTGCTGTAAAAACATCTCCCAAACCTGCATATCTAATTTTTGAACTGCCTTTTACCTTTATGCATAACACCTCTTTTGCGCCAGAGTTATCAGCGACTTTTAATCTTGATTCTTTTTGTATCATCTTGCTCTCTCAACAATCTCAGTAACTCTCCACATTTTTGTTTTAGATATTGGCTTAGTTTCCGTTATTTTTACAGTGTCCCCAACTTTTGCATCAAAACTATCATCATGGGCATGAAGGTTTCTTGTTTTTTTAACAATTTTTCCATACTTTGGATGTTGAAATTGTAATTCAATAGACACGGTAACTGTTTTGTCTCTTTTATCAGAAACAACGACTCCTGTTCTTACTTTTCGAGATGCTCTTGATTCACTACTCATTATTTTCTTCCGCATTCATGTCATTGATTTTTTGTTTTAATATTGTGTTTGCCTGTGCAATTTCTTTCTTTATTTTTCTAAATACTGAAGTGTCTTCAATTTGACTCGTTGCTAAGGCAAATCTTGAGTCCATTAATTCTTTTTTAAGATCTAAAATTTTATTTTCAAGTTCCACAATGGATAATTCTCTCAAATCATTTATGCTCATATATTCCTCTTCACAAATTTTGTTTTAATTGGCAATTTATGTCCTGCTTTTCTCATTGCTTCTTTTGCAATTTCTTCAGAAACACCAGAAATTTCAAAAATTATTTTTCCTGGTTTTACAACTGCGACGTAGTACTCAACGTTACCTTTTCCTGATCCCATACGGACTTCAGCGGGTTTTTTTGTAATTGGTTTGTGAGGAAAAATGTTTATCCAAACCCTTCCTCCTCTTTTCATTGTTCTTGTAATAGTTATTCTTGCAGCCTCTATTTGACGTCCTGTTATATATGAAGTCTCAACAGCTTGAAGTCCATAATCACCAAATGTCACTTCATTACCGCCTTTTGAAAGACCTCTTCTTCTACCTCTATGTGATTTTCTATGTTTTGTCTTTTTTGGCATTAACATATTTATTCTTCTTCCATTATTGATTTTTCTTGTTCGAATTGTTCTGTGGCCTCATTCGGTCTAATCCGATTACCCCCACCTGCTTCAACAATCTTTGAAGAGGACTCATTTGTTTTTTTACCACCACCAGCTTCAAGAATTCGTGATTTTTTAGTCTCGCCTACGGCAGCTTCAACACGAGATTTAACAGATTTAACTCTTCCAGTTGCAGGTCCACCACTAGCTAAATTAGCTTCAGCTGCAATTTTATCTTGTCTTAGTTTGTTTGAACCTACAACATCACCTTTGTAAACCCAAACTTTTACTCCAATTGAACCTACGGTTGTTTGAGCTGCTGCTCTTCCAAAATCAATATCAGCACGTAAAGTGTGTAATGGGACTCTACCTTCGCGGTACCATTCTCTTCTACCCATCTCCGCTCCGCCAAGTCGTCCAGAGCATTCAACTCTTACACCTTCTGCTCCAGCTTTAAGAGCACCTGTTACAGCTCTTTTCATAGCTCTTCTAAATGCAACTCTGTTTTCTAATTGGTCTGCAACAGCTCTTGCTAATAATTGGGCATCAAGTTCAGGCTCTCTAACTTCAATAATATTTAGTTTTACAGGTTGGCTGGACAATCCTTCGAGTCCTTTTCTCAACCTATCTGCTTCTGCACCTTTTCTACCAATTACAACACCGGGTCTTGCTGTATGAATGTCAACTTGGACCTTGTCCCTTGTTCTTTCTATATCTATTCGAGAAACTGCACCTTTAATTAACTGTGAAGACAAGAACTCTCTAATTCTATAATCCTGATTAACCAGTTTTGTGTATTCTTTATCACTAAACCAACGTGACTTCCAGTCATTAACAATTCCAATTCTAAATGCGTAAGGATGTGTTTTTTGTCCCATTACAATTCTCCGTCTGTTGTGGTTAGTTCGATTACTAAGTGAGATGTTCTTTTATTTATCCTTCCGGCTCTACCTCTAGCCCTTGGTCTAAATCTTTTTAAAGTAGGTCCTTCATCTGCAGTAGCTTTTGAAATATAAAGATCACTTGAACTTAAACCATAATTATTCTCAGCATTTGCGATTGCGCTTTCAACAACTTGTGATATCTCACCAGCTGCTCTTCGTTTTGTAAATTTAAGGATATCCAAGGCTTCAGAAACAGGTAGTCCTTTAATTAAATTCAATACTAACCTCAGTTTGTAAGGTGATTGCCTTACATATTTACTCTTAGCAGTTACTGTTTGATTTTCCATTAGCTTTGTCCTGGGTGTCCTTTAAATGTCCTTGTCGGAGCAAATTCTCCTAGTTTATGACCAACCATTGCTTCGGTTACAAAAACTGGAATGTGTTGTCGACCATTATGAATTGCGATTGTTAAACCTACCATCTCAGGGACTATTGTAGATCTTCTACTCCATGTTTTAATAACACTTTTATTTCCACTGTTTTGTGCTTCTTCAACCTTCACTAAGAGATGATTGTCTACAAATGGTCCTTTTCTTAAGCTTCTTGACATGATTAATTTCTACCTTGTTGAGATCTTCCTCTAACAATTGATTTATTGCTATATTTTTTCTTTTTTCTTGTTTTTGCTTCCGGTTTTCCCCATGGGCTTACAGGAGTTCTACCACCAGATGACTTTCCTTCTCCACCTCCGAGTGGGTGATCAACTGGATTCATAGCAACACCTCTTGTTTGAGGCCTAACACCTTTCCATCTTTTTCTTCCAGCTTTTCCAAGTTTTGTTAATTCAGCTTCTGCGTTTCCAACGCTTCCAACTGTTGCTCTACAATCCATTGAGACTGTTCTCATCTCTCCAGATGGGAGTCTTAACAGTGCAAGACCCGATTCTTTACTCATAAGCTGAACTGATGATCCAGCAGACCTTGCCATTTTAGCTCCACCACCAGGTCTAAGTTCAACTGCATGTACAAATGTACCTGCAGGAATATTCCTTAGTGGTAAACAATTTCCATCTTTTATCTCAGCTTTAGGACCAGATTCTACCATGCTGCCTTCATAAACCCCTTCAGGTGCAATAATGTAACTTTTTTCGCCATCAACATAATGAAGTAAAGCAATCCTGGAATTTCTGTTTGGGTCATATTCTATTCCAGCAACCTTTGCCGGTATACCGTCTTTGACTCTCTTAAAATCAACAACTCTATATTTTTGTTTATGTCCACCACCTCTATGTCGAGATGTAATTCTTCCTTTGTTATTTCTACCACCGGTTGACTTTTTTGATTGTAAAAGTTTTTTTTCAGGTTTTGATTTAGTAATTTCGCTAAAATCACCTGTTACATGTCCTCTCATTCCTGGAGTAATTGGTCTAATTTTTTTTGATCCCATACCTATACTCCAAATGCCTCAATAGTTTGTCCATCTTGTAAAGTAACAATTGCTACTTTTCTTGTACTTTGTTGACCAATAACATAACCAAATCTTTTCTTTTTTCCTTTTTTATACATTGTGTTGACAGATAGAACTTCAACATCAAAAATTTCTTCCACTGCTTTCTTAATTTCAGGCTTAGTCGCAGTTGTGTGCACAAAAAAAGTATATGAATTTGAGTCAGCAATTCTGTCATATGACTTTTCTGAGATAAGAGGAGCTATGAGTATATCTTCTAAATACTTCATCTTTGCTCCAAAAATGTATTTATAGCGTTTTCACTAAAAACTAAGGCTTCATTTGATATAACATCATAAGTTGAAAGTTTTGTCACGGAAGTAAGCTTTGAATTTGAGAGATTTCTGAATGACTTTACAAGAGAATCATCATTTTCTCCGTAAACAAAAACAAAGGATTTGGAAATTGATAATTCTTTAATTGCATTAGATGCCGCTTTTGTTGAAGGTGTATCAAGTCCAGCTCCATCTACAACAAAAACTGACTCTTCTAATACTCTGTTTGATACAGACATATATAATGATTTCTTTTTCATTTTCTTTGGTGTTCTGTCTTTGTACACTCTTCCACCTGGACCATGAGCTATTCCTCCACCTACAAAAATAGGAGATCTTAAAGACCCGTGTCTTGCTCTACCAGTTCCTTTTTGTACCCAAGGTTTTGCACCTGTTCCAGAGACTTGTGATCTTGTTTTAACACTCGCGGTATTATTTCTTGCATTTGTTCTGTTAGCTTTAGTAACTTGGTGTAAAAGACCTGTATTCATCTCTTCGTTTAGTTCAAAGTCATATTGTTTATTTGAGGTCTTCTTATCTTTTAAAGAAAATGATTTCAACTTAATACTCATGACGAAACCTTTATAGCTGAGCTGATTTGAACGATATTTCCTTTGTTGCCTGGTACTGATCCGTTCACAAGTAAATAATTTTTTTCTTCATTTATTGCAACTACGGTTACTGATTGAATAGTTATTTTCTGATTACCCATTCTTCCTGACATTTTTGTACCTTTAAATACATGGCCTGGATAAGAGGCGTTACCAATTGACCCTCCAGCTCTGTGAACTTTATGAACACCATGGCTTGCTTTTTGTCCTGAAAAATTATGTCTTTTCATAACACCTGAGTAACCTTTTCCTTTTGAAAATCCTGTTATGTCTACTTTTTGACCAACTTCAAAAAAATCATTAATTTTTATTTCTTTACCTGATTCAAGTGGGGATTCTTCATCAAAAGGTACTTCGAAAAGTCCTTCCCCCGGTTCAACATTGTACTTTTTATAATGTTCTGCAAGAGGTTTTGCTACATTTTTTGCAGAACCAATAGTTAATTGTGCAGCACTGTATCCATCTTTCTCATTAGATTTTATTTGCACCACTCTGCAACCTGAAACATCAAGCACAGTTACACCCATTGAAATTGAATTTTCATCAAATAGCTGGGTCATACCTACTTTTTTTGCAATAATTGATTTCATAATTTGATCTCAACTTCTACACCAGCTGGTAAATCTAACCTCATAAGAGAATCAACGGTCTTAGGTGTTGGTTCGACGATATCAATTAACCTTTTATGAATTCTCATTTCGAAGTGTTCTCTCGATTTTTTATCTACATGGGGAGAACGAATAACACAATAACGATGGATTTGAGTAGGTAAAGGGATCGGTCCTTTCACTTTTGCTTGTGTTTTCATCACTGTTTCGGCAATTTTACGAGCAGACTCGTCTACAACATAATTGTCATATGCTTTTAACTTTATCCTTATCTGCTGTTCTTGCTTTGCCATTTTTCCCCAAAAAAAACCGGGAGTAGAATTCTACTCCCGGTTAAGTTTTAATTACTCTATAACTTTTGTCACCTGTCCTGCTCCAACAGTTCTTCCACCTTCTCTAATCGCAAATTTAACGCCCTCTTCCATTGCAATTGGAGATATAAGTTCTACAGAAATTGGAACATTGTCACCAGGCATGACCATTTCAGTACCATCATCTAGAGAAACTTCTCCCGTAACATCAGTGGTTCTGAAATAGAACTGTGGCCTATATCCTTTAAAGAATGGGTTGTGTCTTCCACCTTCTTCTTTTGTAAGAACATATACCTCAGCCTCAAATTTTGTATGAGGTGTTATGGAGCCAGGAACAGCAATAACCTGTCCTCTTTCCACATCCTCTTTATCAATACCTCTTAAAAGTAAACCAACGTTGTCTCCAGCTCTACCCTCATCTAGGAGTTTCCTGAACATTTCAACACCAGTACAAACTGATTTGGTAGTTTCACGAATACCAACAATTTCTACTTCATCGTTTACATTTACAATACCTTGTTCAATTCTTCCAGTAACAACTGTTCCTCTACCAGTAATTGAAAAGACGTCTTCAACTGGCATTAAGAAAGGCTTGTCCACTACTCTCACAGGTTCTTCTATATATGAATCAACCTGTTCCATTAATTGAAGAACAGCATTTATACCATCTTCTTTTCCTTCAAGAGCTGCTAACGCAGAACCTTTCACGACTGGAACATCATCTCCTGGGAAATCATACTCATTTAAAAGTTCTCTAACTTCCATTTCGACAAGGTCTAATAATTCATCGTCGTCTACTTGATCAACTTTGTTGAGGAAAACAGCAATTGCTGGTACACCAACTTGTCGTGCAAGTAGAACGTGCTCTCTTGTCTGCGGCATAGGTCCGTCAGCTGCTGAAACCACGAGAATAGCTCCATCTACCTGAGCAGCACCAGTGATCATGTTTTTAACATAATCTGCGTGACCAGGCATATCAACGTGAGCATAATGACGGTTTTCTGTCTCGTACTCAACGTGTGCTATCTGAATAGTGATTCCTCTTTCTTTTTCTTCTGGTGCTTTATCAATTTCATCGAAAGCAGTTGCCTCACCCGCACCAGCATCAGCCAAAACTTTTGTTATTGCGGCCGTCAATGTTGTTTTTCCATGGTCAATGTGGCCCATTGTACCAATATTCACATGAGGCTTGCTTCGGTCAAATTTCTCTTTTGACATATTTTCTCCTTTTCTAAAAGTTTAAACTTTGAAACAAAGTTTAAACTTCAACCTCTACTCCACGAACACTTGCAGTTATCTCTTTTGTTATGGCGTCTGGGACGTCCTCATAACTATCAAACTGCATCGTGAATGTTGCACGGCCTTGTGTTCTGGAACGCAACTCTGTTGCGTAACCGAACATTTCTGATAATGGAACCTTTGCACTGACAACTTTTGCCGATCCTCTTTGTCCCATTTCAGCTATCTTTCCTCTTCTTGAAGAAAGATCTCCGACAACATCTCCCATAAAATCTTCAGGGGTTACTACTTCTACAGTCATAATAGGCTCCAGTAGTTTTACTCCAGCTTTTTTTGCTCCATCTTTTAACGCCATTGACCCTGCGATTTTAAAAGCCATTTCTGAAGAGTCAACATCATGATATGTTCCATCTTTTAGCGTTGCTCTCATATTCACAAGTGGATATCCAGCTAGAACACCTGATTCCATTGCAGCCTCAACACCTGCATTAACTGATGGGATATACTCTTTTGGAATTCTTCCACTTTTAATTAAATCTACAAATTCATATCCATCTTCAATAGGTTCAAGTTCCATAATGACATGTCCATATTGACCTCGACCACCGCTTTGTCTAATATATTTTGCCTCAATATCAGTCTTCTTTTTGAGTGCCTCTCTATATGCCACTTGAGGTTTACCAATATTTGCCTCTACTTTAAATTCCCTTTTTAGACGATCTACAAGAATATCCAGATGCAATTCTCCCATTCCTGAAATGATTGTTTGACCAGTCTCTTCATCAGAGTTAACTTTGAAGGTAGGGTCTTCTTCAGCTAACTTTTGTAAACCCTCTGATAACTTTTCTTCATCAGCTTTTGATTTTGGTTCGATTGCAACTGAGATAACAGGTTCAGGGAACGTCATTGATTCTAGTTGAATAGGGCTTCCTGAATCAGATAATGTATCTCCTGTTTTTGCATTTTTAAGACCAACTCCTGCAACAATATCCCCAGTAGAAATAAAATCTATGTCCTCTCTTGAGTTTGAATGCATTCTCAATATTCTTCCAAGTCTTTCGTCTTTTCCTGTTGTCGTATTAACAACTTTGTCACCTTTATTTAAGGTACCGGAATAAACCCTAAAATAAGTTAACTTTCCTACATGTGGATCACTTACAACCTTAAATGCAAGTGCAGAAAATGGTTCTTCGTCAGAATGCTCTCTGCTAATTTCATCTTCTTCTTTACCAGGTGTAAATCCTGATACTGGTTCTATATCTAGAGGTGAGGGAAGATAATCAACAACTGCATCCAATAGAAGTTGTACACCTTTGTTTTTAAAAGCACTACCTGCAAGAACTGGTACAAATAATCCTGAAAGAGTTCCTTTTCTAATTGCTTTTTTTATTTCAGCAACTGAAAGCTCTTCATCTCCAAGATATTTCTCAAGTACTTCATCATCTGCTTCAGCTACGACATCCAAAAGTTCTGCCCGTTTTGTATTTGCTTCTTCAAGTCGATCCTCTGGTATATCTGCAATATCCCATTCAGATCCGTCATCTTTTGTCCAGGTGTGTGCTTTCATTTCAACAAGATCAATTACTCCAACAAAATCTGCTTCAGATCCTATAGGAATTTGAAGAACAGCTGGTTTTGCTTCAAGTCTTTCGATGATTGACTGTACGTCATCATCAAAGTTTGCACCCGTTCTATCAAGTTTGTTGATAAAACAAATTCTTGGTACGTTATATTTGTCAGCTTGTCTCCAAACTGTCTCTGACTGTGGTTCAACTCCTGCAACACCATCAAATACAGCTACAGCACCATCTAATACTCTAAGAGACCTTTCAACCTCAACTGTAAAATCAACGTGACCGGGAGTATCAATAATATTAATTGTGTGGTCATTCCAGCTACATGTAGTAGCAGCAGATGTAATAGTTATTCCACGCTCTTGCTCTTGTTCCATCCAGTCCATAACAGCTGCTCCATCATGAACTTCACCAATCTTGTATGTTTTACCTGTGTAATACAAAATTCTCTCTGTTAAGGTAGTTTTTCCAGCGTCTATATGAGCCATAATTCCAATATTTCTTAGGTTTTTGAGATCTACTGTTCTAGTTGACATATTGTTACCACCTGTAATGAGCGAAAGCTCTGTTCGATTCAGCCATTTTATGTACATCTTCTTTTTTCTTGACTGCAGCTCCAGTATTGTTACTTGCATCCAAAAGTTCACGTCCTAATCTATCAGACATTGACTTTTCTCCTCTTTTTCGAGCAGCATCAACAATCCACCTTATTGCAAGTGTGGTACTTCTTCTATGTGGAACTTCCATCGGAACTTGATAGTTAGTACCACCGACCCTTCTGGATTTTGTTTCAATTTGAGGTTTAACATTTTCAAATGCAGCTTTTAATACATTCAACGGATCTCCACCAGCTTGTTTTTCAACAAGTTCTAATGATTTATATACAATACTTCGTGCAACGTCTTTTTTTCCATCTAATAAAACTTGATTTGTTAATTGTGATACAAGAACGCTATTGAAAAGAGGGTCTGCTTCAGGCTTTCTTTTAAGTGATGGTCCTCTTCTCATGATGATTAGCCTCTCTTACTTCCATATCTAGATCTTGCTTGTTTTCTGTCAGTCACACCTGCTGTATCTAGAGCACCCCTAATCACTTTATATCTAACACCAGGAAGATCTTTTACCCTTCCACCTCTTACTAAAACAATTGAATGTTCTTGTAAATTGTGTCCTTCTCCTGGAATGTATGCTGTAACTTCAGTACCAGTTGATAGCCTCACTCTGCAAACTTTTCTTAAAGCTGAGTTTGGTTTTTTTGGTGTAACTGTATATACACGCGTGCAAACGCCCCTCCTTTGTGGAGACCCCTTGAGACCAGGTGTTTTCTCTTTCATCACCTTGGACTTACGTCCTTTTCTCACTAGTTGCTGTGTTGTAGGCATAAAAATTCCAATCTAAAAAAGTTAATTTTTTATTACCGAAAAAGAAGTATATGACAGATTTGAACTTACAACAATGAATTCTTTATAAGTTTTTACTCTGTATCTTCATCTCCCTCTTCGCCTAACATAGCTAGCCATTGTGCTGGATTTGGTAGACCATCGTTATCTGATTCTTCTGATTCTGATGGTGCTGTCGCAAATCCTATTTCAGATACCTCTTGAGCGCCCGGTAAGGTAGGAGCTAATTTTTGATAAGCTTCTGAACCAGTACCAGCAGGAATTAAAGTACCTATGATTACATTCTCTTTTAATCCTGACAATGCATCAGTACTCTTTTTCATTGCTGCCTCAGTTAATACCCTTGTTGTTTCTTGAAAAGATGCTGCAGATAACCATGAATCTGTCGCTAAGCTAGCTTTTGTGATACCCATCAGTTCAGGTCTACCTTCGGCAGGTGTTTTACCATCTTTTACAAGTCCTTGATTGATGGTTCTAAATAAAGTTGCATCAATCAATTCGTTTGGTAAGAAGTCTGAATCGTTAGGTCTAACAATTCTTACCCTTCTTAACATTTGTCTTACAATCATTTCAACGTGTTTATCATGAACTTCAACTCCTTGATCACGATAAGTTTTTTGTACTTCGTCTACCAAATATTCTTGGCATGTACGAACTCCGTTGATTTGTAAGACTTCTTTTGGATCTTTTGGACCAGTTGTTAAAGCTTGTCCTGCTTCAACACTGTCTCCTTGATTAACGAGAAGAGTTTGTCTTCTCAAAACTAATAATTCAATTTCTTCTTTCTCATTTTGAATAGTAAGGATTCTGTTGCCTTCTTCAGTTTGATCAATAGATTTGATCTTTCCATTAATGAGTGATAAAACGGATTTACCTTTTGGTGTTCTAGCTTCAAAAAGCTCAACAATTCTTGGGAGGCCAGAGGTAATATCCAAACCAACAACACCACCAGTGTGAAAAGTTCTCATTGTAAGCTGAGTTCCAGGCTCTCCAATTGATTGAGCAGAAATTATTCCAACAGCTTCACCTTCTTCAACAGGTTTTCCAGTTGCAAGGCTGAAACCATAACATAGTGGATCCATAGATTCAGGATCTAGTGAATTGAAAGGTGTAAGAACATTTACTGATTCAACTCCTGACTTACCAATTACATCCAGAGCTTCTGCATCAATATAAGTACCTTTAGTTAACTTTCTACCATCTCCAAACTCTATTGCTTTTTTATCCTTTTTGACGTCTTCGCTAAGCACTCTTCCAAATAATGTTGAATGTAAGTATTTGCTAGGCATTCCTTCATTATCAACAGTAGATTTGGTAGTTCCTCGCCAGTCAATATTTTCATCACCCTTATTTTGTACTACAATACCTGCAGCAACATCAACTAGTCTTCTTGTTAAATAACCAGAGTCTGCAGTTCTTAACGCTGTATCCGCAAGTCCTTTTCTAGCACCGTGTGTGGAAATGAAATACTCAAGAACAGACATTCCTTCTCTGAAATTACTTTTTATTGGTCTTTCAATGATGTCACCTTTTGGATTAGCAACAAGACCTCTCATTCCTGCGAGCTGTCTTACTTGCATCATATTTCCTCTAGCTCCAGATTTAACCATCATATCAACGGGATTGAATCTTTCAGATTCTAATTCTGCACTCATTGCATACTGAACCTGGTCTGTAGCTTCATTCCATATTTCAATAATTTTTTGTTTTCTTTCGGTTTCAGTAATAATGTCATCAAGATAAAGTTTTTCAACTTTTTCAGCTTCATTTTCATACTTTTCAAGAATTTGATTTTTTGTTGGTGGTGTTTTGACATCTGTCATTGCAACAGACAAGCCTGCTTTTGCACCAAAATTAAAGCCAACTTTTTTCATTGAATCTAAAAACTGTCTCAACTCAGCTTTGTTATATGTTTCAATTACCTCAGATATGATTTTTTTCATTTCTGGTTTTCTTACTGATGCCTCAATATATGGAAAGTCATCAGGCAATATAGAGTTGAAATGCATTCTTCCTAATGTTGTGTTGGTTAATGTGTCACCAGAAACATATTCTTGAGTAAGTAGTTCAGAAAATCTATTTTTAATCTTGTTATATATGTCTTCAGATCCAGCTAAATTTCCAACCCTTACTTTGATTGGTGTTTGTAAAGAAATATGACCTGCTTCATAAGCTAGTTGCGCTTCGTTTAAGTCAGCAAATGCATACTCAGCAGTACCTAGCTCGTCATGACACTCTGTAATATAAT
The DNA here is from genome assembly GCA_902613615.1 of uncultured Candidatus Actinomarina sp. Lineage (GTDB taxonomy): Bacteria > Actinomycetota > Acidimicrobiia > Actinomarinales > Actinomarinaceae > Actinomarina. Next base: position 157,538 of record CACMHQ010000002.1, on the reverse strand, counting down.
AAAGACCTATTACCATATCTTGACTTGGGGATACTATAGGATTACCCGAAGCTGGTGATAAAACGTTATTTGTTGCGAGCATCAAAACTCTGGCTTCTGCTTGAGCTTCAGCTGATAAAGGAACATGAACTGCCATTTGGTCACCGTCAAAATCAGCATTAAATGCTTCGCAAACCAGCGGATGGACCTGAATTGCTTTACCTTCTACAAGGATTGGTTCAAATGCTTGAATTCCAAGCCTATGTAAAGTAGGCGCTCTGTTTAGTAATACCGGGTGCTCTTCAATTACCTCTGCAAGGACATCCCATACTTGAGCACGTGATCTTTCAACCATTCTTTTTGCAGATTTAATATTTTGAGCAAGACCAAGTTCAACTAGCCTTTTCATAACAAATGGCTTGAATAACTCAAGTGCCATCATTTTAGGCAATCCACATTGTTGTAAATCTAAATGCGGACCAACTACAATAACTGACCTTGCAGAGTAATCAACTCTCTTTCCAAGAAGGTTTTGTCTAAATCTTCCTTGCTTTCCTTTCAACATATCTGAGAGTGACTTCAGACCTCGTCCACCTGCCCCTGCCACTGCTCTACCTCTTCTTCCGTTATCAAAAAGAGCATCAACAGATTCTTGCAGCATTCTTTTTTCGTTGCTAATGATTATGTCTGGGGCACCCAGTTCAATTAATTTTTTTAATCTGTTGTTACGATTAATTAATCTTCTATATAAATCGTTGAGATCGGAAGTAGCAAATCTACCACCATCTAGTTGAACCATTGGACGCAACTCTGGAGGTATAACTGGTATCACTTCTAAAATCATTGCTTCAGGTGGGTTTTTTCCGTCAGCGAAAGGTTTTATAACTTTCATTCTTTGTATAGCTCTTTGTCTACGTTGTGCTGATTTTGAATCTAGATCACTTTTAAGTTTTTCCATTTCAGCTTTAAGATCTACTAATTGGACAAGCTCTCTAACTGCTTCAGCTCCCATTCCACCTGTAAAATACTCATCATATTTATCAATCATTTCACGCCAAAGAGTATCATTTTCAATTAAGGTTTTTGGCTTTAAAGTTTTCAAGGTAGAAAATGCTTCTTGGATAACTTTTATTTCAGCATCGGATTTTGCTTGCTTTTGTTTGATCTCTTTTTCAATCTCTTTAGTTCTTAACTGGATCTCAGCCTCTGGAACTTTTGCGTTTTCCATAGCCTTAATCTCAACTTTCATTTGCTTAAGTCTTTTAACTTCCCATTCAGTAAACTCTTCTTCTACAATTTCTACTTCTGCTTCAACAGCTTCTTCAATCTCAGATAAATCTTTTGTTCTCTTTTTGTCATCGACCGATACAACAAGATATGCTGCAAAGTAAATTACTTTTTCTAATTCTTTTGGTGACATGTCAAGAAAGTAACCTAATCTGCTTGGAACACCTTTGAAGTACCAAATATGAGTTACTGGTGCAGCTAACTCTATATGACCCATTCTTTCTCTTCGAACTTCACGTCTTGTAACTTCAACACCGCATCTTTCGCAGACAATACCTCTATATCGAATCCTTTTATATCTTCCACAAGAACATTCCCAGTCCTTAGTTGGACCAAAAATTCTCTCATCAAAAAGGCCTTCTTTTTCAGGTTTTAAAGTTCTGTAATTTATTGTTTCAGGTTTTTTTACTTCTCCAAAAGACCAACTTCTCATTTGATCAGATGTAGCAAGACTTATGCTTAATTCGTCAAAAATTTTTTCCATTATACCTCAGCCTCATCTTCCTCAGGTCTTGTCATATCGATACCTAATGTTTCAGCTGTTTTGACATATTCGTCACTGATATCTTTCATAGAAATTTCTTCACCAGCAGATAAGATTTCAACATTTAGACATAAACTTTGCATTTCTTTTAATAAAACTTTAAATGACTCTGGTATCCCTGGTTCTGGAATATTGTCACCTTTTACAATAGATTCGTAAACCTTTACTCTTCCGACTGTATCGTCAGATTTTATTGTTAAAAGTTCTTGAAGTGCGTAACTTGCACCGTAAGCTTCAAGAGCCCATACTTCCATTTCACCAAATCTTTGACCTCCAAATTGAGCTTTTCCTCCGAGTGGTTGTTGTGTAATCATTGAATAAGGGCCAGTTGAACGAGCATGAATCTTTTCATCTACTAAATGAATGAGTTTTAATATATATGTGTATCCAACTGTAATTTTTGAATCAAACTTTTCACCAGTTCGACCGTCATATAAATCGGCTTTTCCATTTTCATCAACAAGTAATTTACCATCCCTATTTGGGTTTACATTTCTCAAAATTTCATGAATTTCATTTTCATCTGCCCCATCAAATACTGGAGTTGAGACTAACGTTCCTGGTTTAGCTCCATCTGATGCTTTAGACTTTCCTTTAAAATCTTGCCAACCTTCGTTTGCTGCCCAACCGAGGTGTGTTTCTAAAATTTGACCAAGATTCATTCTGCTTGGTACACCTAAAGGTGATAACAATATATCTACAGGTGTACCATCTTCTAAAAATGGCATATCTTCTACTGGATTAATTTTTGAAATTACTCCTTTGTTACCATGACGTCCTGAAAGCTTGTCCCCAACTTGAATTTTTCTTTGTATAGCTACGTAGACTCTTACTTTTTGATTTACACCAGGTGGAAGATCTGCTCCATCATCTCTTCTTAATATCTGTACATCGATAACCTTTCCTCTTTCACCATGAGGAACTCTTAAAGAAGTATCTCTAACTTCTCTTGCTTTTTCACCGAATATTGCTCTTAACAGTCTTTCTTCAGGAGTTAACTCTGTTTCTCCTTTTGGAGTAACTTTTCCTACCAAATAATCACCAGGTGTTACTTCCGCACCAATCCTAACGATTCCCATTTCATCAAGATCCATCAATACTTCTTCTGCTACGTTTGGAATATCTCTAGTTATCTCTTCTTCTCCAAGTTTTGTATCTCTGGCTTCAATTTCATGTTCTGCAATATGTACAGAAGTTAATACATCCTCTTTAACTAAACGCTCTGAAATCACTATTGAATCTTCAAAGTTGTATCCATCCCATGGCATATATGCAACTAGTAAATTTTTGCCTAATGCAAGTTCTCCACCTTGAGTGCTTGGACCATCAGCGAGTACATCACCTGGTTTTACTTTTAGGCCCGCTTTTACCAATGGTTTTTGATTTACGGAAGTAGCTTGATTTGATCTTTTAAATTTTCTGACTTCAAAAGTATGTTTTTTATTTGTCTCTTGTTCTTTAACAACTATTTCATCACCAGTTACTGACATTACTTCACCAGAAATTGGAGATATTAAAGCTTCACCTGAATCTCGTGCAACGTTCTCTTCCATACCAGTTCCAACATATGGTGCCTCTGTAGTTACCAATGGCACGGCTTGTCTCTGCATATTGGAACCCATCAGAGCTCTGTTTGCATCATCATGTTCAAGGAAAGGGATTAATGCAGTTGTAACAGAACAAATTTGTTTCGGACTCACATCCATGTACTCAATTTCTTTATCACTAACGAAAGAGACTTGTCCCCCATTTTGTCTTGATAAGACTCTTTTGTTTTTGAAAGTTCCATCATCATTTAAAGGAGCATTTGCTTGAGCAATTGTATATTCATCTTCTTGAGAAGCAGTGAGATAAACTGCTTTGTTAGTTTTTACGACTCCATTCTCTACTTTCCAATAAGGAGTTTCGATAAATCCAAATCTGTTAACCCTACCATATGTAGCAAGTGTGCCTATAAGCCCAATATTTGGTCCTTCAGGTGTTTCAATAGGACACATTCTTCCATAGTGAGAAGGGTGAACATCTCTAACTTCAAACCCTGCTCGTTCTCTAGATAACCCACCTGGACCCAAAGCTGAAAGCCTTCTTCTGTGAGTTAAAGCTGCAATTGGATTAGGTTGATCCATAAACTGACTCAATTGACTTGTACCAAAGAATTCTTTCAAAGAGGCTTGGATTGGTCTTATGTTAATTAATGATTGAGGTGTTATTGCTTCTGGTTCCTGAGTAGTCATTCTCTCCCTAACTACTCTTTCTAATCGACTTAGGCCAACTCTAACTTGATTTTGAACAAGTTCTCCAACTGTTCTAATTCTTCTATTTCCAAAATGATCAATATCATCAAGCCTTACAGGAATTGTTCTTCCAAGTTTGTTTTCAAATGATTCTTCCCCTGCATGTAAAGCTATAACATATTTGATGGTGTCAATAATATCTTCGATCTGTAACATACCTTCAACTTCAGTCGAATAGGTCTCAGCATCCTTTTCTCCATAATCTCTTCCAAGCTTTTGCTCAACTTTATACCTGCCAACTTTTGTTAAGTCATATCTCTTTGGAGTGTAAAACATTTGCTTTACAAGATTTCTTGCAGATTCAACAGTAGCTGGTTCACCAGGTCTTAGTTTTCTATAAAGATCAATTAAGGCAGCTTCGGAGGTAGTGTCTGGGTCTCTTTCAATTGTATTTTGAATTGATGGGTAATCACCAAATAGTTCAATAGCTTCTTCTTTTGTTTCAATGACTCCTAAAGCTCTCAAGAAAGCAGTTATATGTTGTCTTCTTTTTCTGTCAACTCTTACACCAACAGTGTCTCTTTTATCTGTATCAAATTCAAGCCAGGCACCTCTTCCAGGGATCATTTTTCCTATGAATATCTCTTTATCTGAAGTTTTATCTATTTCTTGGGAGAAATAAACACCTGGTGATCTCACAAGTTGACTTACAATTACCCTTTCAGTTCCATTTATAATAAATGTTCCTGTGTCTGACATTATTGGAAAATCTCCAAGAAAAACGGTTTGTTGTTTGATCTGACCAGTTTCACGATCCAAAAATTGTGCAGTCACATATAAGGGTTGTGAATAAGTAGAGTCTGTTATTTTACATTCGTCAAGACTTTTAAGTGGTTCTTCAAAGAAATGGTTTAAAAATTCAAGTGAAAATCTCCCAGAAAAATCTTCAATAGGAGAAATTTCATCTAAAATTTCTTTTAATCCTTCTTCAAAAAACCATTTAAACGAATCTTTTTGGACAATTAATAAATCTGGAATATCTAGAACTTTGGGAATTTTTGCAAACGAAAGCCTAGAATTCTGAACAGCGGACAACAAGCCTCCTCAAAAATGTTAAATGTGTTACCGAAAGATTCAGTATATTAGTACTTAATATTTAAGTAAACAAATAAGTTAAAAATTATTTAAGTTCTACAGTTGCGCCAGCACCCTCAAGGGCTTCTTTAGCTTTTTCAGCATCTTCTTTAGAAGCACCTGTGAGAATATCTGATGGAGCACCGTCAACAAGTTCTTTTGCCTCTTTTAGGCCAAGGCTAGTTAATCCTCTAACTTCCTTGATAACTTGTATTTTTTGTCCACCAGCATCTGCTAAAACAACATCAAAAGAATCTTTTGCTTCGTCTCCTCCAGCAGCTTCACCGCCACCAGCAGGTGCTGCAGCAACCGCAACTGGTGCAGCAGCTGTGACATCAAATTTTTCTTCAAAAGCGTCCAAGAACTCTTTAAGCTCAAGAACAGACATTTCTTCAAAAACGCCTAATATTTCTTCTGTTGTCATTTTTGCCATTATTCCTCCTCTTTACTAATTTCTTCGCCAGACTCTTTTTTTTCAATAAGAGCCTGTAAAGCAAAACTTGTTTTGTTTGTAAGACCTTTTAAAGCATATGCAAATTTATTCAATGGAGCATTAAATCCGCCAGCAATTTTTGCAAGTAAAACTTCTTTTGGTTCGATTGATGCCAGTACATTAAGTTGATCAATAGAAAGTGGCTTTTGATCCATTAACCCACCTTTAACGACAAATGACTCATTGTCACTTGAAAACTCTTTTAATACTTTTGCTGCTTCAACTGGATCTGACTCAATAACAGTAACTGCCGTTGGTCCTGAAAAATAATCTAAGATATCATCAAACCCAACATTAGACGCAGCTCTTTTTGCAAGACTCATCTTAACAACATTAAAAGAAGCTCCCGCTTTTTTCAGGTTTCTTCTTAATTGTGTTTGTTGACTTACAGTCAGTCCTCTATATTCTGATAGTACAAGAGTGTTTGCTTCCTGAAATAAGGCCTCAAGCTCTTTTACTTTATCTTTTTTATCTTTTCTTACCATAAAAAAATCCTTGCAACCAAGGACCATCTTTTTACCTGCGATAGAAATTAAGGCAAGCCACTATCGGTCTTTGGTTTTAATTGTTATTGAAGTATATATGTTAATGCAAAATAGTGGAAGTGAATTATGAATTTATCTCAATAGGGATCGAGGGGCCCATTGTCGAGGATATAAATACTGATTTAATATAATCACCTTTTGCAGAGGCTGGCTTTGCTTTATTGACTTCAGCAATGACCTCATTTAAATTCTCGAGAAGACTTGATTCTTCAAATGAAACTTTTCCGACGCTTAAATGTATATTTCCTAACTTATCATTTTTAATCTCGACTTTTCCTTTTTTAAAATCCTCAACTGCCTTTGCGACATTTGGGGTAACTGTCCCAGTTTTTGGATTTGGCATTAATCCCTGAGGTCCAAGGATTTTACCAAGTTGTCCTACCTCAGCCATCATTTCAGGAGTGGAAATCACAATATCAGCATCGAGTTTTTCTTCAGACGAAACTTTTGTTGCTAAATCTTTACCTCCAACAATATCTGCACCAGCTTTTTCTGCTTCAGTTAAAGCCTCTCCTCCTGCAAAGACAGCAATCCTTACATCTTTACCAGTTCCATTTGGTAGTGATACAGTTGTTCTAATATTCTGTTCTGCATCTTTTGTGTCTAAATTTAAAGAAAAGACAACATCAATGGACTCATCAAACTTTGCATTAGCAGTTTCTTTACAAATTTTTAAAGCATTGGAAATTTCCTGTTTTTCCTCAGGAATTTGGTTTTTTATAGCTTTATATCTTTTACCTTGTTTTTTCATTTTTCTCCTTTTGGTACAGTCGACTTTTGTCTCCCAAAATATTAGTTTTCTACAGTGACTCCCATTGATCTGGCTGTTCCTGCAATAATTTTTACTGCTGCTTCTAAATCGTTCGCATTTAAATCTTTCATTTTTGTTTCCGCGATTGTTTCAAGTTGTGATTTAGTAATTGATGCAACTTTTTCTTTATGTGGTTCAGGAGACCCAGACTCTAAACCAATTGCTTTTTTTATTAAATAAGATGCAGGAGCTGTTTTTGTTTCAAATGAAAATGAATTATCTTCATATATAACAATTTCAACAGGAACTGTTTCACCTTGTCTGCTTGATGTATCATTGTTAAAAGCTTGAACAAAGTCCATTATGTTTACACCATATTGTCCCAATGCTGAGCCTACAGGTGGTGCAGGTGTTGCTCCGCCACCAGGAATCTGTAATTTTAATTTTGCTTTAACTTCTTTTGCCATAATATATTAATTTTTAACTATATCTGTAAAGCCTAGCTCTACAGGTGTTTCTCTTCCAAATATATTAACTAATACTGTAACTTTTGATTGGTCTAAATTTATTTCCTCTATGATTCCATTGAAATCTGCAAATGGCCCTGTAGTCACACGAACAGTTTCACCAATCTCAAAATCTGGTTTGAATTTTGGACTTTCCTTCTTAAATTCGATTTCTTCATTGGTTCCAAGAATTCTTTCAACTTCTCTTTTTGAAAGTGGGATAGGAACTTTACCAGAACCTACAAAGCCAATTACAGAAGGAGTGTTTCTAATTTCGTACCATGTTGTGTCATCTAAATCCATTCTGACAAGGACATACCCTGGAAAGGTTTTTTTCTCAATATTGACTTTTTTTCCGTTTCTAATTTCTACCACTTCATCAGTGGGAATGATAACTTCGTAAACTTTTTCTTCGAGATGTAAATTCTTAATTCTTGTAAGTATGTTTGTTTGAACTTTTTTTTCGTGACCAGACTGGGCGTTTAATACAAACCATTCTCCTGGAAGATCATAAGGATGTACTGAAACTTCTTGATCTTCTACTTCTTGATCTTCTACTTCTTGATCTTCTACTTCTTCTAAAACTGTATCTTCGCTCATAATTTATCCTCCAAGAGATAACATGCTAATTAGAGTATTTTTAAAACCAAAATCCATTCCAAAAATAAGTAAGGTCATTGTAATTATTGTGACAATAGTAACAATGGTAAATGTTGAAAGGATTTGAGTTGAGGGCCAATTTACTCTCTTTAATTCAGTTCTCACTTCACCCATATAATTAGAGATTCTTTTAAATCGAGAAACTTTTTCATTGTTGTATTTTCCAATATTTCTATCAGCCTTTTTTGCCAAGCGTTCTTCACGCTCAGACATTCTTCTCATTTCTCTATTCATTTCATTCATAATTACCTCTTAGCAGGGGTGGTGAGATTCGAACTCACAACCTCCGGTTTTGGAGACCGGCGCTCTGCCAGTTAGAGCTACACCCCTAATCTTTTTCAATATCATTAGTTTCGTTAGAAGAGCGCTTTATTCCAAAAACTAAAATTAGTAATGATATTAAACCAATCAAAGACAATAGTATTATTTTTGTACCCTTATTAGTAGTCGTTTTTATTTTTTTATCTAAAGAGTCAATTACTTTGGATGCAAAATCATTTGGCACTTCAACTTCTTTATTTATCTCAGATTCTAGTTCCTCCCTAAACGCTTTATATCTTTTTCCAGAAATCTGGCATTTAGGACAAAAAGAAATATGATTATCTGAATCGAACATGAAATATTTGCCACTCAAATAAGTTTTCATCATAAGACTTCTTTTTCTTCTACAAATTAGATTATCTCTTATATTTTCAAATAGATCTTTCATGCTTCAATTTCCTCAAGTATATTTCTTAATTTTTGGTGAGCTCTATGCAGTCTTACTTTTGCAGCCGTGACACTAATATCTAAATAATCTGCAATCTCTTTATGTGATCGGCCTTCGATATTTTTTAATTCAACAATAATTCTTTGTTCCAAAGGGATTTGATTTAATGCCTTCCTCAAAACTAACGATAAGTCAGAGTTAATAGCAACAAGTTCAGGATCTTTTTTCTCGTCAACGACGACTGGTTCTTGAGTGTCTTCAATATTAAGTGAGTAGTGTTTCTTTGCTTTTTTTCTTAAAGTCCAAGCTGTATTTACTGTAATCCTGTAAATCCATGTTCCAAAAGTTGAGTCACCTCTAAATTTTCCTATTGCTTTCCATGCTCTAATAAATGCTTCTTGGGCCACATCATTAGCAAGTTCTCGATTTCCAGTTAATTTAAAAGAAAGTGAAAAAACTAGTTCTTGATGACGCTTTACAAGTTCTTCAAAAGCACTTTTGTCTCCAAGTTGTGATTTTTTCACAAGTTCGGAATTTGAGACGTCTTCACCAAAGTGATTTAGTTTTGCGATATTTTCCATCAGTATTAAGAATAAAGTAAATTTCTAGTTTTTCTATCTTTTTTCTCTATGCAAAGTGTGTTTTCTCAATCTTGGACTATATTTCATTAACTCCAGTCTATCTGGCGTATTTGTTTTATTTTTAGTAGTCACGTAATTGTGATCTCCAGTTTCAGTACAGACCAATGTAATTGGTGGTCTCTTATCTGAAGCCATTATTTTCTCCTTTATTTTGTTGTAGCGGCGGGCAGACTTGAACTGCCGACCTCACGATTATGAGTCGTGCGCTCTTACCAACTGAGCTACGCCGCCAAATCTAAAATTAATTATAGACTTGTGAGCCCTCTTCCGGGATTGAACCGGAGACCTCTTCCTTACCATGGAAGTGCTCTACCAACTGAGCTAAGAGGGCGTGTGCCGGGAGAAGGATTCGAACCTACGTAGGCATAGCCGGCAGATTTACAGTCTGCTCCCTTTGGCCGCTCGGGCATCCCGGCAAAAATTAGTCATTTTTAAAGTTTAGATTAAATATGAATTTTCGTAAGAGGTAATTTAATTTGATTAGGATTAGTTTGTGGATAAAAAAATTCAAAAAAAACTAAAAACATGGCTTGATAATGATTTAATAACTGAAGATGTTTTTTCTTCGATTGAAAGTTTTGAAAGTAGTGAGCCACAAAAAACAGAAAAAGGAACCCTTTCAAAAACAATAATTCTAATTGGAGGACTTTTAGTTTTTAGTGGAATAACTCCACTTATCGGGCAAATTCCAGATTGGGCTCAATTAATATTGTTAATTTTATTTACGTTTGTACTTTTTTATTCAGCTTTTTATATTGAAAAAAAATATCAAGGAAACACATTTTTATTTGATTCGAATGAAACTTTAAGAAACTTTTTATATTTATTAGCTACAGGAGCTTCTGGTTTTACATTCTTATTTATTTTTGAATTTTTCAACACTGCAGAAGAAATTACAAATACAATAACATCTTTTTTAATTTTTATTTTGTCTATATATTTATTCAATAAGACAAGATATTTATATCAACAATTTACACTCTTTGTTAGTTCACAAGTACTTTTATTCAACCTTTTGGAATTTTTATCCTCTGATACTTTTAATGATTTACTTTATGGTGCTTCTCAGTTATTAATTGGTTCATATTTTTTAAGGTATACATTTAAAGAATTTGAACCAAAATGGCTAGGATATTTTCTTTCAAGTATCTCATTAGTGACTGGTATGGGAATTATTGATTCATACCTTGGCAGTGATGAATTAATCGGAAAAATTCTTAATATTTTACTCTCAACTGTTTTGATATGGTTAAGTGTTCGATTAACGAGTCAAACTATTCTTTTTGTAGGATCAATTGATTTATTAGTTAATCTTTCGTTTTTAATTTATGAAATATTTCCAGAACTTGGTGCTCTACTCTATCTTGTGATTGGAACACTTTTTATTTTTGCTGGTCTTTATCTCAATAGGCTTCGAGAAGATATAAAAAAAATTTAAAGAGTGAAGGGTTTTTCTGGCCTTACTCCAATTTCACTAATTACATGGGCAGCGCTTTTATTTGCAATTAATGCGGTCTCTTTCATGGATAATTTTTCTTCTATTCCAAATAAATATCCTGCAGCAAAATAATCCCCTGCACCTGTTTTATCAACAACCTTTGCTTCTGTAGCTTCAAAAAAATACTGTTTATTTTCTTTCATAACTATGACCCCATTAGCTCCTAATGTGCATATAAGTTGATTAAGTTTAGGAAAATTTTTACTTATAAAATCTAATGACTTTTCTGTTGAGTCCTGTTCTGTAAGAGCTTTTATTTCATCTTCGTTACAAAATACATAGTCTATATTTTCTTTTATTAGATCAATAAAACTGTCCCTATGTGCCTCAACACAAAAAACATCGGACAAGGATAAAGCATTTTTTCCACCAGATTGTTTATTTATCGATGATGCATACATAAATGCTTCCTTGCTTGGTAACCTGTCCCACAAATAACCTTCCATATATAAAATGTTGCAATTTTTTATAGATTCCTCATTAAGATCTCCCATTGATAATTGGGCACCAGCTCCTAAATATGTATTCATTGTTCGTTCACCATCTGGTGTTATAAAAATTGCACACAATCCAGTTTGTTCATTCTCTTCTTCAAGAACTGTAAAGTCACTGAGTCCATGCTCAGATAAGCTTGACCTGAACTGTTTTCCAAGATCATCATCTGAGACTTTACCAATAAATCCTACGGAGCCTCCTAAGGCCGCTATCCAATAAGCAGTATTTGCTGCAGAGCCTCCTGCAGCATAAGTTGGATTTGGCATATTGCTAAGTAAAAAGTTTGATCTCTCTTTATCCACAAGAGTCATTCTTGCTTTGTTAAGGTTTAGTTTATCAATAACATCTTCTTCGATTTGTTGAAGTGAATCAACAAGTGCATTTCCAATACAAATAATCACAAATTGATTTTAAATGATAATACCTGGATTTCCATCAGAACCGATAATTTTATTTGATTCATTTGAAATCTTTTTCATTCCACCAATAAGATTATATGATTGGTAACCAATCGAATTTAAATACTCTGAAACCTTGCCTGATCTATGACCTGATCTACATACAATAATATAAGAAGATTCCGGATCAAATAATTCTAAGCTTTCTGGTACTTCACTCATCTTTACATGTTTTGCTTCTTCATGATGTCCATATGTCCATTCATCATCTTCCCTAACATCTATCAAGCTCCAGCCTGATGATAATTTAGCATCTAGTTCATTTGGAAAAACACCTGTTGAGTCTCCGGTATTATCTATATCTAATTCCACTAGCTTCCTCTCTAAGCCTTCTTACTCTTTCTTTAGTAGGTGGGTGAGTAGAAAATAATTTTCTCAATCCAGAACCAGTAAATGATTTTAAAGGATCAGATATAAACAACTGACTAACCGCAGGATTAACATTCAATGGGTTTTTTGAATACATCTCAATCTTTTCAAGAGCTGAGGCTAATGCTAGTGGATTGCCAGATATGGAAGAACCTGTTTTATCTGCGCCATATTCTCTTGTTCTTGATATTGCCAATCTAATTATTAAAGATGCAATAGGCGCTGCGATAAATGCTATCAAGATAATAAATGGATGTGTTCCTCTATCCCTTTGTCCCCCACCCCAAAAAGCTATTCTTGACATAAATGAAATTGCAGCTGCAAGCATCGCTGCAATACTTGATACCAAAATATCTCTATTTTTGATATGTGATAATTCATGAGCTAGAACACCCTCAAGCTCGTCTCTGTTTAGAACTTTCATAATCCCTGTTGTAACAGCAACAGCAGAATTTTTTGGGTTTCTTCCTGTTGCGAACGCATTTGGTTGGTCACTTTCAATTACATAAAGTTCAGGCATTGGCATTTTTTCTTTTTGCGCAAGAAAAGTAATTATTTCTCTAACCTCATCATATTCTCCATCTTCAAGTTTTCTTGCTCTGGTTGAAGCAAGTGCTATTCGAGATGAATAAAAATACATTATGAAATTAAAGATAAAAGCAAAGAATAAGGAAAAAATAAGATCAAAACCCAATGCTTGAGCAGTAAATATTACTAAAACTGTCATAAGCGTCAGTAAAGTAGTAGTTTTTAAAACATTCATATTTTTAATTATAATTTATCTGGCTTATAGTTTTTTGGCCTCAATACAGTAAAAACCTCCTAAACCACGATCATTATGTATTGCTTCTAGCCCAACAATATCTGATTTTAATTTAAGTTGGTCTACGCCATAAGTTTCTACAAATTGGTTTTTTAAACTTGAATAAATTTCCTTGTAACCATATTTATCAAGAAATTCATATTGTTTCATAATCTTGTATTCAAAATTATTTTCTTCAAAATATTGTTTTAAAAAGGAAAAATTTACATCGTACGTGATATCGGTCTCCGTAGGCATTTCTATTGGATCACTTGAAAGATGGTGTTCTTTATAAGTTCTAATTAATGATTTATATGGTTTTAGATTTCTCTCTTCGTATTCGAATCCATAATCAAAAATTAGTAGATGATTTGGGTCAACTTTTTTGATGAGTTCGTCTAAAAATTGTTCTGTATTGTGTTGAATTTCAAGCTCATTATCTTGGTTATCTAAACAATTATATTTTTTAATCCATTTAAGATTTGATTCACGCATTTCTACTTTTCCATATCTAAGTTCATTATCTTTTGTAAATTCAATTGTTTTTTCATACCAAGTATTGTCTACTTCTATACCGACAGAACAAGGTATATTATCTAACACTTCATTCATATAAATAGTTTTTATCTGAGATGAACCATAGTTGTCTAAATTGCTATCAACCAAAAAATTTTTACTTTTAAGTGCTTTTAAGGCATTTAACGAAATTTCGGAAACATAGATTTCTTTTTCAAGATACTTTGACACCTGATTCGCAAGTGAACCTGTTCCTGCTCCAACTTCAAGTATATTTGAATCGCTATTGATTCTATTTTCTTTAATCCAGTTTGAAATAAATAATCCAAAATAATTAGATACTTCTGGTGAGGTTAAAAAATCACCAGATTTACTGGAGCGGACTTCGCCCTTTGCAAAAAATCCATAATCAGAATAAAGACATTCCTGCATGAATTCATCAAAGTATAAATAGTTTTTACTGTATTTATTTTTGAGGTAATCAATAAATTTTTTTTCTACCACTTAATTAGCTATTAAAAAATATTGATGAAGCTTCACCTAGATTGCTGAATATGCCTGGAAAAATTCCAGATACAATTGTCAAAATTAAACTTACAAAACCAACAACTTTTAGTGGGCTTGGGATGATCGAATTTTCGGTCTTTTGAACATCTTCTTTTGGACTATCCATCCATATAATTTTTGAAATTCTTGAATAATACACCAAGCCTATTACAGCATTAATAGCACCAACTATAGCTAGAGATAATCCAAAAATTTCACCTGTGCTTAGTAAGCTTCTGAAAACTACAAATTTTGCGAACCATCCTCCAAGAGGTGGAATCCCTGCAAGAGAGAAGAAAAATATTACTGCAAAGATTCCTGCTAATGGTGTTTCTTTTGCAAGACCTCCCCAGTCATACATGTTTTCTGAGTCAATATTTCTTTGTAACAAATTAATCACTAAAAATGCACCTATATTCATAAATGCATAAATAATTAGATACGTAACACTTGCATAGACACCATCTTCAAAATTATTTGTTATGTTTGCAACAGCTATCGGGGCAATAATAAACCCTGCCTGTGCAATCGATGAATATGCTAGAAGTCTTACTGGATTTGTTTGTTGTAAAGCTGATAAATTACCAACAAACATTGTTATTCCAGAAATGAATACAAGTATTATCCCCAATCCATCTCCAGATTCAAAAAATATTTTTGACATCAAAATAATTAATGCAACAAAGCCAGTCGCTTTGGAGCTAACAGATAGATAAGCCGTTACTGGTAAAGGTGCACCTTCATAAGTATCAGGTGCCCAAGAGTGAAATGGAACTATCGATATCTTGAAGCCTATACCCGCCAAAATAAGTATTGCGCTTAATAAAGCAACAGGTGATTGGGCAAGATCTTGCTGAATTAAAATATTAGCTATATCTGAAAAAACTAACTTTCCAGTTACTCCATAAAGTAGTGAAAAACCATAAAGAATTAAAGATGCTGATAGTACTCCCAATAAAAAGAATTTAATTGAACCTTCATTTGATTTTTGATCGCCTTTTTTCCAGCCAGATAATAGAAACATTGGCGTTGAAGCTAATTCAATTCCAATAAACATTGTTAGTAAATCTCTTGAAGAGGTTACTACTAATGCTCCAAGGAGAGAACTTAACAGAAGAAAATAATATTCTCCCTGGTAATATTCATCACTTTCTACAAAATTTACGGACAATAAAAATGTCAGATACGTAACCAATATAAATAGGCCTTTTAGAATCAAGGAAAATTTATCAATTACATAACTTCCCTCAAACATAATTTCTGGAGTTGTATAGTTGGCAAATTGAAAAATAATTGGAAGGAATGCAAATAGCGATCCAAGAATTGAAACCATTGCAATGATGAATTTAAATTTTCTTGGTAAAAGTATATCTAATGTTATAGCAGCGACAATCGTTAGGATTACTATTAATTCACTTGATATAGCGAAATAATTAATATTAATTTTTAGCCTCCGAACGCTTTAGATACCAAAGCAATAACTGCATCATTAGTTGCTCCAAATATAAGCTTTGGAAATACTCCGATTAGAACAGTAAGTATTACTAAAGGTATCCAAGCAACAAGCTCATAATTATCCGCATCATGAAGCTCTTTATCTAACCATTCTTCTTTAGGTTCACCAAGATTAACTCTTTGAAGCATCCATAATAAATAACCTGCTGTTAAAACAGTTCCAATTGCACCTGCAACCATGGAGGATCTAAAAATTGTAATATTTAAACCAGGTAATGGATTATATGCTCCAAGGAGAGCCATAAATTCTCCCCAAAATCCTGCCAATCCGGGTAAGCCAAGTGACGCCATAGCTGTAAAAGCTAAAATGGCTCCAGTCTTTGGAAGAAGTTTCATATTTCCACCTAGTCTTCCCATGTCTCTGGTGTGATAAGTATGTGCCATAGAACCAGAAACAAAAAACAATAAACCAGTAATTATTCCGTGGGCAACCATTCCAATCATTGCAGCATTAATACCTATTGAGGTGAGTGAAGATATCCCAAGCATTACAAAGCCCATATGTCCTACTGAAGAAAATGCAATCAATCTTTTAAGGTCTGTTTGTGCCAAGCAAGCAAGAGAGCCGTATATTATTCCAATTGCTGATAGCACTGCAATAGCTGGAGCCCAAGCAACAGCCTGTTCTGGAAGAATAGGTAAAGCAATTCTTACAAAACCATAGGATCCAAGTTTTAATAAAATCGCAGCTAATAAAACAGATCCAACAGTTGGTGCAGCTGTGTGTGCATCAGGCAACCATGTATGTAGTGGCCACATTGGTACTTTTACTGCAAAGCCCAAAAATAAAACAGCAAAAACTAACGTTGCAAATGTACCTGTAAATGCTCCACTAGAGCCAAGCTCAATTAGTTCGGGAATACTAAATGTTCTATTTCCCCTGAAATATAAACCTAGGAATCCTAAAAGCATGAAAGCAGATCCAAATAAAGTAAATACAAAAAACTTAATACTTGCATAAAGTCTTGTTTCAATATCATTCTTAAGTCCAGAAACACTTCTGACAGTTTTATCTCCCCAAATACCAATCATGAAATACATTGGTAGTAAAACAAGTTCAAAGAACACAAAAAATAAAATTAGATCTAATGCCACAAATGTACCATTCATTCCAGTTTCTAAAATTAAAATCAAAGACATCATTCCTTTTGCATTTTTTGGTTCAGGTAAATGTTCAAAAGAATAAATAATTGCTAATACAGAAATGAAAGTAGATAAAAGTAATAAAGGTAAAGAAATACCGTCTATGCCTATTTCATAATTTGAATTAATACTACTAATCCATGAGACCTTAGTACCAAGCTGAAGGTCACCAGCATTATTAAAATCAAATTGTAAGGCAACAATTAAACTTACTCCAAAAGTAAGTAGTGCAGATCCAAGAGTTACTAATTTAATTAGCATCTCTTGTTTCTTAGGTATTAAGAATATAAATATTGCGGATACAAGCGGAAGAAAAACTACTACGGTTAAACCTAATCCACTCTCCAAAAAAGAAAAACTACTCAATATTTACCACTCTCTCTCATAACACTAACAAAATTATTAAGCTAATAACTATCACTCCTATTAAAAAATACATTAAGTACTGTTGAGTTTTACCAGTTTGAATTAATTTGACTTTACTACCAATAGTGTCTGTACCTGTTGAGGATAAATTAAGTACCTTGTCAATACCTCCTTGGTCAAGATTTGTATATACAATTCCTCCTGCTTTTGAAGCAGTTGTCCCAACACCATTAACAAACCGATCAAGGACATTTGAATTAAATGAGTCAACAAATTTAGCAAAAGTTATTTTTACAGGATCAATTATGAATTTGAAGTAGAAAAAATCTAAGTAGTATTTATTTTCCAATAAATTCCATATTGGTTTTATTTTAATTTTTTCATCGCCGTCAGTTGCATTTCCTGACATTTGATAGACGTAGTAGGCAAGTCCAATACCCAAAAGTCCAGATGTAAGACCACTGAACATAGCAACCAAATCAAATGATTCAGGATGATATTCTACAATATAATTTTTCCTGGTTGTAACCCATTTTGTAAATCCTGTATAAACACCAGGTATGTTTGCCCATCCTGCAACAATGGCAAAGCCTGATAATATTATCAAAGGAATTGTCATCATTTTGTCAGATTCGTGAGGGTGTCCATCGCCCCGATAATCACCAAAAAATGTTAAAAGAACTGCTCTTGTCATATAAAACGCAGTAATAAAGGCTCCAAGAACTGAAATAATAAAATATAAATTATGCCCTTCGTGATTCAGTGATGCGAGTATTTCATCTTTTGAGAAAAATCCAGCTAATGGAGGAAGTCCAGCAAGGGCTACCGTTCCAATAATGAAAGTTGAAAATGTTCTGGGCATTTCTTTCCTTAGTCCACCCATTTCAGACATGTTATTTGTGTGCACTGCATGAATTACCGAGCCAGCACCTAAAAATAATAAAGCTTTAAAAAATGCATGAGTCCATAGATGAAAAAGACCTGCAGTGTATGCACCTGAACCCATTGCTGTAACCATATAACCAAGTTGACTTACTGTTGAATATGCAAGAACTTTTTTGAGATCATCCTGAACTACGGCAACTAATCCTGCTCCAAGAAGTGTTATTACTCCAAATAAAAGAACTATATCTAGGGCTTGTGAGGCCATTCCTTGGTAGAAAGGAAACATGCGGCCAAGAAGATAGACACCCGCGGTTACCATGGTTGCTGCATGCATTAAAGCAGATACTGGTGTTGGTCCTGCCATTGCATCAGGTAACCATACATGAAGTGGAAATTGGGCACTCTTTCCCATTGCACCTATGAAAAGAAGTACTCCGCCCAAATATGCTACGGTTTTGATATCAACATAATCATGAGTTGATTGATACAATATCTCAGAAATTCTCAAGGTTTTTGTTGATAAAGCAAGAACAATGATTCCAATCATTAACCCAACATCAGCAATTTTATTAGTTATAAATGCTTTCATCGCTGCGGAAGAATTTTCCTTTTTTTCCCAGTAATGGCCAATTAGTAGATAAGAACAAACTCCAACTAATTCCCAACCAATCAACAATTGCAAAAGTGTTGGAGAAGAGACTAAAACTAACATACTCCCCGCAAATAATGTGAGTGATGTGAAAAAGAAAGTATATCTTATTTCACCTTGCATATAATTTGTTGCATATATAAAAACTAAAGATGAAACAGTACCAACTACGAAGTACATCATAATAGACAATCCATCTACGACCCAGCCAAACTCAAGATCATAAGAACCAATACTTCCTACGTTGATAAAAAATTCATTGGCGATTCCTTTTGTCGCATGCTCATAAAGCAAAGCTGCGCTATATGAAAATATGAATAAAACTGTTCCTAAAGCTAGTTCTGCACCTTGTAATGGGAGATATTTTCCAAGAAAAGTAATCAAAATTGCAGCTAAAAAAGGAAGTACAACGATCAACCAAGTAAATTCAGCGAGTACACCACCATCAGTATATTCTGGCTTACCCTCAGCGAGTAAATTTATAAAATTCTGATTCACCATTTCATTAAATCAAATTCATTAATATTGGCTGTTTCTCGATTTCTGAAAAGCATTAGAACAATAGCTAATCCAATACCAACTTCTGCTGCTGCAATTGTGATAATAAATATTGAAAAAATCTGGCCATTTAAAAAAACATCTGAAAGCATAGCATTGAATGCAACAAAATTTATATTTACTGAATTGAGAATCAGCTCAATTGAAAGTAAAACCATTACTGCGTTTCTTCGGACAAGAATTCCATAAATGCCTATCGAGAACAATGCTGCTGCTGCAATTAGCAATGGTTGAATGCTCATATTTGGTCTTCGTCCATTAATGCATTATCTTTTCTTGCTAGTGTAATGCCTCCAATTAAAGCTCCCAACAAAACAAATGAAACTAGCTCAAAAGGAAAGACAAATCTACTCAACAAAATTTCTCCTAATAATTTAGTAGATGTTCCTTCACTAATAACAACTGTTGAGTCAAATGTTTGTAGAAGAATATATGTAAATATTCCAAAAATTGATAGTGATATTACAGCAGCCATTAATTTATTTTGATCATTATCTAGTTCAGCGTTTGGACCTAAAGGAGCTCTAGTGATCATCACACCAAATAAAAATAGAACAATAACTGCTCCTATATATACAAGTATTAGGACTAAAGCTACAAATTCAGCAGATAATAAAATGAATAAAACAGCAGTAGTAGCAAGAGTAAATACTAAAAATATTGCAGCGTGGATAACATTTGAAGTGGTAACAACTTTTACTCCACTAAGTAATAGCAACAGCAAAAGAAAATATGAAAATATGTCTATTGCTTCCATTAGCTCTCTAAACCTGGACCTTCAGGAACTGTCTTTAACCATTCGTCAAGCCTGTCTTTATCATGGAGCATATCACCCATAGAAAATTCTGAATATTCGTATTCCGGTGACCAGAACAATGCATCAAATGGACATACTTCAACGCATATCCCACAATACATACAAAGTGCATAATCAATATCAAACCGATCGAGTACTGCCCTGCTTCTCTGACGTCCTCCTGGTTTTGAGGGAGGTTGTAGTTCTTTGTGACCCTCTATGTAAATACACCAGTCGGGACAAGATCTTGCACACAACATGCAACTTGTACATGCTTCAGAATCTAAAGCAATGACACCCCTAGTTCTCGGTGCGAGTATTTCTTTTTCAAATGGATAATTAACGTTAGGATTTTCAAAAAAAGGAAGAAGGGTTTTAAACATATTGCCAATAACAATTTTTAGTCCAGTTAAAAATCCAGGAATCTTTGGTTTGAATTTTTGCATTAAAAAACAACTTTCATGATTGCTGTAGCCATTATATTCAAAAGAGATAGAGGTATAAGGATTTTCCAAGCAAGAGTCTGAAGTTGATCCTCCCTAAATCGTGGAAAAGACCATCTAATAGCAATGAGGATAAATGCTAGTAAAAATGTCTTTCCAATTAGAACCAATGGACCATAAAAATTAACCCATTCTGTCGGTAAAAGTGGGACATGATAACCCCCCAAAAAAAGAGTTGAGGCAATCGCACACATTACAAATAAATTTATATATTCAGAAATATAAAAAATAAGAAATCTAATGCCAGAATATTCTGTAAAAAAGCCCATGGTTAATTCAGATTCGCCAATTGGCATATCAAATGGTGTTCTCATCATTTCAGCAGTTGCAGCAATCATAAAAATAATAAAAGCAATACCCTGTCCTGCTATTACAAAAGGAAAACCAAATTCAATCTGTTTTTCAACTATTCCAACTGTTGACATTGTTTCAGCTTGTATAACGACACCAACTACAGATAAAATAAGTGGCAATTCATAAGCAATAAGTTGACCTGCTGCTCTTAAGCCACCCATTAGAGAAAATTTGTTTGCAGAAGACCATCCAGCGGTAAGGACTCCAATGGTGGAAATGGAGCTAATTGCAAGTAAAAAGAAAACACCCAGTTCCAGATCACGAACAATTAATGTAGGGCTTAATGGAATAATTGTGAATAGGCCTACTACAGCAGCTATAACCCAAGCTGGCGCCCACTTAAATACGGGTTCGTCAACATCATTTGGAATGATTGTTTCCTTTTGTAAATATTTTGCAGCTGTTGCTAGTGGAAATATAAAACCTCTTAAACCAACATGAAGAGGACCTGGTCGCCTTTGCATCCAGGCAGAACCTTTAACCTCTAGCAATGTAAGTCCTAAGGCCATAACTGGAGCTGTAGCTAAAACAACCAAAACTTTGATAAGTAACTCGGTACTAAAACTCATCTGTCTACATCTCCAAGAACAAAATCTAAACTACCCATTATTGCTATCAAGTCAGGAAGCAAGGCCCCCTCAAGCATGATTGGCAAAATTGAAATGTTACTAAATGAAGCTGTTCTTATTTTTAACCTATAAGGTCCTAAACCACCTTCAGAAATAATATAATATCCCATTTCACCCTTTGGGTTTTCTGCTCTTACATATGTTTGCCCTTTAGGAACTTTTATAACTTTTGGTACCTTTGCCTGGATTGGTCCAGAAGGCATGTCTTCAATTGCTTGTAAAATAATTTTTGCAGATTCTCTCATTTCGGATGTTCTTACAGACCATCTATCAAAACAGTCACCATTTTCACCTATTGGTATTTCGAAATCAAATTTGTCATATGGTAAGTAGTTTGATTGTTTTCTCAAATCAAACTCAACACCTGATGCTCTCAATATTGGACCAGATACTCCATAATCTTCGGCAACTTCTTTTGGTAATACACCAACATTCTTTGTTCTAAGTTGAAATACTTCATTTCCGCCTATTAAATCTTCAAATCTATCAACAGCTTCAAGAACTTTTTGCATTGCAACTTTGGTATCGTGATAAAATCCTGCCGGTAAATCCTGTATGTCTTTTTTTGTTGTTGGCCCAGCACCTGCGGCAGGTTTTACCCCACCAATTCGATTAAAGTTTGGATGAAATCTTCCACCGGTAACTGATTCAAGTAAATCAAGAACTCTTTCTCGATCTTCCATAGCTAAAAATATAGGTGTTAGTGCACCAATTTCGAGGGGGAAAGCACCATTAAAAACAAAGTGGGAGCTTATTCTTGCCATTTCTGTCAAAATCAGTCTGATGTATTGTGCTCTTTCAGGTACTTCGATTTCCATTAATTTTTCAGCACCAGCGATAAATGGAATCTCATTCGCAAATCCTGAAACCCAGTCAATTCTATTTACTAATGTTGTTACTTGTGGATAAGTTCTGACCTCTGCAAGTTTCTCATATCCTCTGTGCATATATCCAAGTACAGGTTCAACACTGGATATTTTTTCTCCATTAATTTTAGCTACTAACCTCAAAACACCGTGAGTCGATGGATGTTGAGGACCAATATTTAAAGTCATATCTTCTGTTTCTATTTCAACAGAAACTGATGCTTCAGATAAAATTGGCATATTGTTTGGATCCATTGTTTGAGCCATTAGCTACCCTCTTCTGAGACCACGATGTTATCTTCTGGCATACCTTCTACATCAACTTCACCTGGCCAAGGTTTAACTTCTCTACTTATTAACTCAAATGATTTAAGTAGAGGATTCCCTTCATAAGCATCAGGAAGATAAAGTTTCTTTAAATTTGGATGGTTCAAGAAATTTATACCAAACATTTCATAAGCTTCTCTTTCATGCCAGTTCGCTCCACCAAAAACTTCAACTAATGAATCAATCTGCGGATCCTCTTTTGAAATCTTTGTAGATGATATAACTAAGTCGTCAGAATTTGTTTTTGATAAACAACTTATTATTTCAAAACTTGGGGTTACTGGTTCTTTTGGTGCGTCACCAATTTTTACATCGTTATCCCAGTCAACAGCAGATAGCCAATTAAAAAATTTTAAATCAAATTCTGATTTCAATGTTTTATGCGTATCAACCCAAGACTGAGAATCTACTTCAATTTTTAATGTATCAAATTCAACTGATGAATTTTGAAATTTACTTTGAATTGAATTTACGAATTCGTTTTGATCAGACTGGTTCAATGTCTTTTTCTCTCCACTTTTCTTTCATATCTTCACCTTTTATTTTTTTCTGTAATAAAACTATTCCTTCTTGCAAAGCTTCCGGTCTTGGAGGACATCCGGGAACATAAACGTCAACTGGAATTAATTGATCTACTCCTTTTGTAACAGAGTAAGAATCCCAATACGGTCCCCCACTGTTTGAACATGAACCCATTGAAATTACATACTTTGGTTCCGGCATTTGATCATATAATCTTTTAACTGCCGGGGCCATTTTATCGGTCACAGTACCTGCTACAACCATTAGGTCAGCTTGCCTTGGCGATGCAGGAAGTGGAATTATACCTAATCTCATAAAATCATGTCTTGGTCCACTTGCTGCCATAACTTCAATGGCACAGCATGCTAAACCAAATTGGAAATACCACATATCATATGCTCTTGCCCAATTCAATATTTTAGAAATAGGCTTGGGGATACCAAACTTTTCAATTACTCCCATTTGAGGACATCCTTTCTAATGGCATATATCAAACCAAGTAAGAGAATAAAAATAAAGATAAACATTTCAACCAAGCCAAAGTATCCAAGATTTTCAAGATTTAGTGCCCATGGAAAAATAAATACTGCCTCAACGTCAAAAATTACAAATAATAAACCAAATATATAGTATCTAACATAAGTTTGGCTCCATCCACCACCTACTGGATCTACTCCGCACTCGTATGTTTTAACTTTTTCTGGAGTTGGTTTTTTGGGGCTTAGTAATGCAGACACAGAAATAAAAACTAGAAACAAGACAAGTCCGAGACCTATCATCGCCCCAACAGTAACGTAATCCTGAAAATAAGAAATCATATAATAACTTTAGTATGCTCTTAAAAAGTTTAGTTTTATTTCAAACTTCAGAGGAATTCTTTTGTAATATTTTTTTATGGATAAAAATAATTTTTTTCTAGATTCTCCAAATTTAACAGATCTTGTTCAGGTATTAATCAATAACATTTGTTCAGAAGAGTTATTCAATGTTAACCAAAAATTAGTTCTAAAAAAGTACGATCAATCAATCAAAAAAATAAACTTTATTTTAGTTGATGGCTTAGGTAGTAAAAATATCCAGAATTTAGATAATTTATTTACCAATAATCAAACCGATGAGATAGTCTCTACATTTCCCAGTTCTACAAGTGTTGCCTTAAGTTCAATTAATTTTGCTTCCAAACCAATAGATAATGGTTTGATTGGCTATTTTCATTTTGCTAAAAAGGAAAATAAATTAATCAATACCTTAAATTGGAAAGGTTCTGAAACTTACTTAAAAAATATTGACTTTTTCTCTTCCCAAAAAACTATTTGGAATATATTGAGTCAAAATAAAATTGGTTTCAATGTTATTCAACCAAAAAATTTGATTGGTAGCCCTCTATCGGATCATATATATATGGGTGCGAATGAAATAGGCTATGAAAATTTAAATGAACTTGAAAATATTTTATCTTTACCCGAAATATTAGATAATCACTTTAATTACATATATTATCCAGTGATTGATGTTGCAGCACACGTATATGGAACAAATAGTGACGAATGGCAAAATGAAGTAAATATCTTTTCAGAATTTTTATCAAGAATGATAAAAATAGATTCAAATAGATATACGTGTATAACTGCTGACCATGGAGTGGTTAATATTGAAGACCAAAACAAATTTAGACTTGAATATGATGAATCTGTAAAAATTTATGGCGATCAAAGAGCAGTGTATATAAATGGAGAGGTTGAAAAAATTGAAAAAGTATTCAAGAACGTTCCAGGGTATTTTTTAGAAAAAGAAGAAATAATCTCTTTATTAGGTACACCTACTAATGAACATATAGAGAATTTTTATCCAGAGCAAATTTTTCTTCTTGATGATGGAAACATAATTTTTCCAAATCATCTAAGTGCAAACTTAAAAGGCTATCACGGAGGAATTTCTAAGACAGAGGTCTCTATACCTTTGATTGAAATATTAAATTAATTATGGTCTTGTCTTATATAGGTATGGTGTTTGTCTTAATTATGATGATTTTTCTATTTAGAAAAATAAAGTAATTAGTTTGGTTGGTAAGTCCCAAAGAAGACTTGCCAGGCAAGAGCAGTCTTTGCTAATAAGCTAAGCCATATATATGCCCTCTCACCGTAAAGATAATCTTTCCATTTGCCTACACCTTTATATTGGAGAACCATGTTTATTGAAAAAGTGTTAAAGAATATAAATATACTTACAAAAATCCAGACAACAAACTGAGGTACACCTTGTGGGTTTGAATCTGTTGCAACACCATCCCCAATTAAATTAATAAATATGAAAATCCATGGTGCAACACCTACAAGACAACCCATAATGTAACTTGTCCAGTCGACTTTTTCAGTATATTGATTATTGACTTCCATCATCCACCCAAACCAACACATTGCAGCATTCATAAAAAATATACCAAGTAATGCCCAGATATCATAAATTCCAACTAG
The DNA here is from genome assembly GCA_902613615.1 of uncultured Candidatus Actinomarina sp. GTDB lineage: Bacteria > Actinomycetota > Acidimicrobiia > Actinomarinales > Actinomarinaceae > Actinomarina. The sequence continues at coordinate 131,784 of CACMHQ010000002.1, read as the reverse complement.
TAAGGCAATTAAAACTATCATGACAGAAGCACTTATAGAGTATTCAATCCAACGAACTTTATTGATTCCTTTTCCAAGGTCTTCTTGGTATTTATTGTAAAAAGGACCTGATATCAAAAAATGTGCAACTGCGGATGCTAACAAGAAGGTTGCAACAGCAGGTCCAAAGTTTGTTACTTCTCTCCATATTTCTAATTTTGGTACTAAAGCGAATGATGATGGATCATTTGGACTGCCCTCTCCAACCAATTGTGTAAGAGTTATTGGGACTACAAAATCAGAATTTACTACAGTTCCTAACCAAAATAATGCTGATCCTTGGACAAGGTGCATAAAGCCCATAATGATATTAAAACGCCTTAATTTTCGGATTTTTTCAGATATCAAATTTCCCCCCTTTGACACTCATATATTAATATGGAATTTACAAACATCTACCAAAAATGAATAAACAAGAAATTTATCAAGAAATTCAAAAAATTCTTCATGAAATTAACGATATTTCAAAGTCTTTATCTTCTTCAAGAGAGTTTATATCTGAAGATTCAAATAAAAGAGCTCAAGTAAGACTGGCAGAGATCGAGAGTGACTTGCAAACTATTGCTGGAAGAATAGCAAAAATTAATTCAGTTCTTTGAAGGAAAGGTAGTGACTTCAGTCACATCTATACAAACTTTGTCACCTGGTTCAAAAATCATAGATGGCAAAGATCTTGCTCTAAATATCTCACCGTTTTTGTTTTCAAATGAAATTACTTGATCATGCCCATAAAAAATACATTCTTTAACGACATAATCCCCATTGGAATCTAGGTTGACTTCAATACATTCAGGTCTTATCGAAACATCTAATTCTCCATCATAAGCAGAATTGAATGTTCCTAATGATGTTTTAACTCTTCCGTTTGTTGATACTCCTTTTATGATATTTGGATCTCCAACAGAGTTTGCAACAGTTTGACTTATTGGATTGAGATATATTTCCTGAGGAGTAGCACTTTGGATCACTTTACCATTTTCAAGAACACTCACAATATCACAAACTGATAGTGCTTCTTCCTGATCATGAGTAACTATGATTCCAGTTGTTTTAGTGGCTCTTAATAATGAAACAACTTCTTCTCTTAAGTCTCGTGCCATCTGTGCATCTAAACTTGTGAAAGGTTCGTCTAGCAAAACCACTTCTGGATTTGGAGCCAATGCTCTTGCTAGGGCTACCCTTTGTTGTTGACCTCCTGATATATCCTGTGGAAATTTTTTTCTGTATGAACTTAAGTTTGTCATACTTATTACCTCATCGAGTCTTCCGTTTTTAATTTCTTCTTTACTTAAACCAAAAGCAATATTTTTTTCAACTGTTAAATGAGGGAATAGTGCATAATCTTGAAATACCATACCAATTTTTCTTTTTTCAGGTGGTACGTTAGTTTTCTCATCAAATATAACTTTGTTATGCATTTCGATTGTTCCTTGATCTGGGTTTTCAAAACCAGCTAGAAGTCTTAATGCTGTTGTTTTACCAGAACCAGAGACACCTAAAATTCCAAATATTGATCCGTACCAAATGTCAATATTGAAATCCGTTAAAACATCTTCACTGCCATAAGATTTTGAAAGGGATCTTGCTCTTATAATTAAATTATCGAATACCATATTTATACTGTTAAATTCCTTGTACTTAATATATAAGTAGGGATTGCACTTATTGCCAACAATATAAAGGCAGAAAATGCAGCTTGTGTAAAGAGTGCTTCTGAAGCAAAAGACCATACATCAACAGCCATTGTACTAAATTCTGTTGGTCTTAATAAAAGTGTTTGTGGAAGTTCTTTCATAGTTGAAAGAAATACCAGTGCTCCACCAGCAAATAATCCTTTATAAATTAATGGAAATGTAATCTTTTGAAAAGTTTCAATTCTAGACAAGCCCAGGCCAAGACTTGCCTCAATATATGACGATTTTACTTGTTCCATTGAGGCCTGGCCACCTCCTATCGCTTGTGGAATAAATACAATTAAATAGGAAACAACCAGTGCGAAAAAACTTTGATATATACTTGGAAATATTTTTACAGAAATAAACAGTATTGAAACTCCAACAGCAATATGTGGCAACCCATAAAGTGATAACATTAATTTTTCAATAATGTCTCCAAATTTTGATTTATATTGAGAAATCAAAATCACAATTGGCATTGAAATAATGATGGCAAATATGGAAGTTACTATCGCCGCAGAAAATGAACCAAATATTCCGGGCAACGATGAGCTGACATCATTTCCGTAATAGATTCCACGTAATAACCAAAAACTTAATACAGATATTGGAATAATCAGTCCAAGCATGATCACAAAGCCAAGAAAGCCATATGTAAGCATTTTTCCACCACGCTCTAATTTTATTTTTTTTGGAACTTTTGGTGTTCCCGATACTTTCGCAGATCTAGAGGTTGCTGAACCTCTTTGAACAAAACTGATAATCAAGGCCAACACAATAAGAAGACTTGAGTAAAAAATAACAGGATCTCCTAGAATACTAAATTCGTAATATGCATATATTGCTTTTGTTACAGTTGAATATCTCATCAAAGAAACAGCACCAAAATCAGATATGACATAAAGGCCTACTAACAGACCTGAATAAATTATCGGTTTCTTTAACCTCGGTATTACAACATTTGTATAGACTTTGAGCTGACTCACTCCTAGTGATCTAGCAGCATCTTCAACTGTTGAGTCAAGATTTCTCAGTGCGCTACTACAAATTAGTTGAACATATGGATATGTGAATAAAGTTAGAACTAGCCAACTACCTAAAAATCCATCTATACCTGCGATTTCTTCTAATCCGAAACTATTAAAAAGTTGTACAAATAACCCTTTTGGAGAGAATGCAGAAATATAAGTTAATGCTCCTATATATGATGGAATTACTAACGGTAGTGCACATAGGGTAAATAAAATTTTTGACCCTGCAAACTCAAACCTAATTGTCACAATCGATATCAATAAACCAACAATAAGACTTGAAATTACAACTGCAATAAATACTGCAATTGTATTAAATAGTAATCCAAAAACATCCCATGATTGAAAGAAACTTGACAGTGATCTTGAAAAATTAATAAATCGCCAAAGCATATAAATTACAGGCATTAGAAAAGTAATTAAAATAAACGAATTTATCGAAATTAGACTTTTTGGGATCTTCACAATACTAAGAATATCTTTGATTTTGACTTATTAAAAGAAAAATTCTGGCCAAAGAAACCCTTGGCCAGAATTCTATTTTGTTTCGAGCTTACTAGTTAATTAATGACTGACTAGAAACCTGCTTGCGCAATCAACTCGACAGCTTTTTCCTGCCAAAGTGATAGCGCTGACCAGTTCAAATTTGATGGAGAATTTAAACTGTCAATATCTGGGAGTAAAACGTTTGGTGTTACACCTGCAGCGAGAGGGAACTCATAAACAGAATTAGTAAAATGCTCTTGGGCACTTGTTGAGTGTAAAAACTCAATAAATGCTAAAGCAGCAGGTTTGTTTTGACTTGTAGACAAAATACCTGCACCCGCTGGCATAACCATAGCACCACAACCACCATCTAAGTAGACATTTTTAACAGGACTATCTCCGTTTTCAGCAACTACCCTCAATGTGTAATAGTGATTAATCATTCCAATGTCTAATTCACCAGCATCTGCTGCAGCAACTTGTGGAGAGTTCTTTGGATATTCTGTATATCCAAGTCCATTAATAGCGGTTAGCCACTCTAGAACTTTTTCTTCACCATCAGATTCAATCATGCAAGCAATCATTGCAATGAATGATGAGTTTGTTGGTGCTAGTCCTAATCTATTTCTAAACTTTTCATCTGCAAGACCATAAATATCACTTGGCATCTCTGCATCACTTACATCTCTAGTATCAATTACTAATGATCTTGATCTTCCTGATGTACCAACCCAAAAACTATTTTTATCAATAGCCCAAGTTGGAACATTGTCTAGTATGTCAGCTGGTAATTTATCAAATAGGCCTGCTTTTGCAACAACACCAAGGCTTACCGGATCTTGTGAAAAGAATACGTCAGCTGGGCTAATTGCTCCTTCAAGTTCTAATGTTCCGGCAAGGGCAGTACTCTTTGCATATCTAACTTCAACATCAACACCAAATTTAGATTCAAATTCTGCGATTAAATCAGAAACTAAGCTTTCTTTTCTACCACTGTATACCACAAGCGTTCCACCGACTTCTGCCTCTGGTTCTGCTAGAGCTGCCTCTACAGCAGAGTCAATATTCTCTTGAGATACTTCACCTGGTGGACCTGCTTCGCCTGGTGGACCTTGTTCTCCATCTTGACCAGCACACCCTATAAATACCAACACAAGTAAAGAAAATAATGCAACAGATTGTTTTTTCATTTTTTACCCTTCTTAAATATGTTGTTAATAGTAGTTAACAAAATTCGTTAAGTAAAGTTAAAAATATAAACTGTAATCATAAAAAAATTTTTAATATTTTTTTCTATAGATCAGATTTAAAAACTTTTAAGAATTTAACTTTAAAATATAAGGCGTAAGAAATTTAAGACTTAAGCTTTTGTGAACTGCTTAATTAATGCACGAGGGAATATTTTTCCACCGTTACGCACAACCCACATAAAGGCAACTAATAAATATGCGAAAGGACATGCCATATTTTTATTTTACAGCAATGTTAAAATAAAAGAAATGGATAATAACATAAAAGAAATTAACAATAATCCAAAAATTATAACAAAATTTGAACCTCTGCTTTGGATTGCATTTGTAGCATTAACTGCTGTAGTCGGTTGTCCAATTTTTTGAAATATTATTAAATAGCTAATATGTTAACACCTGTTAACATATTTATATGGGTAAACCTCATAACATACTATCTCATGAACGAGAAGGTCAAGAGCTAATTGAAAACTTCCCAGTTTCATTTTTTTCTCATGCTGAAGCAATCTATCATTTACAAGAAGTTGGTATAGATTTAAAAAAGACTAGGGTGGCTGACTGGCTGCAAACTAGTCGTGCAAATGTTTCTCAAGTCATTGGAAGAATGCAAAATAGTGGTTTGGTAGATTTTGGAGAAAATTTAAAGCTTACTGAAAGCGGAGATTGTCTTGCAAAGATTGTTATTAGACGACATCGAATTACTGAAAGATTCTTATCAGAGGTTTTAAATCTTCCTTGGGCAGATGTTTATAAAGAAGCATCCAAATGGGAAAATGTGCTTAGTCCTCTTACTGAAAAAGCTATGCTAGAAATCTTGGGAAATCCAACTACAGGTCCCTTTGGGAATCCAATTCCTTACTCAAATTACAAAGAAAAAAAAATGTATCCAATCTTAGATGCTAAAGCAGATAACAATTACTTTATTGAAAAGATTACAGAGGAATTAAAAAGAGATAATGAAACAATCTCTTTTTTACAAAACCACGATATGACACCAGGGAAAAAAATAAAGGTCGCAGATTCTGGAGATTATTCAATAACGATAAGTACTGACGACAAAAAATATTTTGGAATAGATAAATTTCTAGCAAAAAGAGTCTTTGTAAGCTCTACCAATTTATGATTAATTTAAATATATTCAATAATTAAGTATGGAAGATTTTTTACAACAATTACCAAGAAATCTATTTCTCTATATAGGTGCTGGTATATTTGCATTAATTATTACTTATAGGTTCTTTCCAAAAGTATTCTTGAAAATTCACAAACCTTTCTTTTTTACTTTAGGAATTTTGTCTTTATCTCTAGGATATGTAGGGATTTTAATTCCTGGCCTTCCAACAACTGTATTTATTCTTATTGCAGCATGGGCATTTTCAAAATGTTCTGATAGATTTACTGCTTGGCTTGAAAATCACAGACTTTTTGGACCAATGATATTAAATTGGAAGACTTATAGAGGACTGTCAAGAAGAGCTAAAAAACTTGCTATTTTGATGATAATTCCTACTTTTGTCTTAACTATATTTTTAGTATTTTCATTAGTTGGGGACTTAATATTTGGATCTTTTGGAATTGCTCTTTGTGTATGGTTGGCAACAAGACCTGAACCCCCACTAGAACAAAATTAAATTAATTAGCTTCTGGAATTTGATAATCTATTGGTGAAACTTTATCTAGTTCAAAAACGTCTCTTGCCTGTGCCTCATAGTTCAAACCAATAGAAATTTGATCACCTTCAGTTACTCTATTTCCATTTTCATCAAGACGAGCGTTAAACGTTGCTTTCTTTCCTGATTTACAAATAGTTTTTAGTTCGATTAACTCATCGGCCCACCCAAGAAGATAGATACTACCGGGAAATGGCTCTCCCCTAAAATCAGTTCTTAAACCATAACAAAGAACGGGTATTTTCAATTTATCAACAACAAGAGATAACTGTAATACTTGTTTAGGTGTTAAGAACTGGGCTTCATCAACTAAAATGCATGAAACTTTTTCTCTCTGATGTTCATGTGCGGTCCAAACATATAAATCATCTTCACCCTCGAATCTCTCAACATCTCTTTCTAGACCAATTCTTGATGTAACTTTGCCTTCTCCAAATCGATCATCTAATTTAGGGGTAAAAATTAATGTTTTCATGTTTCTTTCTTCGTAGTTATGAGCTGATTGAAGAAGGTTTGTACTTTTTCCGGCATTCATTGCTGCGTAATAAAAATAAAGTTTTGCCATATTTTTATATTACCTTTTTATTTTTATCTTTATCCTTTTGTAAGATATAAATATGGAAAATATTTTAAAATTTTCTCACATGCTTGGACTCTCAATATGGTTAGGGTCAATGGTAATGTGGGCAATGTTTGCGCCAAAATTATACAAAATTGATCCAACAAAAAATACAACTAATACCTTAAGAAAAACATTTAGCACTCTTTCTTGGAGCTCTTATTCTTTTTCTTTATTAAGTGGTGTAGGAATTTTTCTAATCATTGACAATGATATGTCAACGTGGGGAACTGAACTATTAGTTCTTATTTTTGCAGGAATTGTTATAGGGCTACATAGCTTTGCTTCAAAATTAAGTTCTGCATTAAGAGGTATGTTGAATGGGGTAATGTTATTAAGTGCTTTAGTAGTTATTTATTTGGCAACAATTAATATCTAATAAGATTGAATTAGTTCTAATTCTTTCTCAGTGATAATCCCTTCACCTTGGATCAAAATTTTGCTGGTTCCCTCTTTTATTAAAAACCAATAAATTGTTTCTTCATTTGGTATATCAAGATCTTCCTTAAATTCTTCTTTATTTAAATAAGCAGTTATCGTGCGATTTCTAATTCTATCGTCTCTAATACCAGCTCTCATTACACCATCTAAATATATTTCGTTTAACTTATTTGTTTTTCTAATTGTTGGAACTTCAATAATATTGTGAGTTAAATCCATTTTATTATTTTCAAGAAGATTAATTGATTCATCAACTAGGCCTTGATGCCATTGTTGAAAGGCAACAATGATTATTAGATCTTTATCCACAAAATCGTCTGGAACAACTTTTTTTTCTTTATTTAAATTGTTTCCTTCAATTGAAGGAAATTCATTAATTTCTCCACTCATATACATATTCTCGCTTGATTGACAGCTTATTGTAAGAAGAAATACTATTAAAAAAACTAATTTAGGCCTGACCAAGAACTGCCTCAAGGTTTTTGATTTGTGTATTCATTAATTTTGTCCATATAGGACCAAAAAATAATCCAACTATTATAAAAATCCCTTTATATTTAACGTTCACAGTATAAGTAAGTTCAGTACCTCTTGAGTTTGCTGATAAAAATATTGTATCGATTAGCGTAAAGTTTTTAGTATCTGCTTTTAATGAGGCTCTCAATGGTGCGCCCCATTCAATTACCTCGTAATCGATAATCATTTCTCTATCATTAAAAGATGTTTTTGCTTTGAATATCGATCCTTCTCTAATTGGCTCATTAGTAATTAGCTGAGCTGTACTAGCTGTATCCCATTGATCAAGATTTCTAAAATCAGCAACAAAATTGAAAGCAGACTCAATATCTCCTTTTACAGTAATTGTTCTTGAATAAATCGGCATATTTTTATTTTAAGCTATTGAAAGTTTAGTATGTAAAAATTTATCGAAGATTTAACGACCTATTTCTAAAACCAATAAATCCAATTGCCAAAAATATTAAAGTTTTTCCAACTACAAGAAATATATCTTCACCAATTAAACCATCTTGATAAGGATTTCCGTATGCTCCAAACGATGAGAGATTATCATCGAACCATTGAAAGAAATCATTTGTCCCAGCTAATGAGTTTGTTAAATATTCAAATGCCATTAAGCCACCTCCAAAAGCCCATGCCATTGAGGACTTACCTGTGAAAGTTCCAAGAGCAAATCCTAATGCTCCAAAACTAACACCAGCTAATGCAGCTTGTAGCGTTGCTTTCATTAGAGGTCCATAATCAAGTGTCTGGCTAAGTTCCATGGTTGCTATTGGAATAAACATAATGTTTGTCCATGCAAAAGTAACAAATAAACCAAAGAGGACTGTAAGAATGGCTTGTGATAAATAAACAGTTGATCTTGTCATTGGTAATGCTGCAACAAATTCAAACGTTCCATCTTCTTCAGCTTTTGAACCTAGTTTATTTAAAAGTATGATCGTAGCTGTACCAATTAAAAGCGGTACGAATGGAACTAGGAAATAAGTTGTTACCATTCCCTCTAGCGTAAAAACATTATCCCAATCTTGTATTCCGAGCAAATTCATAACTGTATCATTCTCAGACATGCCTCTAAAAGCTTCTCTTTGTGTATCTATAAGGAGGCTCTCTACGCTTGAATTTGCAAAAGCCAATGGAAGTATCAATAGATACGCCCCTCCTGATATTGCCCAATTTAAGATGAATTTTCTTGGTACAGTGATCATATATTTAAGATAATTAAGCATTTGATTCCTTTCTGTCATAAAACGAAAAGAAAGCATCTTCTAAATCTTTTCCATCTTCTTTTGCCTTATTTAAAAATGTTTCATACATTTCATCATAAACTTTGGCTCCATCTCTCAAAACCGCCATTGACTTAGCAACTTTTTCAACTTCAGAGATTATATGGGATGACAAAAGTATGGATGCGCCATTATTAGAAAATTCTTCAACTATTTCAAAAAATGACCTTTGGTGGAAGGGGTCTAAACCAGAAGTTGGCTCATCCAAAATTAAAGCCTTCGGTTTATGCTGAACAGCTAAGATTATGGCAACTTTTTGTCTGTTTCCTTTAGATAGTTCTTTTAAAGATTGATCTACTTCAAGTTCGAACTTCTCTGCTAATTCCATTGCATATTCAGTAGTTTGACCTCTCATGTCAGCACCAAGTTTAAACAATGATTTAGGACTAAGATTTTGTGGAAGTTGGGGATCTCCAGGTAAATATCCAATTATTTTTTTTGCTTCAACAGGATTTTCGATTGTGTCAATTCCCTCTACTGAAAGAGAGCCTTCTGAGGGTTTCAAAAAACCCATTAAACTTCTCATCGTCGTTGATTTTCCTGCACCGTTTGGACCAAGTAACCCTTTTACTTCACCATTATCAACAGAAATACTAATATCTGAGACACCTTTACCGTTTTTGTATTTCATTGTTAGGTTTTGAATTTCAATCATAAAATTATTATATATAATTTATTCATTTTTATTACTATCAGTATTCTGCTTTTTTCTTAGCCATGTAAGTAAAAGAGCTGGAATTAAAAACATAAGCATCTCATCCCATCCGCCTTGATGATGAAAAACTGGTGGACTATTTGTAAAAATTAGGTTCATAGATAACTCTGTACTATCCATCTTGAAATATTTATCAATGAGCTAGGAACAAGGCCAAAAAATATAGTCAGTGTCGCTAAAGTTGTAATTACAAAATATTCTGATTTTTTTAATTTCAATGTCTCTATAGGTGCTTCTGTCTTTTCAATAGTTGCTATCCAAATTGGTCTCAAGTAAAAATAAAATCCTGCAACTGTTGACAATAAAAGAATTGAAACAAGGAGATATTTTTCATAAGCCCATAAGTTTGTTAACAAAATAAATTTCGACACGAATCCGCTTGTTAGAGGAATTCCGGCTAAACCAAACATAAATACACAAAATGAAGTGGCAAGAAAACGATTATTTATAAATAATCCTTGAATACTTTGAATGTTAAATTCTGATGATAGTTTTCCATTTATAATTGAAAAAATCATAAATATTCCGATTAATTGGAGTATATAAGTAAATAGATAAAACATAGATGCGCTTGTTCCATTTATACCTGATACAATTCCAGATAAAATAAATCCAGACTGGACTACACCACTATAAGCTAAAAGCCTTTTTAAATCTTCTTGTATAGATGCAAATAAAGAACCAATGAGAGCAGAAGAAATAATAACTATTAAAAAGAAGGTATTGAAATCTTCGATAATAAAGTTTATTGATACCAAACAAAGTCTTGCAATAACAATAAATGATGAAACTTTAGCTATTGAAGACATAAATCCAACATATCCCGTTGGTGAACCTTGATAAACATCAGGAGCCCAGGATTGAAAAGGTGCAGCAGCAATTTTAAATAGTAAACCAACAAAAATAAGTAAAACACCAATTGATGTTGTAAGTGGTACAGAATCAGGTCCAACATAAGCGATACCTAAGGCAAAGTTGTAAACACTAAAAACTGAAAAAGATACGTAGACTAAAGAGACACCATAAATCAATATACAAGATGCGAGTGATCCTAATAGGAAATACTTTAGGGAAGCCTCGTTACTAAGCTTGTCACCTCTATTAAGACCAGCCAGAGCATATAAACTAATAGAACCAATCTCCAAACCAATAAATAACATTATTAAATTTTCAGAGTCCACCATTAACATAAAGCCAGAAGCACTCATCAGAGTGAGAATTATTGCCTCCGTTGTTTTTTCTTTTAATTGTTTTGATGAGTCCCAAATAGGTAAAAAATTAAATAATAAAATAAGCGAAATTAAGACATTACCAAACAGAGAAAATTCGTCTAATAATATTTTTTGAGTGAAATATGAACTTACTCCATTCTCTAAAAACAATCCAAACTTTAAAAATACACAAAAAGAAGTAATAAGCATTCCCATAAACGTAATTGATTTTTTTACAATTTCATTAGATTCAATAGTGATTGTAAAAAATAGAAGAACCAAGGCTGTACCAACTAAAGCAATGGTTGGAGAAATTACAATTAAATTAAAACCTATTGCTGCACTAATTTCACTCATTGTGAAGCTCCTAAGAGATTGCTAATTGATTCATAAATTACTGATACATCTTGAACGACGTAGCTTTCTATAAAGCTCGGATATATGCCAATGAACAACATTAAAGCAAGTAATGGACCTACAGCTACCAGTTCTTTTGTATTTAGATCTGTTAACACAGAATTTTCATCATTATCTAATTGTCCATTAAACATCCTTTGATAAGCCCAAAGCATATAAATTGCTGCAAGGACAACACCAAATGCTGCAACAGAGGTCAGAACTTTAAAAGTCGGATAGCTTCCCATTAAAATCATAAACTCACCAACAAATCCATTAAGTCCTGGTAATCCTATTGAAGCAAATGAGGAAAATAAAAATATTGATGCATATATAGGCATTGATTTTCTCAAACCCCCAAAATCTGATATTCTCCTTGTGTGTCTTCGATCATATAAAAATCCAACAAGCATAAATAATGCACCAGAAGTTATACCGTGATTTATCATTTGAATTACAGCACCTTCCAGACTTAAGTATCTTCCTGCTGAAATACCAAGCATTACAAATCCCATGTGGCTTATTGAGGAATATGCAATCAGTTTTTTAATGTCTATTTGAACAATTGCTACGATTGCACCGTAAATTATCCCTACAACAGATAAAAATGCAATTATGAATTGGTACCTAAGAAATCCTTCTGTAAAAAAAGGAATTGAAACTCTTAATATTCCATAGGCTCCAACTTTTAAAAGAACTCCAGCCAACAAAATACTGCCCGCGGTTGGTGCTTCCACGTGAGCATCTGGTAACCAGGTGTGAAGTGGAAATAAAGGTACTTTTATAAGGAAACCAAATGTGAATAATAAAAATAATATTTCTGACTGGCTGGTCGAAATTGACATAGATGCTATTGATTCAAAATCTAACGCAAATTTTCCAGATGAAATGTAACTTAAAACTCCTGTATATATTGTTCCAGCGAGTATAAAAATTGAACCAAAGACTGTATATAAAATAAATTTAATTGTTGCATATCTTTTATTACTTCCACCCCAGATACCCATTAAGAAATACATGGGAATTAGCAAGGCTTCAAAAAATATGAATAGTGAAACTAAATCACCTGCCAAGAATACTCCATTTACAGCAGCTTGTAAGAGCATGATTGATCCAAGAAATCCTTTACTTTCTGCATATTCTTGATTTAGTGAAAGAATTGACAATAATACAAGCAAACAATTCAATGTAATTAATAAAAATGACATTCCAGAAAATCCAATAATCAAATCTATTCCATATGCTGTAATCCAAGGTGTTGAGTCAACTTCTAAAAAGCTTGTTTTTAAATTTTGGTTTACAAACATATACAAACAGAGACCTAATGGGATCAAGCTTAAATAAACTGTTAAAGGCCTGAAGAGTTCTTTCCTTCTATCTGGAATAAGAAAAACTAATATTGAATTAATTACTGGAAGCAATATAAAGCTATAAATCAAACTTGTCATGATAAGACTCCAGGAGATAATAAAAATACAAGAATAAGTGCCAACATGAAAAGTCCAAAATATACAACGTAGCTTCTAACAAGACCCGTTTGTGAAAAGGAAATTTGTTGGGATGATTTTAAAAATGACCTTGCTACTCCATTTATAAATCCATCAATGGTCATACCATCAACACTTACAGCTACTTTTCTTGATAATGATTTCATGCCTTTTACAAAAATTAGATTTCCAATTTTATTTAAATAAAGGACATCTTTTGAAAGCTTTTTGAATTGTTTTAAAAAAGGTATTTTTATTTTAAAGTAGGTAAAAATATCAAAGATATAAATCAAGTACGCGAGTGCAAGGCCTGTAAAACCTGCTCCAATTGATAGAAATGCCAAAACTGCTAGTGTTATACCTTTTGGAAGGTGCGTAACTTCTACGTTGTAAAGAGTTTCATGTAACACTTTTTCTAAACCATGAAAAAAAGGTGTATTTATAAATCCAATAAAAATAGAAAAAAGGCCAAGTAAAATCAAAGGTCTTGTCATATTTTTTGGTGCTTCATTTATACTGTCTAATTCATTGGATGGCTCTTTAACAAAAATTAACAGCCAGTGCCTTCCCATATAAAAAGCAGTCATTAATGCAGCTAAAAGAGACAAAGCCCAGAATCCATAATAAATTCCTCCTCTAGCAAATACCGAGGCTAGTATTTCATCCTTTGACCAAAATCCTGCTAGCGGTGGAATACCAGATATTGCTAAAGTTCCAATTCCCATCATTGCAGCAGTTACTGGCATTTTTTTTCTAAGTCCGCCCATTTTATAAATATTTTGTTCGTGATGCATTTCATGAATTACAGCCCCTGCTCCGAGAAATAGCAATGCTTTAAAAAACGCATGTGTTACAAGATGAAATATTGCTGCAACATAGGCTCCTGCTCCAATAGCAATGAACATAAATCCAAGTTGTGAAATTGTTGAGTAAGCCAAAACTTTTTTTATGTCATCTTGATTTATCGCAGCGAAAGCAGAAATTAGAGCTGTTAAAAGTCCAAGACTTATAATTGTGATACTTCCTATTTCTGAAAATTGTAATAATGGTGAAATTCTAACCAGCATAAACACACCAGCTGTAACCATTGTTGCGGCATGAATCAATGCGCTTGCAGGTGTTGGTCCTTCCATTGCATCTGGTAACCAGCTGAATAAAGGAAACTGAGCAGATTTTCCGAAAGCACCTAAAAGTAAAAACAAAATCATAAGATCTAAATTTTCAGGTCTTGTATTTAGAGTGTCTTCAAATATACTCAAAAAGTTAAAGGTTTCAAAATAATTTAAAATCATCATGAGACCAATAAGGAATCCAAAGTCTCCTATCCTATTCAAAATAAACGCTTTGTTTCCTGCTTTTGATGCTGATTTCTTTTCTGACCAAAAAGATATTAAGAGATAAGAGCTTAATCCAACTAGTTCCCATCCAAAAAACATTACTAAAAAATTTCCAGACATCACAAGGAGTAACATTGAAAAAACAAAAAAATTGAAATATTCAAAGTATTTTGTGTATTTTTCATCTTTGCTCATATATGAGGTTGAAAAAAGTTGAATTACAAGACTTAGAGTAGAAATTAAAACCATCATTACACCAGATAGTCCATCTAAATAAAATTCAAATACTATTTGTGGATCAGGAAACCACTCAAAGAGCTCGAACTTAAGTGGTTTGAATTTATCCAAAAAAATATATCCAAATAAGAAAAAAGATATTGCAACAGACAAAAGGGAGGCATTCAAAGTTACAAAATTTGTAAGTAACTCATTCATGTATTTACCTGCAGCTTTTAAAAGTAATGATGTAAGAAACGGAATTAGTAATACTCCTAGAATTAAAATTTCCAAACTTATCCCTTCGAAGAACTTAACATGTCTACAGACGCTGATTCTTGTTTTTTAAATATTGAAACAATTATTGCTAGACCAACTACAACTTCGGCAGCAGCAACGACTAGTACAAAAAAGACAGCAATCTGACCATCAACTAATCCCAAATGGTTTGAAGCTGTGATAAATGTCAAATTAACAGCATTAAGCATAAGCTCAATACACATAAACATAATCAATGCATTTTTACGAATCATAATACCGAGGAAGCCAATTGAAAAAAGTATGGCTGATAGAGTTAGGTACCAATCAGAGGTTACTTCAATCATTAGTCTCTCTTTTTCTAAACTCATAAGCTAAAGCTAATGCTGCAGTTGTAGCAACGATCAGAAGTATTGATATAACTTCAAAGGGAAAGACCCACGACGTAAACATTGCTGATGCTATACGTGACGGTGTGCCTTCTAATGTATTTTGAGATTGAGGAAGTAACAAATTCCAATCTAAACCATTTTCTAAACCAATAAAGACAATAACCGAGACTAACAAAATTAAAGTTCCAGATATTAATAATTTTTGTCCTTTTATTTCCTCTTTAGTTTGTTCTGGTTTGTCAACACCAATCATCATTATGACAAACAAAAATAATGTCATTACAGCGCCTGCATAAACTAGCATTTGAACCATAGCAACGAAAGTTGCATTAAGAGAGATATATAAAATTGCTAGCGATGTAAGTGTTAGCACTAGTCCCATTGCATTATGAACTGGATTTCTGGCAAAAATTACTATGAGTGCTCCTAGAATTATAAACAATCCAGGAATCGCAAATAGCAGTAAATCTGTCACACTATTCTTCTTCTAAAAATTGACCCTTTTCAGGATCTCTTTTTCCAACTCCTAGGGACCCTGTCCAGCTTATAATATTTTGATAGTCTGGATTACCATTCGATGATGTTGCTCTCATCCATCCATCAGCTGTTTTTAATTCATTAAAATTTGTTAATTGTGTTTGCTCCTCATGAACATTTGGATTTCCATCATCTCCTACCAATAAGACCTCTTTATCAAATACTGCTTCATCTCGAGAACCAACACTCATCTCAAATAAAGATGTCATAGTTATAGCTTCAGTAGGACATGCTTCAACGCATAAACCACAATAAATACATCTAAGCATATTTATTTCATAGATAAAACCGTATCTCTCACCTGGGCTTACTGGTTGTTCTTCAGGATTGTCCTCACCTCTGACGTAAATACACTGGGCGGGACATACTCCAGCACATAGTTCACACCCTATACATTTTTCCATTCCATCTTCATATTTATTTAAAACATGCCTTCCATGGAATCTTTGTGGTTTATTTCTAAACTCTTTTGGGTATTTATCAGTTACAGATTTTTTGAATAGCTCTTTAAAAGTTACCTTTAATCCTTTAACTAAGTCATAACCTGCACTCATAATTTTCCTAACTCCAAGGTAGTCCAAACTCTCTAATACCTAGCACAATTGATGAAATCATTAGCCATATTAGTGAGAGAGGTATAAGTCTCTTCCATCCTAACTCCATTAGTTGGTCATATCTTAGTCTTGGGAGTGTTGCTCTTATCCAAAAGTAAACAAATAATAGACCAAAAGTTTTAACACCCAACCAGATTGTTGGCATTATTGCTGATAGAAACGGTGGTAAAACTCCAGCAAACGTTGGGCCTAACCATCCACCCAAGAAGAAAGTTGCTGTTATTGCGCACATATTAAACATATTTATATATTCAGCTAAAAAAAACATTGCAAACCTAAAACCTGAATATTCTGTATGAAACCCACCAACTAATTCTTGTTCTGCTTCTACAAGATCAAAAGGAGCTCGGTTTACTTCAGCAATCGAGGCTATGAAAAATATTCCAAAAGCTAAAAATTGTGGAAAAATGTTCCAGTTCGGAATAAATCCAATTATTGAATCAAGTATGGGAATGGGGCTAGATAAATATCCTGATTGACTCTCAACAATTTTCGACATTGACATAGATCCTGAGTACAAAATAACTGGTACTAATGAAAGACCCATTGCAGCTTCGTATGAAATCATTTGGGCAGAAGCTCTTACACCGCCTAGCAACGGATATTTTGATCCGGAGGACCATCCAGCTAAAACTACGCTATAAACTGCCAATGAACTAACTGCAAGAAAAAATAAAACGCCGACATTAATATCTGCACCCACCATATTAATAAATTGAGATTCCTCACCAATTGTTAACTCAAAACCAGGGCCCAATGGAATTATCATAAATATTAAAAAAGATGGAACCAACGCAATAATTGGAGCTAATAGATACATAGCTTTATCGGCTTTCATTGGTAAGATTTGCTCTTTTAACAAAAGTTTTATCGCATCTGCTAAAGTTTGTAATATTCCAAATGGACCAGCTCTATCGGGACCAACTCTTGATTGCATCCCCGCAACAACTTTTCTTTCTAACCAAATAAGAATAATTGTATTGGTTAGTAAAAGTCCTAAAACTAGAAGTGGCTTAATTAATGCAAGAATAATTTCAGGTGACACTTAATTGCTCCCGACTTTTTGCTGCCTCCAATTCCACTTTTTTCTCAGGATTAAGATCTTGGAATCCCCTTCTGTTTATTGGAACTACTAAGAGATTATCAGGAAGATTTTCGTTAATGTTGACGTTAACTTGAATCGAGTTATTGTCTTGTATTAAAGTCACTACGTCGCTATTTAGCATATAGGATCCAAAGTAAGTTGCTGAATTCATTTCAATGAATCTTTCAGAACCTAGCATAGAAATTGAGGGAGAGTTGATTTGTGATGAAGAATCTCCATAAAGTCTATGAACAAATAATATTTCAAGATTTGTAGAATCAACATTTTCTATTTCAATATTGATTGTCTTTGAGTTTAAAATTCCATCAAGATTAGATGGTTTATTCAAATTATCAAAAGATGGAATATTATCACTATCAATGTAGTCTTTACACAACATGGAATTTAACTCTGCTTCGGTTCCATAAGATTCTAATAAATTCATTTTGTTTGAGAGAATCAACCAATATTCCCATTCATTCAATGCAGAACCAGGAGTAGGCAATATTTTATTTTGCATTAGGGTTCTCATTTCAATATTTGTGAATGTACCTTCCTTTTCACCGAATGTTGTTGTCGGAAGAATAATATCTGATAGTTCGGTTGTTTCATTTTTAAATAAATCAAGAGAAACTACAAAATCGGCATCAATTAAAGTTTCCTTTATTTTAAGACTATAAATTGAATTATTTACAGGGTTGGAGCCTACTGTAAAGACAATATTTCTTTTACTACTATCAAATTCTGTTATAAACTCATTTAGACCTTTTACAATATCTAAATTTTGTAATGCTCCAAGTGTGTTGCCTTTTGAAAAACAATTAAGTATTTTTAAATTGGAATTTTGATCTAAATGTTTAACCAATTGGAAAATTGGATTAACATTTTGAAGTGGAGAAGCTTTTCCTACAATAGCTAAAACATCTTTTCCGTCAATATACTTGGATAAATTTGGTATATCTGATATTTCGACATTGAATTCAAAATTATTTGTGACAATATTTTCACCATAATATTCTTCCGAAAGTTGTTTGATTGCAGTATTTGTGTGGCCAAATATTAATAATTTTTTTCCATTTCTGACGGCCTGTTTAATCCTTAGATAAAGAGTTGGAAGATTGTCTTTAATATCTTGTGCCCACAAAATTATGGTATCAGCCGAATCTAAATCTTTAATTTCTCCAAGTGAGTAATCATCATTGAAAAAACCGTTGTGTAAATAATCATCACTCAGATAAAAATTTATATTGCTAACTGTATTTTCATTTTCAACTTTATTAAGGTTTTCTGCAAATTTATTTAATGCATAATACTCTTCATTAGTAGAGTTGTGTCCAACAATAAAACTTATGTTCGGATTGTCGCTTGTAAGTATTTCATTACTAATTAACTCCATAGTTTCATTAATGGTTAATTCCTTGTTTGAATTTTTAACAAGTAATGGTGCTTCGATTCTCTTGTCCGAATGTAAATATTCAAAGTTGTATCGCCCTTTATCAGAAAGCCATCCTTGATTTGTAAATTCATTGTCCTCACCTAAAATCCTAAGCATCTTGTTCTGTGAGACATTTAATTCAACCGAGTCACCAACTGAAGAACAATTAGAGGTTGATGAAACTTTCTTTAAATCCCAAGGACGAGCTTTGAATCTATAAGAAGATGATGTTAAAGCGCCAACTGGACAAATTTGTACTGTATTGCCTGAGAAGTATGATCTAAAAGGCTCATCAGGAAAAGTATTTACTTGTGTCTTATTTCCTCTTTGTATAAATTCAATAAGTGGGTCTCCAGATATTTCATCCGAAAATCGAGTACATCGGGCACATAAAATACATCTCTCCCTATCAAGTAAAATTATTTCTGAAATTGGGATAGGTTTTTCAAAATGTCTTTTGTCTTCGACAAATCTTGATTCTCCTGGTCCATAAGCCATTGTTTGATCTTGTAAAGGACATTCTCCAGCCTTATCACAAACGGGGCAGTCTAAAGGATGATTAATCAATAAAAACTCTAAGACTCCTTCTTGGGCTTTTTTTACAACATCAGATTCGGTATCTACGACTAAATCCTCTGAGACTTTGGTTGTACAGGATGGAACAAGAGCTTTACCTCTTGGAGTTTCAATCTCAACCAAGCACATACGACACATGCCAACAGGATCCATACGTTTATGCCAGCAGAACCTTGGTATGTGAATACCAGAGTCTTCACAAGCTTCAATTATTAGCTGGTCGGGTTTTGAACTTATTTCAGAACCATTAACATTTATCTTTATTTGATCCGTCATTGTGTAATTGGAATTTTTGTTGGAAGCATATTTGTTATCTCCTCAGAAAAGTTATTTAATAATGATGTTATTGGAGATACAGCTGAAGGACCTAGTGGACATATTGTTGTCATTTTTGGTGGCCAATCCAATCCAGGTGAAATATTGTCGCAAATATCAATCAACAAACTAATGTCAGACAATCTACCTCTGCCGCTTGCAATTCTTTCTAAAATCATTTCTAGCCAAGTTGTCCCTTCTCTGCAAGGAGTACATTGACCACATGATTCATGAGCAAAAAAACTTACGATACTCTTTGCCGCATAAACTAAATTAGTATCTTCATCCATCACAACTACCGCCCCAGAACCCAACATTGATCCTGCATTTGCAACATCATCAATTGTCATTTTTATATCTAATTGATCACCGGTGAACCATGGCGCTGAAGCACCTCCGGGAATGTAAGCTTTTACATTTTTGTTATTTTTGATTCCTTTTCCAAATGTATCTATAAATTCACCAAAGCTCTGACCCATTTCAATTTCAAAATTTCCAGGATTATTTACGTGGCCTGACAAGCTAAAAATTCTTGTTCCTGTTGATCCTTCAACACCAAGTTTTGAATACTCTTTTCCCGAATTTTGAATTATCCAAGGAACTGAAGATATTGTTTCTACATTATTTACTAGTGTTGGTTTGTTATATAGTCCCATTACTGCAGGAAAATAAGGTGGTTTTAGTCTTGGCTCTCCTCTTTTTCCTTCAAGAGAATTCAAAAGAGCTGTTTCTTCACCACATATGTACGCTCCTGCTCCAAGATGAACTACAACATCCAAGGAAAAATTTGTTCCTAATATATTATTTCCCAAATATCCTTTTTCATATGCTTGCTCAACTGCATCCTGTACTCTTCTTGCTGGCTTCGCATACTCGCCTCTTATGTAGATAAATGCTTTTTTGATGTTTGAAGCAAAGCATGTAATTATTACACCTTCAATTAGTTGGTGTGGATCTCTTTCAAGTAAAATTCTATCTTTGAATGTACCGGGTTCGGATTCATCACCATTAATTACAAGATACCTATCCTCATTTTCTGCTAAAAAACCCCACTTTACTCCTGTTGGAAAACCTGCTCCTCCACGACCTCTAATGTTCGAATCTTTAATCTCATTAATAACATTCTCAGGATTGTCTTCTTTTAAAACTTTTTTGAGTGCACTATAACCATTATTTTTCTCATAAATTTCAATCTGATGGCTATCTTCAGGAAATTCACGCATATGCTTTGTAAGTAATAAAGTTTCTTTCATTAGTTTTTTTCCTTAGCAGTGCCGATTTTTTGGAATCCTGGAACAGAATAAGATGAACCTGTATTGTCTGCAATTGCCCAGTCAAATGATTTTACACCTCCAAATTTCTCTTGAAGTTCTTCAGCTACAATTATTTCTGGTCGTTCTTCTTTAAGCCATTCGCACATTTTGAGTGACTTTTCAGGTGTTAATCCTTCAACTGTTTCATAATTAACCTGAACAGCTGGCGCTCCTCCGCAAGCACCGATGCACTCAACTTCCTCAAAAGTAAAAACCTTATCAGTATCTGTTTCATAATTTTCTAAGCCTGTAAAGTTTTTGACAGAATCTATCACGCTTCTTGAGTCATTTATTTCGCAAGATATTGATTTACATACACTTAGTAAATACTTTCCAGTTTGCTCTTCTTTGTACATAGAGTAAAAGGATGCTACTGACTTTACTTGAACTTCAGTAATGCCAATAAGATTACTAATCTCAACAATTGAATCATTTGATATATAGCCGTCTTTTTCTTGTGCTAGATATAAAAGTGGCCCTAAAGCAGATCTTTTTTGAGGGTACATATCAATAATTTCTTTTGCTTTATCAATCAATGCTTTTTCCCAACTCATCTGTCAACATCTCCTAAAACTGGATCTAAAGAGGCTATTGCTGCAACTGCGTCCGCAATTGGACTGTCTGACATTACTACTGGTAAAGCTTGAAGATTACAGAAGGATGGTCCTCTTACATGCATTCTATAAGGTTTTGATGATCCGTCTGAAACAATAAAACAGCCTAACTCTCCTCTAGGAGATTCAACTGTCGTATATACTTCTCCTTCTGGAACTTTAAAACCTTCTGTATATATTTTGAAATGGTGGATCAAAGCTTCCATTGACTCATCAAGTCTTTTTCTTGGGGGAGGGGTTATTTTTTTATCTTGAATTTTGAAGGGGCCTTTAGGCATATTTCCCATAGCTTGTTCAACAATCTTTAAACTTTCAAAAATTTCTAAAACTTTGATTCTCCACCTTGCAAAGACATCTCCTTCTTCAAAAACCGGAATATCAAACTCATATTTTTCTATACCTGAATAAGGTTGCATTTTTCTTAAATCCCATGCATATCCGCTAGCTCTAAGACTTGGACCAGTTATTCCGTATGCCAAACATTCTTCAGTCGTTAATATTCCAACATTCTTAAGTCTTCCCTGCCAAATAGGATTGTCTAAAAGCATTTCATCGTAGTCTTTTAGTTTTTCAGGTATAACTTTCAATATCTTTTCAATATCTTTTTGCCAATTATCTGGTAAATCTGCTGCGACACCACCCGGTCTTATAAAGTTATGATTCATTCTAAGACCTGTTGTCTTTTCGAAAAAATCAAGAATTAATTCTCTTTCTCTAAACCCAAAAATCATCATTGATAATGCTCCAATATCCATTCCACCAGTTGCTAATGCAACAAGGTGTGAGGAAATTCGGTTTAGTTCTGTCATTAATATTCTTATTGTTGATGCTCTATCAGGGACTTCAATATCTAATAATTTTTCAGTCGCTAATGAAAAAACAAGTTCATTGAAAAAAGGAGAGAGATAATCCATCCTTGTAGTGTTAGTAGGTCCTTGAAAGTAATTTAACTCTTCTCCTGTCTTTTCCATTCCAGTATGAAGATATCCAATTACAGGCTGTACTCTTCTTACCACTTCTCCTTCAAGTTCTACTTGTAACCTTAAAACACCATGTGTTGATGGATGCTGAGGCCCCATATTTAAAATCATTCTTTCATCATCAGAAATATCATCGTCAATAAAATAGTCATCTATAACTTCAGAACCCATTTGAATTTTTGTAGTTACTTCATCTTCTTGTTCCAACATTTTTTGAGATCCTTCATCAGTTGAAGAAATGTTCCATCCACCTTCTTCTGAGTTTGTAGCCCAGAAGTCTACATCTTTTACAGTATCTTTATTTTCTTCCATCATTAATCAACCTTTGGTGCATTTTTGAATTGAACTGGAATTCTTCCTGTCCCATAATCTTTTCTTAAAGGGTGTCCAACCCAATCATCTGGCATGAGAATTCTTGTTAAATCAGGATGATTTTCAAAATTAATTCCAAACATATCAAATACTTCTCTTTCATAAAAATTTGCACTTGGATAAAGACTTGTGATTGAAGGAATTGTTAACTCATCATTCAATTTGACTTTGATAGAGATTCTTTTATTTTTTGAAACGGAGAGAAAGTTTACAACTACTTCAAACCTAGGTTCTTTTTTTCTGAACCAATCAATAGCAGTTAAATCGACCATCATTTCATATCCATCATTTTTCAGCTCTTCGACTTTTTGAAAATAATCTTCAATTGATATATCTAAATTTTCTTTCATTATCTATTTATCTCTCTATCCATAATTTTTTGATGAAGTGTTAGGATTCCGTGCATTAATGATTGTGGTCCAGGTGGACATCCAGGTACATATATATCTACAGGAACTATGTGGTCAACACCTTGTACAAGGGCATAGTTATTAAACATCCCCCCAGTAGAAGAGCAAGCACCCATTGCTATTACCCACTTTGGCTCTGCCATTTGGTCATAAACTTGTCTCAATACTGGTGCCATTTTTTGAGAAACTCTACCAGCAACTATCATTAAATCAGCCTGTCTTGGTGATGCCCTAAATACCTCCATTCCATATCTTGCCAAATCGTATTTTGCAGATCCTGCAGCCATCATTTCAATAGCGCAGCATGCAAGTCCAAAAGTAACAGGCCACATGGATTGTGTTCTTGACCAACGCACGGCTTTATCAATAGTTGTTGTGAAAATATTATCAGGAGAAAACATTATTCATTTCCTCCTTCATAGTTAGAAACTGGATCATGATATCTTTGTCTTCTTGGAACATTCCAATCAAGAACATTTCTTTTCCAGACATAATAAAGTGTCTCAAGTACAAAGAATGTAAATATGAAAATAACAACTATTCCGTACCAGCCAAGTTGCTCAAATCGTGTTGCCCAGGCTAAAAGAAATATTATTTCAATATCGAAAACAATATACAACATAGCGACCATATAAAATTTGACTGGAAATCTCTGTGAGGGCTCTTCTTCGGGGAAAATGCCAGACTCATAAGGTGTTAATTTTTCAGGTGTTGGGTTTTTAGGAGATAAAAGATAGCTGACCCCAAGTGAAGCAATTGCAAAACCAATACCAATAAATAGCATTACCAAAATTGGTAACCAATTAATCACATTCCCTCCCTATTTGTGAAATATTTCACAATGTACTATTTCATTTTAGTACTGATTTTGCTTTTTGTTATAGGGAAAAGGCTGGAGATTTACTAAAAAACCTTACTGTTCTAAAGGGTAAAATGAATTTAAAAGCTAGCGAAAAAGTCTCTTTAATTGTCAATCTTGCCTCATCAAACAAGAGTTCAACAACAAAATTAATAGTGTTTTTATCAACAGATGCAATTTTAAGTAATCTCTTTGTCATAAATGGACTTTGCAAAACTAGTCGAGCAACCGTACAGCTAAGAAAATGCATTCCAAATCTTTTATTTAAGGCTCTTTCATATTTTTTTAAATTATTATTTAAATTATTTTTTTTGTTGGAATTTAATGAACCGAATGTTTCTTTTGCAAGTAAATATCCTGCCTCCATACCGTAAAAAATACCTTCTCCACTCATGGGGTTGATCATTGAACCGGCATCTCCGACAAGAGCTACTTTATCATGCGCAAGTTTTGGTCTAGAGGATGCAAATGGAAGCATATAACTTTTTTCCATCCTTAGGTTATCAACAATTACTCCTTTGGATTCCAATGTACTTATAAAGCTATCAAGCATTTCATTAATATCCATTTTGTCTTTTTTAAATAAATTTAATGGCATACCAATACCAATATTTATTAAATTACCTTTACTAGGGAATGCCCAAGCATAACCTTTTAATGCTGAAACATTGATTTCAAACATAAGTGTTCTTTCTTTAAATATTTCTAAATAATTTGGACTGTCAATATAGGCTCTAATAGCAATTGCTTTGTGTATGTCACTATTTTGTTTTAAATCTAAACTTTTTCTAACTCTTGAATTTGCACCATCTGCACCTACCAACAATTTTGTGAATAAGAAGTTTTTTTCTTTATCACTATTTTCGATCTCTACTTTTAAAATATCTTCATTTTCAGTTTGTTCATAATTTAAGTACCTAACACCCTCATATGAATGTACGTCGAGATTTTTTGCAATTTCAAAAATTCTATTATCGAGTTCATATCTTGGAATAACGTAAACAACGGAATCATCTTTGTTTTTAACTTTTGGAATATAATTTTGGATTCCTATATTATCGGGACCAAATAAAGATGTTGAGATAACCTCAGGTTCACCGTCAAGTATATGTTCATTGTTAAATCTTTTTAAAGCATTAATGACCCCAGGACCAATTGCATCACCACAAGATTTATCTCTTGGAAAAATAGCTTTGTCAACAATTCCAACTTTTAAATCAGGATTTAAATTTTTGTAAGAAATTGCAGTATTAGAACCAGAAGGACCTGCCCCTACAATTAAAACATCGAATATTTCCTTATTTTTCATGATTTATGACCTAAAAATACCTTATTTATTAATAAATCATAAATTTAAGTAAAAATAAAATATTTTTAATGTAATTTACCTTATTTTTATATTGTTATTAGATTGTGCATTAGTGAAAGAAAATAGCAATATACCACCAGCAACAGTAAAGAGATTACCTCTATATCTTCAATGCTTAGAACAAATTGATGAACAAAATATTGGTATTTCTTCCAAAAAATTAGCAGAAATTGCAAAAGTTAATGATGCTCAAGTTCGTAGAGATTTATCATATTTAGGCACACTAGGAACTAGAGGTGTAGGATATGATATTTCAACATTGAGAAATCAGATTCAATTAGAACTTGGTTTAGTCGAAGGATGGAGCGCTGTAATAGTTGGAGTTGGTAACCTTGGATCAGCACTTGCACATTATGGAGGATTTCAAGAACGAGGATTTGGTGTTGTGGGACTATTTGATGATGATCCAAAAAAAATCAATAAACAAATAGCTGGCCTTGTAGTTAAACCAACATCTGATGTTAAAAGTGTTTGTGAAAAGTACAATGTTGCGATTGGCATTATTGCAACACCTGGAAAAGTTGCTCAAGAAATTGCAGATCAGTTAGTTGACTGTGGGGTAAAGTCAATTTTAAATTTCGCTCCGGTATTGTTAAAGAATATTCCAGATGTTCAAATTAGATCTGTCGACCTCTCACAAGAATTACAAATACTAAGTTACTACTTAGAAAGACCTGTTCTTAAAGCAGTCAAATAATTTATTTCTGATATTTATATCCAAGTAAAGATCTAAATAGCAAACTAACATTTAAACCAATCCATAGTGTTGATATTATATTCTGTGTTCTTAATAGATAAGTGCAAACTAAAAATCCAGAAACTGAAGAAGCCACAGTAAGAAAAGAAAATTCTTTAGCCCTATCAAGCCCTAGAAGAACTCCGTCCCAAAGAAATGCGTAACAACCTATAAATAGACTTAAAGCAACAAGAACTGTTAATTGTAAATCGATGTATAAATCAAATTTGTCATCCCCAAACATTTCAACAAAATTGTCTAAAAATAAAACAGTTATTATTGCAAGGATGAAAGATATCGCTGTCGTTACCGACACTAGTTCTTTTTGTAATCCGGAATTTTGGTATTTTTCTTTTTTTGAAACAAGTTCAGAGATTAATGTTTGAGAAGCAATCGCAATTGCATCAACAAAAATATAACCTACTGACCATAACTGAAGCAAAATGTGTTGCAAGGCTATTTCCTCCATAGACATTAGGGAAGCTCTATTTCTTAAATATGCCATGAACAAGGTAAGAAATAGTGATCTAATCAAAATATATATTCCGACGCTAAAAAATTTTTTTCGCAAACTAGGTTTGTCTATTGCCTCTTTAGAGGAGGGAATATTGTTTAACTGTTTTTTTAAAATTATTGTTGAATAAATTGAAGCACAAAAAAAAGCAAGAGAACTAGCAAACCCAATCCCACCAGCACCAAATCCTAGAAACAGTCCAAAAAATAAGCTAAAAAATATATTTGAGATTGATACTATTAATGCGCTATAAAAAGTAATTTTTGCATACTTTAAACCCCTAAGTACTGCAGTGGAGTGCATATTTACCAAATAAAATGGTAGTCCAATACATCGAAAGACTAAATAATCAGAGGAAAGTAGCTGGATATTTGGAGTTGGTTGAAAAGTTGAAATTAAATTACCACTACTTACGTACAAAATTAAAAATGATCCTAAACCTAGCAATATAGAAACATTTCTTCCAAAATTTATAAAGTAATTCAATTTATTGATTTCATTTTTAGTATTGAGAGAGGAAACAAGTGGTGTTGTTCCGTATGCTAGAAAAATAAAAACCCAAATAAAAACAAAATAAATCGTTTCTCCTATACCAATTGCAGAAAGCGTATCTAAATTTATAACACTAGCTATCTTTGAATCAATTAAGCCTACTATCGGTTCTAGGGCTAGCCACAAAAAAATAGGATAAGAATTAATCCAGATATCTTTTCTAACAGTATTAATCATTGTAATTTTGAGCTTTTAAAACACCCCAAACCATAATCTGCTCATGAGCTTCAACGCCTAAATCTTGAGGAGTAATAACTTTTTCAAATTTGTAAATTGTTTTGGTAAAGTTGTTTAATAATTGAGTTGGAGTTTGTGTTTGATCAGAATAAGGAAGATTAAACTCATTAATTAATTTATTTTCTAATTCTTGAAAATCTACGTCATTGATTTTGATATTCTCATTTTTTAAATACTGTTTTAAACCTTTACAGAGAATTTTTGCAAAAGAAGTCATTTCTAAATTTATCATGCAAATATTTGAACAATAATTAAACCATTTGGACCAGACACTATTCCAAGACCGATACGTTTAAATTCATTATCTACTATTGTCGCTCTATGTGATTCAGAATTCATTAGGCTCTGATGACCAGAATAAATTGTTGATGCCATTGCTAAATTTTCGCCAATAAATTTTGGTGGTGGATAACCTACTTCTAAAAGTCTTTCAGTAACTAAATATCCATTGTTTGGATCTTTGTGACACCAGAAACCCTCTGTGTACATTTTTTTTGCATAATTTTCTGCAATATTCGATAATGTTTGAGAGAACTCCAATGGATCAGAATTTACATTTATTCTTTCGATATTAACCATTTCAAACAACTCTTTAGTTTCACTTGTTTTGGACATTAATTTTGATTGAGTAAAAGAAGGGATTTCAAGACATCCTGATTCATCTAACGAAATAGAGGTGCTGCCTGTTAGTTCCTTAATTCTTGAAGTAACTTTTAATAAATCTGTACCTGTAATTACTTCGAGTGTTTGTTGGGGAACTCCTTCAGAATTCAGATAAAACGATACAATATTTGACTGATCAATATTTTCCTGTACATATTTTGGTAAGGAAAGAAGAGATAAAATTGTAAACATAAATGTAAGAACTAAATTGCTCAAAACAATAGAGGTAATGCTTCCCAATAGCTTATTTCCTATATCTTTTTTAGATCCCTCCCTATAAATTAAATTTTGAAAAATTGAACTTAATGTCAAGATTGTAATGAATATTGCGACACCTGCAAAAATTTGTGAAGTTTGCTGGTTGGAATTAAGCCAGCCACTTATATATTCACCAATCGAAAAGGAATAAGTGAAACTTAAATAGATTGATATAAGAAAAGCTATCAAATAATAAATTATTAATACAGAGCCTTTTTTCCATCCGAAATAAATAAGATAAACAATAAAGATATATATGAATATGTCTAAATAATCTAAATTATTAAGAAAAGTTAACAAATTTTCTAAATTTTCAACCATTTTTTTAAATTTTTTGCTTCTGCTATTGAAGAGTACACAAATTACGCTATTGTTGTTATACATTCCTACAAATATGTAGGAATTTTTTAATTTCAGTGACTGAAAGGAAATTATATGAGAAATCGCAAAGCTCTAGCTTTGTTTGCGGTTTTAGCGCTTGTCGCTGCTGCCTGTGGTGGTTCAGGATCTGGCGGATCTGATGATGTAGAAGAAGTAGTTGAAACTACTGAAGCTCCTGCAACAACAGCCGCTCCTACTACTACAGCTGCTCCTGCGGGTGACCCACTTGTATTGGCATCATTGATGCCTTTATCTGGTGATCTGGCATCTCTAGGACCTGGTATTGCACTAGGAGCTGCTCTCGCTGTACAGCAAATAAATGCTGCTGGCGGTATTAACGGCCAAGATGTTGTCTTAATAGAAGGCGACAGTGGTTGTGATGGAGCTGTAGCCTTAACAAGTCTCAATGATGTAATTGCACAAGGTGCACAAGGTGTTATGGGTGCTGCATGTAGTGGTACTTCTTTAGCAATTCTTGACACTGCAATTGCTGCAGAGGTTGTGATGGTATCTCCATCAAATACAAGTCCTCAATTTACCAAAATGGATAAAAAAGGATTTTATGCAAGAACTGCTCCTTCAGATCTTTTACAAGGTGAGGTTTTAGCTTCATTACTTGTTGAAGATGGTGTTGGATCAGTTTCAATTATTTCAAGAGCAGACTCTTATGGTAGAGGTCTAGCAGAAGCTACTGCTGCTGCGTTTGAAGATGCAGGTGGAACAGTTAAGACAATTGTTTATCACGCTACAGATGCTTCAGACTTTAGTGCAGAAGTAACAGCCTTAGGTAAAGGTGCTGCTGACGCTATTGTTGGTATCTTGTTCCCTGAAACTGGTTGTGGAGTATTACAACCTGCTTTCGAGCAAGGATTGCTAGATTCACCTTGGTACATGACCGACGGTGTTAAAGATGCTGGTCTTGCGTCATTATGTGGACTTGGTACCGCACTTGATGGATTTAAAGGTACTGCACCTGGTTCTGCAGCTGGAGAAGCAAAAGATGCTTTTGAAGCTGCTTATGCAGGAGTAAGTGCTGATGGATCACCAACATTTATTTTTGCTCCGCAAGCATATGATGCTGTCATGTTGATGGCAATATCTGCTGCTGCAAATGGTGTTACTGGACCTGAAATTGCTTCAGGACTAGTAGAAGCATCATCTGGTGGAGAAAAATGTATTGGAGTTAGCTGTATTGCACTAGCTGCTGACGGTGTTGATGTAGACTATGTTGGAGCTTCCGGTGAGATTGAATTAAATCAAGCTGGTGACCCAACTGCTGCTACATATGACATTTGGACAACAGATGGTGACACTAACCCAGTTCTAAAATCAGTAGATTTTGGATCATAAAATTAATTAAATTTTAGAAGAGCCTGTCATTGACAGGCTCTTTTTTTTTAGAGCTTCCCTAAATATAAGTCAACTACTCTTGGGTCATTAAGAAGATCTTCTCCTTGACCTTGATATGCGTTTCTTCCTTGATCAAGCACATAACCTCGATTGCTAAAATTAAGTGCTCTTTTTGCATTTTGCTCAACTAAAAGGATTGCAACACCTTTATCGTTTATTTCTTTTACTGTTTCAAACACTTCTTCTATCGCCACAGGAGATAAACCTGCTGATGGTTCATCAAGAAGCAACAACGATGGAGATGTAACTAATGCTCTTGCCAGAGCAAGGATTTGTCTTTGCCCACCTGATAGGTTTCCTGCCTTCTCTTTTCTTCTATCTTTTAATAATGAGAATTGTTCTAATGTTTGAGAAATTGTTTCCTTTTTATTTTTATTTACTGTCCAAGATCCTATTTCAATATTTTCCTCAATTGTCAAAGAAGGAAATACATTTTCTACTTGCGGAACATATGCAACACCCTGTTCAACAATTTTGTGTGTAGGTGTGTCAGTTTTTTCAACACCGTTGATAAAAAACCTACCAGCTGAAACATTAATTATTCCCATAATTGCTTTTAATAGGGTTGATTTACCTGCACCGTTTGGTCCAATGATTGATACAATCTCTTTTTCGTTTATTACTAAATCAACGCCCTGAAGAATATTCAGTCCCTTTACATATCCTGCTGCAATTCCATTACATTCTAAAACAGTTTTATTCATTGCCCGATCCTAGATAAGCTTCGATAACTTTGTCATCTTTGCGAACATTCTCTGGACTACCGTCAGCTATTACAGCTCCTTCTGCCAAAACTACGACGCGCTCCGAAATTTTCATCACTGCCTCAATGTTGTGCTCTACCATTAAAATTGTTATACCGCTGTTTGATAATTTTTGAATTATAGATAATATTTCCTCTGCTAATTTTGGATTTACACCTGCTAATGGTTCATCTAAAAGAAGAATGCTTGGTTCATAAATAATCGATCTTCCTAACTCTAATAACTTTTTCTGTCCACCAGATAATTCCCTAGCATAAGAATCTGCCATATGATCAATGTTCAAGTCTTTCATAATATCGAAAGCTTTTTTTCTTAATAAGTTTTCTTTCTTTTTTTGAGCTGGAAGTTGTATAAACGAACTAAATAATGAATCATTTTTTAGATCTGAGCCTGAAAACATCATATTTTCAACTACTGTCATTCTGTCAAAAACTTTAGTTAATTGAAATGTTCGAACCATACCTTCTCGAGCAATTGTATATGGTTGGCTGTTTGTTATATTCTTATCATTGAGAAAAACTTTACCCTTGTCTCCTTCTATAAATCCAGAAATTAAATCGAAAAATGTAGTTTTTCCTGCACCATTAGGACCAATTATCGATGTTAATTGATTTTGTTCAAAGAATATTTCATCAATATCAACAGCTTTTACCCCACCAAAGCTTTTCTTTAAATTATGAACTTTTAACATCTAGAAGTAACTCTTCTTTCTTTCCTAATAATCCGCTAGGTCTAAAAATCATCAAAAGCATAATTAGTAAACCAACCAAAACAAAGCGAACCCCGGCTAATTGTTGGCCATTTGCATTTTCAAATATGAGCAAAGCTAACCTATCTGTTTCTGAAATAATGACCCAAAAAATAATTGAACCAAATATAGGACCAGTCAAACTTCCAACTCCTCCAAGTATCATAATTGCCCAAACATAAAATGTTAATAAAGGAACAAATGTTGTTGTTTGAAGGGACCCATAATTAAATGCGAGAAGTACTCCTGCCAACCCAGCAATACCTGCCCCAAGCATAAAGCTTTGAAGTTTTAACCAAACTGCATTTTTACCTAAAGCCCTAACTGCATCCTCGTCCTCTCTTACAGCTCTTAATGCCCTTCCCCATGGAGAGTTTGTCAATCTCTTTAGTAAAAGCAAAACAAAAAAAATCGAAATCCAAGATAATAGTCCTACCCATAACTGTGAGGAGTTTAATTCAAAATTTTCAGCAAAATTTTCAACAAAATTAGGACGGTACATTTGAAGTGAGTCCGAGAAATTTATGATACCGTAGACACCACCAGTTATTGATTCTAAGTCTCGTACTAGCAATCTGAATATCTCAGCAGCCGCAATAGTAACGATAGCTAAATAATCTCCTCTTAACCTGATAGCTGGTAATCCTAATAACAATCCAAAAAGTGCGGCTGCGATAATACCAATAATTAATGCAGGGAAAAAAGCTAATCCTGTATCGGTAATTTCTCCTTCTCTGCCCGCAGCGTGAGGAATTAATAATAAAGTTACGTACGCACCAACACCCATAAATGATGCATGACCAAAATTTAACAAACCGGTTAAACCAAAGTGAACATTTAATCCAATTGCCGCCAAACCATATATGCCTGCAAAGGTTAATAAATTAAATAGTATCCTAAACGGTCCTTCCTCATTTAACACAAAAACCAGATAAATTGATCCAGCAGTAAGTGCTAATGTGATTAAAAATTTAATAGAAACTTTCAAGATATTCTTTCCTTCTGTCCAAAAATACCTTGAGGTCTAAAAAGTAAAATCAAAATCATTATTGCTAGAGCAACTGCATTTTTTGCCTCAGTGTGTCCTTCCATGAAAGGTAAAGCAACTGAAACCTGCACAAATATTCCTATTAATAAACCTCCAACCATTGCACCAAAAGATGTGCCAATACCACCCAATACGGTTCCCGCAAAAATTAATAAAAGAATCAAAAAGCCCATGTTGTATCTAACGTCATTTATGATTGCTTGAAAAATTCCCGCTAATCCAGCGAGCATACTCGATGAAACCCATGTAAATAAAATTATATTGTCAGAATTTATACCCGATATATTTGCTAATTCATTTGAATCTCTTACTGCTCTCATTGCTTTTCCAATTTTTGTGTAAGACAGAAACAAGCCAATAAAGATCATTACAGCTAACCCTGCAATTAATACTTGAAAATTCCTTGGAGTCATATCAAAAAAAAGATATGTTTGTCTTCTCTCAAGATCTAAGGGAAAGTTTTGAACCTTTCCTGTGGCAAATAATAGATATATATGTCTAAAAAATATTGAAAGCCCAATTGTTACAACAAGGACAGCAATATTTCCTACTTCAGATTTACGTAAAGGTTTAAACAAGAATATTTCTAATAAACCACCAAAAATACCACAAATAATTATTGAAATAATAATTGAAAATGTAAAGTTCATCCCTAACGGAGAATATCTATCTAAAAACAAAACTCTTGAGTCAATAGGGTTTGAGAAAAAAAGTGTCATGATTGCACCTAATGCAATAATTTCTCCATGAGCAAAATTAACTATCCTAGTTACTCCATAAAGTAAAGAAAGTGCAACTGAAGCTACAGAAATAATTATTCCAAGTAATAGTCCATTTCCAAATTGTTCGATCATAATGTTTTATCCATCCTTAAATATTACTTGGGAACCATCAATAATTTCAATTACAACAGTATAGGTTTTATCAGGGTTATTTAGCTTACCAACACTAGCGTTTAGCCATTGATCTGGTACCTGTGCCTGACCTTTTACAAGTATGGATAAGTCTTTTGGTACTGTTACTTCATAGTTACCACTCAAGGAAAGATCTTCAATTTCAAGATTAGGACCTAAAAGTATTTCACCAGTACCTGATAGTTTTGAGGGTAACAATTTGAGATCTGTTAAATTGATAAATGAATCAAGTGAAAAAATATCTAGTTCCCAGATATTTTGATTACCTAAGTTTATGTTCCATCCTTTTACTTTTAATAAACTACTAGTTTCTAACTCTCTAAATATTATGGCCCTTGGTTCACCAAGAACGGTCTCTATTGCTTCTGGATAACCAATATCTCCTGGTGCATCAATTATTTCAGTTGTATAGCCTCTGCCTTGAAAACTGTTAATATTTAATTTTCCGTCAATATCAATCAATAAGGAGTAGTTAAAATCAGAACTTAACTCATTATTTTGAAAAAAAGAATCAAACTTATAGGTAGTTAAAAATTTTGAATCAAATAAATGTCCAAATGAAAAAATTAAAATTACAACTATCAAAAAAATATTTAAAATATTTCTTAACAATTCGAAAAAAGAAGCTCTTCTAAAAATAGTAATTAACACAATCGGCAATATCGTAATAGGCCAATAATCTATATAGTCATAAATTATTGAGGGGCGAAGATAGCCTAAAAAATAAAAAGTGACTTGTGCGAGCAACAATAAATACAAAGTGATTCTGATTGTATTTTGATAGTAATTCAATTTGAGCCGGAGAGGGGAGTTGAACCCCTGACCTGCCGCTTACAAGGCGGCTGCTCTACCACTGAGCTACTCCGGCGAATAGTTAAATATTAGCAAACATCAAAGTTGAAAAAATTATTTTTTTATAAATATATGTTGCATTGCTATACCTGCGGCAACTGAAACATTTAAAGACTCTATATCTTTTGACATTTGGATTCTTACAACATTATCAAGTTTGTTTTTGATTTCATCGCTCAACCCTTTTTCCTCTGACCCAATAAAAAATGCCAAGTTCTGGCTTCCTAAATCTATACTTTGTATATCGACTTCTCCATACATATCCAACCCTATTGTCCAAATATCCAAAGATTGAAATTTCTTTAATAAACTAAAAATTGATTTGTATTCTAAAATATCTATTTTCTCCAATCCGCCAGAAGAAATCTTAAATGTTCTTTCACTTAATCGGGCTGATCTTCTCTCCGGGACACACATCACATTGAAATCAAATGATGCAGCTGAACGAGCAATAGCACCAAGGTTATTTGTGTCTTGAATGTGATCACATACTATAAAGTTTGTGGTGTAAAATTTTTTTAAATCTGACTCATTATATATTTTTTTGGGTTTACACAGTGCAGCTACATACTCCGTTGAGGTAAATTTCCACTCATTTTTACTTTTGATGTTTGTAACTTTTGCTTTTTTTTGTTGAGCAATTTCTATTAAGTCTTTAACTTTTTTTGAATCTATGTTTTTTTCAAGAGTTACAAGTTCTAACACTCTGTTGTTTTCTAGTGCAGAAATTACAGAATTATAACCTTCAACTATTTTTCCAATACCATCCGACATTTTCACCATCATTCATGACTATTCCAATCTCTAATAAATCTTCCCTCATTTTGTCAGCTTCACCATATTTCTTGTTTGATCTTAAGTCTTCCCTTTTGAGTGAAAACTCATTCATTGCAGATTCGATATTATTAAATTGGATATCATATTTTGCAAAAAATTTAGATAATAGTTTTTCTTCTATTTTGTTTTGTTTTGAGTTATTTAGCTCAAATCCAAGTATTTCAAATATAAATTTCACTGTTTGTTTAATTTTTAATATATTTTCTTGATCTAAATTATTTGAATCTTTTATTTTTTCAAAAATTTCTCCAAGAAGCTTTGGAGTATTCATGTCATCATTCATACATTTAATAAAAATATCAACAGTATCATCATCATTTGGTTCTGCAACAACATCTTTTGTAAATTCAGCTAAATTGCTCAAAGTTTTTTTAGTCTCTTTAAGCAACTGCTCACTAAATTCTTGTGGACCTCTGTAGTGGGCTCTCAAAAAAAAGAATCTTACAACATCTCCACCATATTCATCAATATATTCATTTAGTAATTTCACATTTCCATCTGATTTTGACATTTTTTTTCCTGACAGGTTCAACATTCCATTGTGTAGCCAATAGTTTGCAAAATTCTCATTAATATCAACGCCTTTAGATTGGGCAATCTCATTTTCATGATGTGGAAAAATTAGATCTATTCCTCCACAGTGAAAGTCGATTGTTTTACCTAATGTTTCACTAATCATTGTTGAGCATTCTATATGCCATCCTGGTCGACCGTCTCCCCAAGGAGAATCCCAAGATGGTTCATTTTCTTTAGAAAATTTCCATAAAGCAAAGTCTTCAGCTCTTTTTTTATCATCTTCTGTTTCAACCCTTGTACCAGTCCTTACATCCTCAATACTTCTTCCTGATAACTCAAGATATTCTTCAAATTTTGAAACATCATAGTAAACCCCTGAACTTGTAACATAACCAAAACCATTATGAACTAGCTGTTGAATATATTTGATAATTTCAGGAATGTAAGCTGTAGCCCTTGGTTCAATATCAGGCACCAAACAATTAAGGTTTTCATGGGCTAAAACGAACTCCTTCCAAACATTATCTCCGAGTTCACGATAACTTATATTTTTTTCCTGTGATTTTTCGATTATTTTATCATCTATATCTGTGATATTTCTTGCAAACAGTACAGTATAATTTAAATACTTAAGGTACCTTATAAAAAAATCAAATACTACAGCTGATCTTCCATGTCCTAGATGAGGAGATGACTGGACAGTTGGTCCACAAAGATAGATCCTTACATCATCTTTATTAATCTTTATTTCTTCCTGTTTTTTACTAAGTGAATTATATAATTTAAGCATCATCTAATAACAAGCTTACTATCGCTAATGAAGCTTTTTGGTCTCCAATTATTCCATAATCATCTGAGGATTTTCCTTTAATATTTATTTTTTCTACAGGAACCTTAAGTAGTTTTGACAAATTATTTTGAATCTTCACTGCTTTGTCTTGTACGTTAAATTTTTGAGTGATAATTGTTATGTCCACATTTATTAATGAAAATTTCTCATATTCAACAACATTTAAAATCTCTGAAAAAATATCTGTACTTGAAATATCTTTTGGCGTAGATTCATTAGATGGAAAATAATGACCTAAGTCTTTTTTTCCTGTTGCTCCTAATAGTGCATCACAAAGTGCATGGAGAAGAATATCTCCATCAGAATGTCCTTCAAATCCCTCTTCGTCAAAATTGACACCACCAAGTTTTAAAGTTTTGTTTTCTGAATGTTGGTGTAAATCCCAACCATGACCAATTAACATTTTCTAAAAGTATTTTAAATAGATTATAACCCGTCGTCTGGCTCTTCCTCTGGAAGATATTGATTAATTTTTTCTACAGCTGCTTCTTCATCTATTTCTAACGCACATGCTATTTCACTTGCTAAAGTCATCCTTGCTTTTGCGAGCATTCTTTTAAGTGCAGGTGATATTCCTTTATTAATTTGTGCATGTGAAAGATCTCTTACGACTTCTGCAACCTGTATAACATCACCAGATGTCATTTTTTCAGTTAAAACTTTGTACCATCTACTCCAGTTTGTACCTGCCTCTTCAGGTTTTTCCTTAAATATTGGAAAAACTTTTCTAGACACTGCACTTTTCGAAATTACTGGTCTTATAACTTCATCAACAGCTTCAACAGGAACCATTACTGTTAGACCATCCATTAAAACTTCAATTTCAAAATATTGAATTCTTTTTGATTTTGGTTCACCATCAACAAAAATCTCAACATTTTTATTTACTTTTCGAATTACTTTTGCTGCACCATGATGTGGATGAACAACAAATGTGTTTGGTTTATATTTTTCCTTTGGTTTTTTAGCTTTTGTTGCCATAGATTAAAACATTAGTATAGATTGAAAACTATTTAGCTACCATTTATGTAACTAAAGCCAATGTTTTTTAGAAGGGTGTCAAAATATTCTCTTAGTTGTTGTGCTCTGTTTCTACCAATTCCATCGACTTCAAATAGCTTATCAGTAGATGCTAATAATAAATTAGGTAATGATTTAAATTTTGACACTAAAGAGTCATGTAAATTATCTGGAAGTCCTGGAAATCTTGCAAGAACTCTATATCCTTTTGGAGTTGATACTTGATCTAATGGTTGCATATACAAAAGGTTCCCCAAAGTTTGTATTGAGTTAAGTTCTTCGTAAGTTAGGTTAGAAATTTCATCAGCAGCTTTGTTAATATTCCTAAATTTTCTAGTAGGTAAATGATCTTTTAATACCAGGTCTAATGTTTGTCGAACACCTGACTCTAATGAATCTATCTGAATCATAACTAAGCCTGAATCCTCACCCAAGTTTTCAGCTTCATTTCTTACTTGTTCAGATAATCTACCTAGTAATTCCCCCCTTTGAACAACCTCCAATACCTGCTGATTTGTTATAGAGTTTTCAACTTCTAATTCACCTAGCTCAAATACAGCATCATCAAATCTTCTTCTGGTTCTATCAATAGATTGAAGAGACTCATTAACTCTTCCAAGAATCATTGAGGACTCCTCTAATTCATTAACTTCGTCTTTTGAAAATACTTTAACAATTCCTGATTCATCAGAAACAGCAATTACATTTAGCTCCGTTTCAACTGATACTCTATGTGCTGTTCTGTGCCTTGTCCCAGTTTGAGAAGTATCTATTTCGTCAGATGGATTTAAATGAACATTTGCTTTTAAAATCTGATTTACATTTTGATCAACTACAATGGCTCCATCCATTTTTGCAAGTTCACCTAACATTTCTGGTGTAAAGTCACAATTTGTTAGATTGATACCTCCTGAAGAAATTCTTTCTAATTTTGTTGAATTACCAACGACAATTAATGCTCCAGTTTTTTTATCGGCAATTAAGTCGACACCCTCTCTTAAAGGTTGTCCTGGTATCAGTTGATTATTTTTCATATATACTCGTTTTATTATTTGAGTATTTTATTTATTCGAATGTTACTGTATTATTTTATTATTAATCGACAGGAAAAAATTGGAAAAAATTACTTGTAAAGGCTGTCAAGCTACAGTTGATAGCACTCTAGAGTTTTGCTCAAGTTGTGGAGAGTGGCTTGGGTTAAAATTAGATGAGGTTTTTAATGAAGTTA
Organism: uncultured Candidatus Actinomarina sp.; assembly: GCA_902613615.1. GTDB lineage: Bacteria > Actinomycetota > Acidimicrobiia > Actinomarinales > Actinomarinaceae > Actinomarina. The sequence goes on along the minus strand of CACMHQ010000002.1, from coordinate 92,749 downwards.
CAACAGAAAATACTTCAGAAGCAAAAAAACAAAGAATCGAAAAGCTCATGGAGCTACCTGTTAAACCTTTAAGCAGTTATGGAGCAACTAGTCTCCCCAATAGAAAAGAAGTGCCAGGAATCAGAGCAGTTTTCTTCTTAGCATTAATTGTTCCCTTAATTGCAGGTGCAAGTTTTTTTTACAACAGTAGAGTAGCTGATGAAGTTATTGAGGAGCTAGCTGTTATAGAACAAACAACAATTACATCTACCAGCACTACTGTTCAAAGTAATTTAAAACCCCAAGTACCAATATCTTGCAAAGCTTCAAGTAACTTTAATGAAGATTTTTCATGTGAGAATTTATACGATGAGTCAAACTCCATGTGGCAAGATAATGGCCTTGGATGTGAAGATACTGTTCTTGAGTTCACTTTTTCTGACACTATCTATTTTGAATTTATAGTGATTCAAAATGCTGAGAAAAGCTCATCATTCATCAGGAATTTTAAGGCTAGAGATATAAGAATTACGACGGATCAAAGTGATTATCAGGTTGAAAAAGAACTTGAAAATGATAATTTTCAACAGTGGATTGACTTAAACACTGATGCCAACAATATAAAAATAGAAGTTTTAAGTGCTTATCCTGGTGAGGAATTAAACGGACAAAATCCATTTACAGAATGCGCCATGCAAGAAATTAAATTTTTTGGAAAGAGCTAATTTAATTCACCTTTTTTATATGCTTTTCCAATAAACTTTGGCATTCTTAATCTTTGGCTTGCAAATGATAAGACAATTAATGTCGTAATATGTGGAGTAAAAAATACAAATTCATTTGGTATAGTCGAGCTATTTAAAAACCAAAATAAGAATAAACCACTAAAAATGAAAGAAACTATAGCAGTTCTCAAATTCTTCTTGATGAATGATCTAATTCCAACAATAAATAATACACAAACAATGATTATCAGTAGCCCATGGACTGATTCTTCTGATCTTAATTGCAGAGAGTCTGCATAACCAAATAAACTTGAACCTAAAAATGTGCCAAGTGGCTTCCAGTTACCAAAAATCATTGCAGCAAGACCTATAAATCCTCTACCACCAGTTTGACCCTCTCTATAAATGCCTGCACTTTCTATAACTAAATAAGCACCCGCCAGACCAGCAAATGCTCCTGAAATAGTAACGCCAATATATTTCATTAAATATACATTTACTCCAACTGATTCACTGCCTACAGGGTATTCACCAACGCTTCTGAGCTGCAGACCAAAACTGGTCGACCATAAAATCCATACAGATACAGGCACTAACAGAACCGCTAAAATCGAAAAGTATGAAATATTTCTAGTCAATCCTCCCAATAGTCCAAATAAATCAGAAATTAAAAATAAATCTAAGGCTTCTAAAGATCCAAAAACATCTGCGGTATCTGACTCATTTATTTTCCCACCAGAAAGATATGGTATAGAAATTTTTTCTATTCTCTCATCAACTCTTGGTGACTGCGTTGCACCTCCAGCAGGAACATCTGCATAAGCAACAACAGATAAAAATCTTGCTACTCCTGCTGCAAGTATATTTATTGCTACACCTGAAACTATATGATCAACTTGAAAAGTAATTGTTCCAACTGCATGAATTAATCCAAACAAAGCACCTCCAAGAAGACCAGCTAACACACCATACCATGGTCCATAAAACCAACCTGCCCATGCACCAAACCAAGTACCTATTACCATCATTCCTTCTAGTCCAATATTTACAATTCCGCACCTCTCAGAATAGATTGCTCCTACACCAGCCAAACAGATTGGAATGCAAAGTCTTAGTGCCGCACCAAATGTACCACTTGAGGTTAACTCAGAATATCTATCTATTTGAGCAACAAAAATTAATAAGATAATAGGTATAAATACTAAATATCTTATTTTCAAAAATTGAAATAATCTATTCATTCAATACCTCTTTAGAGGCTTCTTTTATCTGTGAAGTCAAAATATATCTTCTTACGATTTCATAACCAATCACTACAAATAAAATGATGATGCCCTGCATTATTCTCTCAATTTCTTTAGGTACATCTTTTAAATCTAAAATTTGCGATGATCTTTCTAAAAAGGAAATTAATATTGCCCCTAAAGCCATGCCTATAGGATGGTTACGGCCTAATAATGCAACTCCTATACCCACAAAGCCAAGTCCAGAGGTAAAATCTATCGTATATCGGTGATAATATCCCATAAGCCCGCTCATACCCACCATTCCGGCGATTGCTCCAGAAATCAACATTGCCAGAATTATCAGTTTTGCTGGATCAGCACCACTAAATTTTGCCGCAATTGGGTTTGAACCAGTTGCTCTTAAGTCATAACCAAGAGATGTTTTCCAAATTAACCAGTAATAAAATATACCAATCAATATTGCCCCTATTACAAATCCGTGAAGATTAGGTAGATCTTCTATCCCTAACAAATTATTTAAAGGTGGAATTTGACCAGATTCAGGTAGATAGTTTGTTTGGGGAACTTTTAGACTGTCATTCTCATCCCTTTCAAAAAAAACTTGAGCAAGTAAGTAAGCTATGATGCCTGTACCTATGTAGTTCAACATGATTGTTGAAATTACTTCATGTATTCCTTTCTTTACTTTAAGATACCCGGCAATTGCAGCCCACAATCCAGAACTCAAAGATGCAATAAATAGGATAAATAGTACATGAATTACAGGTGGAAGTGTAAAGTATGCTCCAATTGCAGCTGCAATTAAAGCTCCAAGTAAATATTGTCCTTCTACTCCGATATTAAATAACCCCATCTTAAATCCGACTGCAACTGCAACTGCAGAAATATAGAGTGGGACTGATCTGTTGATTATCGAAACCATTGACTTTCCTGTAGTTCCGTATTCGAACATTGATCTAAATGTTTCAATTGGATCTCTATCAATAAAATTTAAAATTGCTGAACAAATTAAAACAGCAGTAAACAAGGCAATAATTGGAGCAAGGATACTTAATATACGGATACGAATTTTCATGCTAACTGAGTCCAGTCATATAGGCTCCAAGCAATTCAGGGGTTGCCTCTTCTGGGATTAATTCTTTAACAACTTTTCCTTCATACATCACTAATAATCTATCAGATAGACCTAATAGTTCTTCTAAATCTGCAGATATCAATAATACACCTAAACCATCATCTCTAGCGCCCCTTAATTCATCCCAAATCAAAGATTGTGCTCCTATATCAATTCCTCGTGTTGGTTGTGATGCAACTAGTAAGCTTGGACTATCTTCAAGTTCCCTACCAACTACAAATTTTTGTTGATTTCCCCCTGACAAGGCAAGTGCAAGAGTTGAAGAGCTTGGGGTCCTTACGTCGTATTGGTTTATTATGGCATCAGAAAATTTTTTGGAATTTTTAAAATTTACACTTTTCATCTTTGTTTTATATCTTTTTTTATTTTGCCTTCCTAACATAGCATTTTCGGTCAAAGAATTATCCATTACTAACCCCTGAGATTGTCTGTCTTCAGGTATAAAATTTATTCCCATTTCTCTACGCTGGCGCGTTCCCATTTGGTTAATATTATTTCCATCAACGAATATTTCTCCACTTTTTAAGGGATAAATTCCAAGAATCGCCTCAGTTAATTCTCGTTGACCGTTGCCTTCTACACCTGCTATACCCAGGATCTCACCCTTTTTTAATTCAAAAGTTATGTTTAAAAAAGGAGATTTGGAATCTATTTCCTCACCAGTTAAAGAATTGACCTCTAAACACTTATCATTTAAAGGTGATGTGGTTCTATCAGGTGGCTTTGGCAATGATTTTCCAATCATCATTTCTGCAAGCTCAGATTTTGAAACTGTTTTTGCATCAACAGTACCTACATGTTTGCCGCCTCTCATCACTGAGATTCCGTCAGCAATCTCAATCACTTCGTCTAACTTATGAGATATAAATAAAATTGTTACTCCTTGATTTTTAAGGTTATTCAAGTTTTCAAAAAGCTCTTTAACTTCTTGTGGTACTAGAACGGCAGTAGGTTCATCCAAAATTAAAATTTTTGCTCCTCTATATAATACTTTAAGTATTTCGACTCTTTGTTTTTCTCCAACACCTAATTCATCTATTGTTACGTTTGGATTTAAAGGCATTCCATATTTATTTGAAATTTCGAGGATTTCGTTAATAAATTTTTTTTTCTTTATATTTTTTAAAGTTGCATTTTCAATACCTAAAATTATATTTTCTAAAACAGTCAAATTATCAGCAAGCATAAAATGCTGATGCACCATTCCAATCCCCGATTTTATTGCATCTTTTGGGGAACTAAATTTTTTTTCTTCATCTTCAACGGTAATTGTTCCGGAATCAGGTGAAATCATTCCATATATTACTTTCATTAAAGTTGATTTTCCAGCACCGTTTTCACCTACAATCGCATGGATTGTACCTTTCGGTATTTCTATATTTATTTTGTCATTGGCTAGGACACCTGGAAAGGATTTTGATATTTCTGTAACTTTTAAAGCGAATGACATAAGAATATTTGTTTCTAGGACCCAAAAATTGGGTCCTAGAAAAAATAATTTAAATTAAGGTGTACTTGGAACAGTTATTGCACCGCTCACAATTTGTGCTTTATAGTCATCAAGTTGTGAAGCAATGTCATCAACATATCCACCGGATGTAGAATATCCTACGCCATCGACACTTAGATCAAAGACAGATACTCCCCCAGCAAATGTTCCATCAACGATTGCCTTAATTGTTAAGTACACTGCAGTGTCAACCTTCTTTAACATGGAAGTTAAAATATAAGGTTGTAATTCAGCACTAACTGTGTTGTACTGGTCTGCATCTACACCAATAGCCCAAACTTTTGAACCTGTAGATTCAGATACTTCTTTAGCTGCTTCAAAAAGACCAGCACCTGTTCCACCAGCTGCATGATATATAATATCTGCGCCAGCTTCATATTGTGCTAATGCAATTTCTTTACCTTTATCAGGTAAGTTAAAGCCTCCAAAGTCAGGTGGTACAGTTGCATACTTAATATCTATTTCGATATCAGGATTTACAGCTTTTACACCTGCGACGAATCCAGCTTCGAATTTTTGGATTAGTGGAAATTCTACACCACCAATAAAACCAACTTTGTTAGTTTGTGTTTTTAAAGCTGCTGCTGCTCCAACCAAGAAAGAACCTTGTTCTTCAGCGAAGAGCATGCCAGCAACATTTCCTGGCTCTACAGCTGAATCTATAATTCCAAAGTTTACATCAGGATATGCAGTTGCAACTTCAGTTATAGAATCAGCAAATAAGAACCCAACTCCAATAATTACATCTTTGCCATCTTCTGCACAAAGACCTAATAGTTCAGCTCTATTTTCTCCACCTTCGTTTGGTTCAAGATCTTGACCGTTAACACCTAGTTCAGCTATAGCTTTTTCAAGCCCAGCGTATGCCATGTCATTAAAGGATAAGTCTCCTCTTCCACCAATGTCATAAACCATACATACTTCTGCGGTTGGTCCAGTTGTAGTTGTAGGGGCTGCTGTAGTAGCAGGTGAGTCCAGCTCTTCTGCTGGAGCTTCTTCGGCTACTGTTTCAACCTCTTCAGCTGTATCGGATCCACCACAAGCAGTTAATATTAGGCCAAATACTATGAAAAGTATAAGCCATTTTGACTTCATTCGAGTCACGTTTACTCCTTGTCCAACTAGTTGTAGGTATAAGAATACCTTTAAAACCCCGTTGGAATTTATAGTAGCAATTTTTTATTAATTATCTTTTGATAGTGGTGAAATTTTTATAACGGTTTGACAGATTTTATTTAGGAATCTGAATCTGCAAAGTCTACTTCAGGTTCATTAGGAGCTTCGACGGATTCAAATTCAAGTGTTCCATCTTCCTCATTCAAAGATACAATTATAGTTGAACCAGCCTTGTACTTACCTTGTAGTAATTCTTCTGATAGAGGATCTTCCAAAAGTCTTTGTATTGATCTTCTTAATGGTCTAGCGCCAAATTCTTTGTTATAACCTTCGGTAGCTAGAAATTGTTTTGCCTCGTCAGATAATACTATTTCTAAATCTGAATTTTTAAGTTGTTTGTGAACTCTATCTAACATTAAATCAACAATTTCTTTTACTTCATCTAGCGTTAATTCATGGAAAACAATAGTCTCATCTATACGGTTTAGAAACTCCGGCTTGAAATATCTTTTTAGTTCTTCGTTAACTTTTGATTTCATTTTTTCATATGAATCCAAGTCAGTTAGGTTGCTGAAGCCAATATTTTTTGACAAATCTTTTGTTCCAAGGTTGCTGGTCATTATTATCACAGTATTTTTAAAATCAACTGTTCTTCCTTGTGCGTCGGTCAATCTTCCGTCTTCTAATATTTGTAAAAGAGTATTAAATACATCTGGATGTGCTTTTTCCACCTCATCTAAAAGAACAACACTAAAAGGTTTTCTTCTAACTGCTTCAGTCAACTGTCCACCCTCATCATAACCAACATAGCCTGGAGGAGATCCAATTAGCCTACTTACGGTATGCTTCTCCATATACTCTGACATATCGATTTGAATTAATGAATCCTCGTCGCCAAATAAGAATTCAGCTAGTGCTTTTGCAGTTTCGGTCTTTCCTACACCAGATGGTCCAAGGAAAATAAATGAACCTGAAGGTCTTTTAGGATCTTTTAAGCCTGATCTTGTTCTTCTAATAGCCTTTGAAACAGCTGTAATTGCTTCATTTTGGCCAACAATTCTCTTATGGAGTTCATTTTCCATTTCTAGAAGTCTCGCAGTCTCTTCTTGTGTTAATCTGTGTACTGGAATTCCTGTCCATTGTGCTAGAACTTCTGCAATTTCTTCCTCATCTATAACCATCTCGATATCTGAAGAGCTACTTCCTTCTATTGAATCAACCTCATCCAGCAAAACTTTCTCTTGGTCTCTAATTTGAGCTGCTTTTTCAAATAATTGTGATTGAACAGCGTCAATTTTTTGCTCTCTTAGGTTCTTAAGTTTGTCAGAAAGTTCTTGTTTGTCAGCATCTAAAGGCTTTTTGTAAACTCTCATACGACTACCGGCTTCATCAATTAAATCAATAGCTTTATCTGGTAAAAAGCGGTCTGAAATATACCTGTCAGCCATATTAACTGCTGAAGCAATTGCTTGATCAGTGAATCTAACACCATGGTGAATTTCATATCTATCTTTTAAACCATCAAGTATCTCAATTGCGTCTGAGAGGTTAGGCTCATCAACTTTTACTGATTGAAATCTTCTTTCTAATGCTGCATCTTTCTCAAAATGCTTTCTAAATTCTTCTAATGTTGTAGCTCCTACTGTTTGTAACTCACCTCTCGCAAGCATTGGTTTTAGTATTGATGCAGCATCAATGGCACCTTCAGCAGCTCCAGCACCAACTAATGTATGAATTTCATCGATGAATAATACGATGTCTCCTCTTGTTTTTATTTCTTTCAAAACTTTTTTTAGTCTTTCCTCAAAATCTCCACGATATCTTGAGCCTGCAACCAAAGCTGATAAATCTAATGTGTAAATTTGTTTTCCTTGTAATGTAGATGGCACGTCTCCTGAAACAATTTTTTGCGCTAACCCTTCGACGATTGCTGTTTTTCCTACACCTGGTTCGCCAATTAAAACAGGATTATTTTTTGTTCTTCTTGAGAGAATTTGCATCACTCTTTCGATTTCAGTCATTCTTCCAATAACAGGGTCTAGTTTGCCCTCTTTACCCATTCTTGTAAGATTTCTTCCAAATTGATCAAGTATTGCTGATCCAGTCCCTGATCCCGGTCTTTCTCTTCCACCTGTTGAAGCTGCTTGAGCTTTTTTGCCTTCACCCGAATTTGAAATAAGTTTTATAACAGTCTGTCTAACTTGTGATAGTTCAGCTCCAAGTTTTTTCAGCACCTGAGCTGCTACACCTTCTCCCTCTCTAATTAAACCTAATAAAATGTGTTCTGTTCCGATGTAGTTGTGACCTAACTGTAATGCTTCTCTGAGGGATAATTCTAAAACTTTTTTTGCTCTTGGTGTAAAAGGTATGTGACCACTTGGTGATTGCTGGCCTTCTCCTATAATTTCAACAACTTCAGATCTTACGCTATCAATGCTTATATTAAGTTCTTCAATTGCTTTAGCAGCATGACCTTCACCTTCTTGTATTAAACCAAGTAAGATGTGCTCTGTGCCAATATAATTATGGTTTAATCTTCTTGCTTCTTCTTGTGCAAGAACGACAACTCTTCTAGCTCTATCTGTAAACCTCTCAAACATACGTTTATATTAATAAGGCTCTGTTTATACCTCTAAACGAAAATTACAACTATTTGTGAAATCCTCTTATTCTTTAGCTTATGGAATCAAAAGAGCTAAAAAACATAATTCCTATTCAAAGCATTTGGGAAGATCTTGATTTATTAGAGGACAGACTTATAGAAATTAGTAGCTCTTCTGATCCATATCTCACAGAGATATCACAATACTTAATATCAGCTGGTGGAAAAAGATTCAGACCATTGATTGCTCTGCTGGCAGGAAAATTAGGTGAGGGAGATAATAAAAAAGTAATTGATGCTGGTGTTTCAGTCGAGCTAATACACCTTGGAAGCTTATATCACGATGATGTTATTGACGATGCAACAACGAGAAGAGGGGTAGTAAGTACAAATAAACAATGGAACTCAACTCTTGCGATTTTGGCAGGAGATTACCTTCTTGCAAGGTCCTCTGAATTGGCAGCTGAATCATTAGGACTTGAATCTGTAAAGCTATTAGCTTCCACATATGCTCAGCTTGTTGAAGGCCAAACTAAAGAAGTTCAATTTTCATATGACACAAATCATGGTACTGAAGATTACATGAAAATAATCCAAGGCAAAACGGCAAGCTTAATAAAGACAAGTGCAAAATTAGGAGCAATGGCTTCAAATAGTAATCAAGAGTCTGTAAATTTTATAAGTGAATGGGCTTGGCACAATGGAATTATTTTTCAGATTACAGATGATATATTGGATTTGAGTTCTGACGAACAAACTTTGGGTAAGCCTTCAGGTAACGACATTCTTGAGGGTACTTACACATTGCCAGTTTTAATTGCTTTAAAGAAACAGCCAGAAAAAATTAAAAAAATATTATCAGATGTCTCTGATGAAAAAGTAATTTTAAAAGAAGTAATTTCTGAATTCAATAATGACGAGATTATCTCAGAATCAAAATTGTTTCTCAAAACACATATTGAAAAAAGTGAAAATGCTGCAATGAAAATTGAGAACAAAGTTATTCGAAATATACTTTTAGATTTAAACAGATACCTTATAGAAAGAAGTAATTAATTTTCTGGTTTTAAATGTGTAAATGAAATTACTTCACGTATTGAAGTTTCTCCCATAAGCATCATGACAAAGCGGTCAACCCCAAAACCTAAACCACCAGTTGGAGGTAAGCCATACTGTAAAGCTTCAACATAATCTTGATCTTCAACATGGGCTTCTTCATCACCATTACTCTTTTTAATCGCTTGTTCTTTTAATCTTTTGGCCTGTTCTTCTGAGTCGATAAGTTCTGAAAAACCATTTGCTAGTTCACTACCAAATGCAAAAAGTTCGAACCTCTCTGTTATGCCTTTTTCATCTTTCTTTTCCCTTGCAAAGGGTGAAACTTCAACAGGATAATCAATTACAAATGTTGGATCGATGATTTCTTTTTCTACGAAATTCTCAAAAAGTTCGTAAACAAGTAATCCAATTGATTTGGCTTCAAAATCAACTCCTTGCTTTTTTAATTCCTTACTAATTTTTTTAAAATCTGAATTAAATTGTATGTCTATATTTAATTTTTCAGAAACCATATCAAACATGCTTACTCTTTTCCATGGACCTGAGAAATCAGCGGTATTTTCACCAAAATGTAACTTTGTATCAGTTTCTAAATTTTTAAAGACATATATACACATATCCTCAACCATGTCCATGACAGAATTTGCATCAACGTATGCCTGATAGCTTTCTAACATCGTAAATTCTGGTAGATGTGTTTGATCAATGCCTTCATTTCTGAAAATTTTTCCTAATTCAAATACTTTTTCAAATCCACCAATAATTAGTCTTTTTAGATAAAGTTCTGGTGCAATTCTTAAATACATGTCTAAACCTAAAGCATTATGGTGAGTTGTAAACGGCTTTGCTATCGCACCACCAGCTTTAGTTTGCAATATTGGAGTTTCCACCTCTACAAAACTATTTTCATGTAAATATTCTCTTATAAGCTTTATTACTTGTGATCTAGTTTCTAGAATTTTTTTTGACTCGGGGTTCACTATTAAATCCAAGTATCTTTGCCTAAATCTTGTTTCTTTATCTTTTAATCCATGCCATTTTTCTGGAAATGATCTTAAACTTTTAGATAGTATTGTTGACTGGTTTACTTTAATTGAAAGCTCCCCTTTTTTGGTTTTAATTACCTCTCCGTTTACTGCAATTATGTCGCCAATATCAAAATTTTCAAAAAGCCTCAGATAAACATCCTCAATTTCACCAGAATTTACAAGTAATTGAATTTTTCCAGATTGATCTAATATGTCATAGAATAATAATTTGCCAAACGATCTTGCATTTAATAATCTTCCTCTAACAGTTACAGATATGCCTGTATGAATACCTTCTTCAATATCTCTATGTTCGTTGATAATATTTGAAATCTTGGTTGATTCATTAAATTTTGTAGGAAAAGAATCACTACTAATATCATTAAGAAAAGCAATTTTCTGCTTTCTAAGTTCATAGATTTCTTTTTCTGATTTTGAAAAATTACTCACTATTCATAGCCTAATTATTCAAAAAATATATTTCTTCAAGTCCATTTAATGTTAGATCTTTTGAATACTCTGTTTCGACATTTAATTGTGGTTGAATTACCTCACCTAAGCCACCAGTAATAACAATTTTTGGATTAGTGTCTATCTCTAAAATTATTTTTTCCAACATTGAATCTATCATCGAAGCATGTCCTAAAATAAGACCACTTTGTATAGCTTCATAGGTATTTTTACCAATTACTGATTTGGGGCTTAATATTTCTACTGATTTTAATGATGATGTTTTTGTGGTTAATGCCTCAAGCGATATTTTGATACCTGGAGCGATTGATCCACCTAAATATTCTTTTTTATCATTTACTACATCAAAAGTTGTGGCAGTACCCAAATCAACAATAATTACAGATTTTTGAGCCATCTTGAAACCACCAACAGAATTTGCAATCCTATCAGGTCCCAATTCTTTTGGATTGTCAATGTTTACTTTTAAACCTGTCTTTATTCCTGGACCAACTGTATAAACCTTTTTAGAGGTAAATCTCTCGGTAGCTTCTACAACGCTTTCAGTTATTTGAGGAACTACTGAGCATATAATTGAGCCATCAAGATTTTCGTCATTAATACTCTCAGGGTCAATTGTTGTTTTAAACATCATAAATAATTCATCAGAAGTAATTGTTTTTCTAGTTGTATATCTATAGCTCCTCCAAGATAAATTATTTCCGACACCAACAGTTGTTTCACTGTTTCCAACATCAATTGCGACTATATTTTTCATTTTGTAGCTCCAACTTCAAACTGAATATTATCAATTAATCTTATACCCTCAACATAAGCAGCAGTAATGATTATAAATTTTTTTGTAGTATTTTTTGGAGGTGAAAATGTTTTATGATCAAGAATTTCAAAATAATCTAAATCAATATTGTTATCAAATAATATATCTGTTCCAACTTTGACTCCATCTATTGTGTTGTTAGTTTTTATAAATTCATCTTTTGCAGCATTCAATGATTTGTAAATAAAACTTGCCTGATGAATACCCTTTTTTGACAGGTGTTGATTACGGCTGCTTAACGCAAGACCTGAACTATTTCTTACTGTCTTATTTTCAATAATTTTTATATTGTATTTCTTTTCTAAAATCAACTTGTTAATTAAAAACAATTGTTGAAAATCTTTTGCTCCAAACACTGCAGTTTTTGGAGCAATCAATTCAAATAATCTATTTACGACTGTTATTACTCCATCGAAATGACCAGGTCTAGAATTTCCTTCATATTTTTTTCCTAAATTACCTGCATCAAGTTTATCAAAACCTGATTCAGGAAACATATACTCCTCATCAGGAAAAAAAGCATATTCTATATTTAATCGATTAAGTATTGAAATATCTTTTTCAAAATCTCTTGGATAATTTTTAAAATCTAAATCATCATTGAACTGAAGTCTGTTTACAAATATAGACACTATTACTTCTTGTTCTGTTTTTTTTGCGGCATTAATTAATGCAATGTGGCCTTCATGCAGAGCTCCCATCGTTGGAACGAGACAAAGGTTTTTATTATTAAATATATGTTCATTATCTTTTAAAATTATCATATTTATCGTGCCCTTAAAGGTGCCCGTAACTAATTAGTATTTACCCTACCAACTTTATTTATTTTTTGAACATCTAATTCGTAATCTTGCATATTAAATTCTTTGAATAACTCACAAAGAGGTTTTACAACAAAAACTCTATTTGACCAATCGTAATGTGGAATAACTAAATCTTTTGAATTTACTATCTGATTATTAAAAAAAACAATATCAATATCAATAATTCTTGGACCATATTTTACTGTTTTTTTTCTACCCATCCTTCTTTCCACATCTTTAGTAGTTTCTAATAATTCAATTACTGTTTTTTTGTAGTCTATTTCTAAAACGAGATTAAAAAAATTATCTTGATCTTTTAATAATATTGGATCAGATTCATAAATTGATGAGATCTTTTTAATTGTTGAAAATTGATTTATTTGATTAATCGCAGTTTCCAAATTAGATTTTTTATCTCCAATATTTGAGCCTAAAGATAATATTATTTTATTAAAATTCTTCACTTGCAGTAACGCTTATATCTTCAACAAGTTCTTTCAATGGTGAGTTTGGCTTATGAATAGTAACCGTTGCTTTTGAAATATTGTTATATTTTCTTAAACTATTTAAAATCTCATATGCAAATGTCTCAATAAGATCAAAAGAATTACTATCTGATACATTTATAACCTCATTGACTAAATTTTCGTAATTAATGGTATTTTCAAAGCTTTCAGATTTATAGTTTTCAAAATTCAAAATATTTTTTTTTAGCTCTATTAGCAGGTCAATCCTAAAGTTTTGACCATTTATTTTTTCTTGGTCATAAACACCATGGGTTCCATAGACATTTATACCCTCTACTTGAATTGTAAGGGGCATATTATAAAGCTGGAATTAGGGCTATAGCCTTTGGTGAAAGTGGTTTTCCAAGTATTCTTTCAAGAATTGTTCTTGCAAAAATAGGGTCATCTAAAAGTTTTGAATAAATCAGATATCCTGCAAGGATTCCTGGAACTTCTTCATCCAGATATTCTCTGTGAATTAAAAGTTTTCTTTCTTTGTCTGACAACGCTTCTTTAATTGCTTCAAAAATAACATCAACTGACTCGATGGACAAATTTTCTCCAAGAGGAAAGTGATATGTTCTAAAACCAACTTCTTGATAGTTTTTTAAATTGAAGTCTGAATCAAGTAGTGAAAAAATTGAATTAATGCCTTGGCTTTTTAGCCACTGAATCTCTTCTTCTCTTCTAATTTTTCTAGCAGTTAGTCCACCGCCACCAATACATTCGGAAACTGCAAGTTTTCCTTCAATTATCCAAAAAAAATCGTTTGGTTTAAGTCCAGCCATAAACTCCTCTTAAAGTAGCCTAACATAATACATTAAACAAATTGTCTAATTATCTAGGTGCAATCTGACTAAATCAACTCCTGAATGCAAACAATGATCTTCCATTTCACTGGTTGTCATATTTATTTGATCAGTAAATTTTTTTCTTGAATAACCAACAACCACTGGATAACTTTTTATTAAATTATTTAGATTCAAAAATAATTCTTTAGAATCATCCATTTTTTTTCCAAATCCTAATCCTGGATCAACGGCTATTTGAGATTTATTTATTCCTTTTTTTATCAAGTTTTCAGTTTGATTAATCAGGTGAGTATTGACTTCGTCTACAACATCGACATAATCCATTTTTTCCTGAATATTTTTTGAAGCAGGGTTTCTATGCATGACAATAATGCCACATTCTCTTTGGATTGCAAGCTCAATCATTTTACTTTCCGAAAAACCCGAGACATCATTAATAATTAAAAATCCTGAATCCAATGCTCTTTCGGCAACCAATGAATTTAATGTGTCTATCGAATAGTAAAATTTATCAGACATATTTTCCAGAAAAAAATTGAGTCTATCTAGCTCTTCATTCGTATTTAACATTTGAAAATCTGGCTTGGTAGACATACACCCAATATCTAAAAAGTTAATATTATTTTTTAAAGCAAAGTTAAATCTTTCTTTAAGGAGTTTTTTAGAATGAAGTATTCCATCTCCACTAAATGAGTCATCTGTGATATTAATTATTCCAAAAGTTTTTTTTTCAAGTAGTTTTAAAAAGTTTTTCCAATCGAACAATTTAACCCATATTTAATGAAGCTTCAGCTCTCAAAGAAGAATCTAACTCATAAATTCCTGTTGAGAAGGTTGTTGTTATATCCCCTATTGCATTTTCAGGACTTAATAGATCTGAACATAAATGCTTAGCTTTAACTTTTACATGCACTCCATCACAATCTAAATTGGAATAAATCAATTGGGATATTTCCTCAGTAAATTTTTCCTGAAGAGTTAAATTGCTTGATAAATTATTTACTAAATCACTGAATTTAGAGAACCCTATTATGTCTTTCTTTGGCAAAACAGCAATACTTACGTGTCCAAAAAAAGGAAACATGTGATGTTCACAAAATGAAATAAACGGTATCTCATTTATATAAATTGGTTGGTTATGTTCGACACCGTTAAGTTCAGAAAAAATTGACTCTATAGTCTTCTTTTCAAAATTTAATTTATTTTCAATCTGATTTAAAAACTTTGTAGCAATAGTTTTTGCTGAATCCTCCGTTTTTCCGGAAATCTGAGAAATGAATTCTGAAAGAGCACTTTCAAGCTGAGCATTTAATTTATCAACCTTCTTGCTCATGCTAATTTTAAATTTTTCCCAGAACCTGTGATGCTTACTTTTTTTATTTTATTAAATATTCTTGCAACTTCTTCTCTATCGATTGTTTCTTTTTCCATCAAAACTTTTACCATGTCTTCCATTTGCTTTTTAAACTTTCCAAGTATCTTTCCTGCGATTATGTGTGCGTCACTCAAAAGGCTCTTAACCTCTTCATCAATTGACGAGGCAACTTCGTCAGAATAATCCTGCTGCCTTCCATAGTCGCGACCAAGAAATACTTCATTTGTTCCTTTTCCATAAAGCATAGGTCCAAGCTTTTCACTCATTCCAAATTCCATAACCATTCTTCTTGCAATCTCTGTTGCTTTCTCGATATCATTTGAAGCTCCGGTAGTTGGGTCAGCAAAAATTAGCTCTTCAGCAACTCTTCCACCCATCAACATTGCCAATCTGTCTTTAAGTTCTGCTTTTGAAGTTAAATACTTTTCACTGTCAGGAAGGGCTTGGGTGTATCCAAGAGCACGTCCTCTTGGAATAATTGTAACCTTATGGATCGGATCAGCATTTGGCAGGGCCCATCCTACAAGAGCATGTCCCGTTTCATGATAAGCAATGATTAATTTTTCTTCTTCAGTCAAAATCTGACTTTTCTTTTCTGGTCCAGCTAGGACTCTGTCGATTGAGTTTTCTATGTCTAAATTAGAAATTGTTTTTTTGCTTTTTCTAGCTGCAAGTAAAGCAGCTTCGTTTAATAGGTTTGCTAAATCTGCACCTGTAAATCCAGGGGTTTGCTTAGCAATAGTCTCTAAACTAACATTTTTGGCAATAGGTTTATCAGCCGCATGAACTTTTAGAATCTGTGTTCTTCCTTTTAGATCGGGCCTATCTACAATTACTTGTCGATCAAATCTACCTGGTCTAAGCAATGCGGGATCCAGTACATCTGGTCTATTTGTTGCTGCCATCAAAATTACACCCTGGTTTGCTTCAAAACCATCCATTTCTACAAGAAGTTGATTTAATGTTTGTTCTCTTTCATCATGACCACCACCCAAACCAGCACCTCTCATTCTGCCTACTGCATCTATCTCGTCTATAAAAATTATTGCCGGGGAAGACTCTTTGGCTTTTTTGAATAGATCTCTTACTCTGCTTGCACCAACACCAACAAACATTTCTACAAAATCAGATCCGGAAATACTGAAAAAAGGTACATTGGACTCTCCTGCTACTGCTTTTGCTAATAAAGTTTTTCCTGTTCCTGGTGGCCCAACAAGTAGAACACCTTTTGGAATTTTTGCTCCAAGTTTATTAAATTTTTCCGGGGATTTTAAAAATTCTTTTATTTCCTCAAGCTCTTCTTTTGCTTCCTCTGCTCCTGCAACATCCTTAAACGTTACTTTTGGAGACTCTTCATCTAATTCTTTTGCTTTTGACTTACCAAATTGCATAATTTGATTTCCATTTGAGCGAACCTGAGAAAACATAAAAAACATAAATCCAGCTAAAAATATCCAAGGAAGGAATGCTATGAAATAGTCCTGCATACCTGCAGGTTCAGTGTCTGTGTTTAAAACAATGTTTTGATCAATCAATAATTTAAATATTTCTCCTTCGAAACCTTCTGGGTAGTCTGTTTGAAAAAGTGAATCATTATTTGCAAGTTTGTATTCAACTGTGTTTGATTGTTCTTTAATAGTTGCTTCTGTAACTAAACCTTGATTTATTTGAGTTTGAAACTCTGAAAAAGTTGAATTTTCAGGAGCATTTATTGTTTGATTGTATCTTTGAACGCCAAAGAATATCAATAATCCTAATGAAACATATATAAATAGAGATCTGTTTCTTTTTTTATTTTGTTCTTGTTTACTTTCTTCCACATTTTAAATTTAATAGAAGTGAGGTTAAATAAATAGTCAAAGTTAGGATAAAACGGCAAGATAAGGGAGTTCTCTATATTTTCCTTCAAAATCTAAACCGTAACCAACTACAAATTCTGGTCCAATCTTAAACCCATGATATTTAATATCTAGTGAAGTTGTTTTGTCAGTATCTTTAATAAACATACACATAAACTCTAAACTTTTTGGATTTCTTGAATCTAATATTTTTTTCAAATATGAAAGGGTAAGACCCGTATCAAAAATATCCTCAACAATTAAAATATTTTTACCACTTATATCTATATCTAAATCTTTTTCGATTTTAACCTGACCAGATGTTTCTGTACCATCGTATGAAGACACACTCATAAAATCAAATGATACATCTACTTTGAGCCTTTTTGCTAAATCACTTATTGTGATAAATGCTCCTTTTAAAATACCAATAATCAGTAAATCTTGTCCTTTATAATCCTCATTAATCTGATCACCAATCTCATTGATTTTGCTTTGTATTTCTGACTCAGATATTAATTCTTTACTAATCTTCAAATGAACTCTTTTCTACAGAAGCAACAAGTATATTTGATTTATATTTTTTTTCATTTTTAATTGCTTCATCTGATTTCCTTAATCCTACGATCCAATACAAAGTGTCATTAACATATATAAGTGGCCAAAAATTTCTCAATTCGCTATTTACTCCATAATTTCTAAATATTTCTGTTACTTTAAGCGAATTATTTCCAGATATGATTTTTTCGCCGTCTTGTAAGGTTTTAATTGTAACATTGGATCCTTCGGGTAAAGAAACGCTCCATTTATTAAAAATGTCAATCGATGAAATTTTTTTAAAATTAAAAAATCCATAATTTTCAAAATTAGACTTATCATTTATTATCCATTTATTTTTATCTATAAATAAAACTGACCCTCCAGATTTAAAACATATCCAATCCTTGAAAAAATCTATTTTTTTATTTTTATCTATAACTTTTTCTACTTTTTCAATATCTTTTTTTTCTATGGAATTCATGCCGATATATTTACCAACCCGATTTAAATAATATTGTTTTTCTGAACTCATATTGTCTATAAATAAAGCTGGTATCTCAACATATCCCTCAGATTTTTTTATATACTTCAAATTATCATTGTCATAATTTGATCTAAATGCCACCTCATTTGATAATTGATCTACTTTTGATTCAAATGAGCCTGGAAATTTATTATTTATCTCAGGAATTAAAAAATTTCTAATCCAATTTCTAACAATATTGTTATCTTTATTTGTGGGGTCTTCGGAATAAGGTATGTCATTTTTGTTGGCGTATTCATAAATTTCTTTTTTTGAAATATTAATCATTGGCTTACTTGATAAAGAATTTTCTGAATTGATTGATTTAAGTCCTTCAAGTCTTGTACCTCGAAATAAATTTATTAATAATGTCTCTGCCTTGTCCGATAAATTATGGCCTGTGAGCAAGACTTCATCTTTTTTTAAATTTGATAAAAGATGATTATATCTTTCTTCTCTCATTTCAGTTTCAGATGAATTAGGTTTCAAAGAAGTCTGAATTACTTCCAAATCTAAATTTAATGATTTTGCTATGTTTTTTGCTGAGGCTTCTAAATCTTTAGAGTGCACTTGGTTGTGCTGAACAAACACAAGCCTTATATTTTTTGATATTTTACAAAGAATATGAGCTAAGACTGAACTATCTACACCGCCACTTAAAGCGATAACAAGATTTTTAGATGCATCAACATTACTTTGAACGATGTTTTCAATTGAAGAATTCATAAAAACTTGTTTACTTTTTTATTACTTTATATCTCTTTTTTGTAACTTGTCTAAAGTATTGAACTATATTGCCGATAATTACAAGGGTTGCAATAGCAACACTTGTAGGAATTAGAAACTTATATGTCCATTGGGGATCTTCTGGAACCTCTATCTCTTCTTCAATTACAATTGCTGGTATAGGAGTTTGTTCGTGGTCATCTTTAAAGCTTGAAGAGTCATTAGGAATTGCCAATGCATGACTGTTAATAAATAAGAAAATAAAAAATATTGCCAAAAACTTTTTCACATTAAAAGACTACACAATCATGAAAAAAAAATAAATTTATATTGGATTTATTTTGAGCCGAAGGAGGGAATTGAACCCTCGGCCTGCTCATTACGAGTGAGCTGCTCTACCACTGAGCTACTTCGGCAAAGAAAAGGATTGTAAGATGATCTTAAATATCCTCGATTTTCTCCCAGTTTCTGTTCTCACGTCCAAAATGAGAGAACAATGTATCTTCCCTATAATTTACATTTAATAAATCTAATCGCTCAATAATTACTCCAGGCTTCATGCCAAACTTTGATACAAAATCATTTACGACAGAATCTTTTTCTTTTTGAGAACCAAATGTATCAACCGATAATTCATAGGGCTCTGCTTTACCTATTGCATAGGCAACTCTTATCTGACATTTATCTGCCAAATTATGAGCAACAATATTCTTTGCTAAATGTCTAGCTGCATATGCTGCAGAACGATCAACTTTGGATGGGTCTTTCCCAGAAAATGCACCGCCACCAACGGGCACAGTTGGTCCATATGCATCAACAACGATTTTTCTACCTGTCAGTCCAGTATCTCCAGCAGGGCCACCTTTAACAAATGAACCAGACGGGTTAAGATCAAACTGGTATTTTCCATTAACGTATTTCGCTATCATATCTTCAAGGTTGATTCTTAGTTCATCAATATCTATATCTTTTTTATGCTGTGTGGATATAACAACTTTTGTTTCTTCTCCACCTGTTGTAACCTGAACTTTAGAATCTAAATCGAGTTTTTCATCATTATTCTGAATTTCCCAAAGAGCCATCTGAATATTTCTACTGATATCAAAGGTTGGAGGCATAAAAGATTCAGTTTCGTTAGTAGCATAGCCAACCATAATGCCTTGATCTCCTGCTCCAAGGTCCTCGTCATCCTCAACTGCAGATCTTATCTCCTCAGATTGTGGAGTTAATTCATTTTGAATTTTTAAACTATCTAATTGAAAATCCTCAAAGCTTGTCTTTATTGTTTTTGCTAGTGCATCTTTAACTATTTTTTCAATACCTTTATCATCTATTTTTGCAATATCACTAATTTCTCCACCAACAACAACTAATCCACCATAAGTTGTACCAGTTAAGAATGTTTCTACCGCAACTCTTGATTTACTATTGTTTGAAAGAGCTTCGGTCAAAACGTAGTCTGAAATTAAATCAGCAATTTTATCCGGATGTCCAGGAGAGACAGTTTCAGCTGTTTTATACATTGTTTTACATACTCCTAAAAATTTGCATTAATAAACATAATTATATTAATAATTCTTTGGATTGGTTTCTACTTTAATTTATGCAAATTAGTTATTATCCTTCTGCTATGTCATCTGAGATTAAAAAAATTTATAACTTATTATTCTCAGTAGGTTTTTCATCTATAGGCTTTATTGCGGCTATAACTGTAACGGCATTGGCTGTAAGAGAAGTGACTACAAATCCCTATCTTGTAGGTGCTCCTAATGCATTGGGCGTTGGCGGTGCGTATGTTGGAACTCAAATTTTTGAATATCTTCAAAATAAATATTCTAGGATGAGTGCACTGACTTATACATTCTTTACAGGTGGTTTAGGTGGACTTGTTTGTTTTATTAGTCTTTTAATTAATTCATTTTATTTACTTCTTTTGGGTGCGTTTATTTTAGGTATTGGTCAATCAGCAACATTGCAAACAAGATATGCTTCGTCATTTTTAGTTAAAGAAAATTTTAGGGCGACAGCATTGTCATTGGCAATATGGTTTTCTGTTTTTGGTTCTGTGTTTGGGCCCAGGCTTGTCGGTCAATATTCTTCAACTTTTGAAAAAATGTTCGGCTCTGAATTAATAGTTGCCTACTTAATTGCAACATTAGGTTTTTTACTTGCTGGCATATCAGTGTTAGGACTTACTAAAAAAGACAGTGCATTAAGATTGCGTGCTACTACAAACAAAAAGGACACAAGTAATAAACTTGATAGAACTGCAAAACAACTTACAGGGTTATTAGTTATCAATCACTTTGTAATGGTCATTATCATGGCTTCGACCCCATTGCATATTCAAGATATAGGAGAAACAATCCAAGTAGTTGGCACAATAATAAGTTATCACACTCTTGGAATGTTTGTATTTTCTCCGGTGTTGGGTGGAATAGTTGACAGGATTGGTTCAAAAAAAATATCAATTTCTGGTGGAGTTATTTTATTAGCTAGTTGCATATTTGCTCTTAATAGTGAGGATGTGTTTTTGCTGCACTTGAGTTTATTTTTGCTAGGTCTTGGTTGGAACTTTAACTTTGTTGCAATAAGTTCTGAAATCTCAAAATATTCGATTACGAAAAAAACAAACCTAAATATTAAAAGCGACTCTTTTGTTTTTATAGGAAGTTTGGTAGCTCAGTCTTCATTAGGTTTAACGTATACCTTTATAGGATTTAGAGGACTTGTAATATTTGGTATTTCTTGTGCTGTAATTTTGTTAATTTCATTAATTAGAAACTCATCAAAACTATTAACTTAAAATCAAATCTCGATACTGAAGAGATCGTATCCAATATATATGTTTCCATCATAATATTGCTTAATTTCCTCTAACACTTTCTCTTCATCAAAATTTGGCGGGACAAAATGTGTAAGGACTAAATTTTTTGTTTTTGTTTGGTTTGCAATATCCCCAACGTCTTTTGTGCTTGTATGGTACTTCTCAATATTTTTTATTGTTTCTGGTGTCATCCGGTTTCTATCCATTTCTAAATTCACAAATAATTCATGTACTAAAATATCAGAGTCCTTTGCTTCCTTTATTAAATTTTCAGATTTCTTGGTGTCACCTGATATAACAATTATTTTTTCTTCATCATTTTCAGTAACATTTATCTTGAAACCATAAGCTGGTTTTACAGGTTGATGATCAACACCAAAAGGACGGATTGTTACATTTTCAGAAATAAACTTATATCCTTCATCAATCTCAACAACTTCGAAGTTTAAACCATCTTCATTAGGTCTCATCTCATATTTTTTTCTTAATTCAAGTTCATCTGAATAAGATTCAAGCTGCTTAATGAAGAAATGTTCTAGTCCAGCTGGACCAATAATCTTAAATGGTTTTTTTCTTCCTTGGTGCCATCCAGAAATATACAGTTGGTATAAGTCGACTATATGGTCTGAGTGCATGTGAGTAATGAAAACTTCATCTATATCTGAACTTTTTAATCCTAATTTGTTAAGTCTTTGGGTTACTCCAGAACCAACATCAAAGAGATAGTTTTTTTTATTTATTTGCAAGAGAGTAGATGGGCCAAATCTGATATGGCTTGGTGCAGGACATCCAGTACCTAATAGAACTATCCGATTCATAATTTACTTGATTCAACAATCAGATTATTAATAGCTATTTTAGGTCTTATCCCATTTGATAAGTCCTCAATTAAATTTGTTAATAATTCTGAATATCTAAATTCTATTTTAGAAAAGTTTTGTATTGATAAAATACTGTTAACAAGATATTCGATTGTACTTTGAAAAACTTTCACAGTATTTACATTTTCAATATCTAAATCATCTATTTTCTTTTCTAACTCGATGAAGTTAAATAATCTTTCGTTTGTCTCGCTATTAATTGTTTTTAATTCTTGTAAAGTACTAGTAATTGATTCAAGTCTTTCTTTTGTTCCATTTAAAATATATTCATTATCAATATCTAAAAAATTTATTATTTCATCAAGGTCAAAATTGTAGCTATATGTAAATTCGTCATCTATATATATTGTCCTACATCTACTCTTGAGCGTTGGCAAAATACTCTTAACTGAGTCATCTTTAGCATGTGACCAATACCTACCATTTGATGTGATAATGAAAATATTAGATTCTGATGGTTCCTCTAGAGTTTTCAACAATGCATTTGATGCCTCTTCTGTAAGAGATCTGTCTGGAGGAAAAATAAATATTTTGTACTGACCCTCGATTGGAAAAATGCTTTCATCATTAATTACTTGTCTTATGTCATTTACACCAAGAGTATTTTGGTTTTCAGATGTCACCACTCTTATATCTGGATGGTTGGTAATTTGATTTTCATCAAAAAGTAAAGATGAGGAAAATAGTTTCGATTGTTCCATTAAGTATTTTGAAGAGCTTGAAATTAATAGGTAAGAATGAAATGGGTTTTCAGTTTCGTTTTTTAGTATTTTATTTAACTCAGTCAAGCTCTAACCATTTATAAATTGTTTTTAAGTTATCTGTTAAATCTAAAGTTGCATCAATCACCAAGAAATTCTCATTAAATTTTTCTGAAAGTTGAAGATAGCCCTCTCTTACTTTTTTAAAAAAGTCGAGCTCTGAACTTCCGATTCTATCATTAATTTTTTGTCTTTTTAAAGATACCTCAGGATCGATATCTAAAAGTATTACCTTTTCGGGCCAATATCCATCAACTGCTACATCATTAATTTCATAAATTTTATCGAAACCTAGCCCTCTCCCAACACCCTGATAGGCAACTGAAGAGTACGCACTTCTATCTGATATGATTTTTATACCATTTTCTATTGATGGTTTGATTATCTCGCTAATAAGGTTTGCTCTATTTGCAGAAAAGAGTAATGCTTCTGTCAAAGGCTCAACTGTGTATTCATGGCTGAGCAAAAGGTCTCGTATGCCCTCGCCAAGTTTTGAACCACCTGGTTCCCTTACTATTTTAAAATTTATAGATTTTTTTTCTAGATGACTACTTAATGCTTCGATATAACTTGTTTTTCCAGAACCATCAACACCCTCGAAAGCCAAATAATCTGTATTCAAATTAATTTTCCTTTTTGTCTAAATCAAATTTAATCTTATTAAAATTTGATCTCTCAATACCAAATTCCTTAAAAATTCTTTTGTATCCAATAGTAAAATTCAAAATTCCAGTAATAAATATCAAAATTGAACTTCCTATCAATACTAAATAAACTCCGTCTTGATTGAAAACTCCATCTAAATAATTTGCAGCTGCACCAGATATCAAAAAAGAAATTAGTAGTGCAAGTCTTCCAATGGTATAAAAGTTACCAAAAACTCTTCCTCGTAGTTCAGGATTAGTAGAAGCTTGCAAGTAACTTATAGTTAGAAGATAAACCCCACCCGTTCCAACTCCAGATATGAAAATTGATAATAAGATTACAACAAAATCTACTGATCTAAATGCTGAAAATAGGGAAATTCCTGTAATTATCATGCATGAGCCTATGAGAAAATTTATTCTATTAAACGTTGTAACAAAATAACTAAGAGTTAGCATACTAAATATTATTCCTGTTCCAAAGGAAGCAATCATGAAACCAAACGAGCTTTCACTAAAATCTAAATCTACAGTCAAAAATGTGTGGCCTAGAATGAATAATGTTCCTGCACCAATTAAACAAGAAGAAATTGAAAAAGCTATGTTCCTAATATTTTTGGTTTTAAAAAAGTAGTTAATACCTTCTTGAAAATTCTTTATAGAAAATGGAGGATTACTACTTGTTGTATTTACATTTTTATTTTTTAGAAAATACAATAAGTATGCAGAAAGCAAGAATGTAATGGTGTCGAGTAAAAAAATTATCGACCCACTCCATCCATTTCCAAATTCATTAATTACATTAAAGGTATCAAGATCGCTAAAAAAACCTAACAATAAAGAGGCTATAGGTAATGTTGCGTATGTTCCAATCGCAAAAAGTGAATTTGCTTTTACAAGATTTTCAGAGTCTATAATCTCGGGAACTACAGCCTCTCTAGATGGCTGCCTTATCAATGAAAAAATCTCTGAGAAAAAATTGATTATAAAAATAAAATATAAATTATCTGCAAAAAATAAAAATAAAACTAAGACCATCCTTATAAGATCACAAAAAATCATAACTAATTTTTTATCAAATCTGTCAGCAATTAAACCAGCAAATGAGGAGAGTAATGCAGGAATTATCCTAGCTACCAAGGGAACAACTGCTGTGAGCTCTGAATTTCCACTCTCTGTACCTATGTAACTCGCTAAAGCTACAGACGCAAAGAGAGTTGCCCAATCTCCAAAACTTGATATCGATCCTGACCACCACAATAATGAAAACTGAGATTTGGAAAAAATTTTTATATTATTCATTGTTTATATAATCACTATAAATCGAATTTAAAATACTTTTTTTTTAAAATCCTGTACATTTAAAAAAATGATGTTATCAATAAAGACATGTCGAAACCATTAGTAATTGTAGAGTCACCTACTAAGGTAAAAACAATTTCAAAAATTCTAGGTGATGGTTATATAGTTAAATCAAGTGTTGGACATATTAGGGATCTACCAAGAAATACAAAATCTATACCTTCAGCATTTAAAAAAGAAGACATATTATGGGGTGCTGTCAAACCTGAGAATTATGAAAATATATATGTTATTCCAGAAGATAGAAAAAAAATTGTAAATGAACTTAAGGGACTTGCCGACAAAGCACCAGAAGTATATCTTGCAACTGACGACGATCGAGAAGGTGAAGCAATTGCTTATCATTTAAAAGAAGCATTAGAGCTGAAAAAAGAACCAAAAAGAATAAAATTCAATGAAATTACAAATACAGCAGTTTTAAATGCAATTAAAAATCCAGAAACCATTGATATCGGTAAATTCAAATCGTATGAGGCAAGGAGAACTCTTGATAGAATGATTGGCTACGAGATATCCCCAAAACTTAGAGATTTAGGTGGAGCTTTTATATCTACAGGTAGAGTCCAAGGTCCTGCAATAAGGCTCATTGTTGAAAGAGAAGAAGAGAGGTTGAGCTTCGTAAAATCAAAATATTTTGAGATAAATGCAAGTTGTAAGAGTCAAGGTTTTGAATTTGCTGCAAATCTAAAAACAATTGGCGGAACCAAAATTGCCTCATCAAAAGACTTCGATAAAGATGGAAAGAAAATAAGCAAGGATCGAAAATATCTAGATGAAGATCAGTCTCGGGATATTGTAAATATAATTAGAAATTCTCTGGCAAAGGTATCAAATATCAAAGAATCTCAAAGAAGCGGAAAACCGCCAAAACCATTTAAAACCACAAGCTTACAAACCTCTTCAAAAAACAATTTAGGATTTCAACCAAGAAAAACGATGAGTATTGCTCAGAGACTATATCAGGAGGGTTTGATTACTTACATGAGAACGGATTCAATAAGACTTTCAGATGTTGCAATCAAAGCATCCAGGGAATACATTTCGTCAAATTTTAGTAGTGAGCACCTTCCATCTGAACCAAATTTTTATGGTGACAGCAAAAATGCTCAGGCTGCTCATGAGGCTATTAGACCATCCGGAGAGAGTTTTACAACACCTCAAGAGCTGCTTAAAAAATATAAAGAAGATAGCGATGAATTTAAACTCTATGAATTAATTTTCAACGTAACAATTGCATCCCAAATGTCCGATGCAAGAGGTATAACAAAAACAATAGATCTTGAAGTAATAGATAATATTTTTGGATCAATAGTTCTTGGTATCTCTGGTACCACATGGACATTTGGAGGATATAGAGATATCGCAAAAAACCTTACAGAGCAATCTCAAGAGCTTCCCGATTTGCAGAAGGGGGATAAAGTGGAAATAACAAAATCTGATTATGAGAAGAAGTACACTAATCCTCCCAATAGATACTCATCTACATCATTAATAAATAAACTGGAAGAGCTTGGTATAGGAAGGCCTTCAACTTATGTTTCAATTATTGAAAGTATTACATCTGTTTTTATAAATTCTGAATCAAGCCTGAAACCAAGAATTATTGCTCTTGCAATGATCAATAAATTCATGAAACCTTATTTTGACCCATATATCAACTACAAATTTTCGAAAGAGATGGAGGACAAACTAGATGAGATATTAGAAAGCAATAGTCCGGAAGAAGCAAAAGTAAATTTTTTAAATGAATCGTATAAAAAAATTCAAGATCATGTTCGAAAATATGGAGAGCCTGATCCTGTTAATTTGACATCATATCCACTCCCTTTTGATACAAGATATGTAGTTAAAACTGGTCGAGTTCAGGACAAAATTGCATATCCATATTTACAGAGAGACGATAATTTCTATATTGGACTTCCGCCAGATATAACAATTGAAGAAATAAATGAGAAATATATTTACGAACTTGAAAAATTGCAAGAAGCAAATTTGCTAAAAGAAAGAAAAGTTTGCGATTGTGCAGAATGCGGAACAGCAATATATATAAAACTTGGACCGAGTGGAGGATATTATTTCCAACATGGATTGAAAGAAAAAGGTGTAAGACAACCAAAGTGTATATACCGAAATATGATTGGACCTATTTTTGAAGATGAAGATCCAGATTCATTAAATTGTGATGATGCAATAAAAAGATTTAATCTATCAACAAAGAATCCTCGTTTTGTATGCGAAGAAGATGGTTGGAGTTATATGACTGCTGTAGGTCCATATGGTGGATTTGCCATTAAACAAAAAAATAGAGAGGTTTTTGATTTTGATGAATTAGCTAAAATGAAAAAAAATGAAATACTTGAGTTGATTAATTCAGAAAAATATCAGAGTGTTTTAAATTTAATTAATTTAAATCCAGTAAAAATTCCTAAGAGCCTAACTAAAGAGTTACTTCTTGAAAAAATTAAAGAATCATTCTTTATTGACGAAAAAATTATAAAAAAACTTTCAAAAGATGAGCTTGTAAATTTAGCAAAACTACTTGAAATTGTTTTTTACAGAGGAAGGTTCCGAATGAAAGTTGATGATGCAACTAAAAATAATTTAATAAATAAAATTACGATTGAAAAAAAGAATAAGCCACTTGATACACCTCAAAAAGCCCTAACTATTCAGAGTGATGAAATATTAGATTTATTTGGAACGCAGAAATGATCTATTTTATAGACTCAATATTTGATTCAAGATTCATTATTAGTTTTTCCCAGCTGTAAAACTCTTCAACAAATTTTCTTCCATTCAAACCAAATTCTTGAATTTTTTCAGGATTATTTAAAAAGTATAAAATAGATTCCTTAAGTATATTTTTGTCACCTGCAACGAAGCCTGTTTTTCCAGGAATAATTGTTTCTATAGCTCCTCCTGAAGCACCAACAATTACAGGAAGACCATAGCTTGCAGCTTCTAAATAAACTAAACCTAGACCCTCAAACTCAACTCCAAAATATTTAGATTTTGAGGGCATGGCAAATAAGTTAATTGATCTATAAAATTCATCAACATCTTTCTCAGTTTCTTCTTTTATAAATGTCACGTTTGCTGCAGAAACAGATGAAAGTTTTTTAAGATAGTTTTCCTGTTTTCCAAAACCAAGAATTTTTAACTCTATTGGTAAGCCTTCCTCTTTTAAATCATGAGCTACATCTATTAACCAGCTTATTTTTTTTCTTGATACTAATCTGCTGACAACTCCTATTGTCAAAGGCACATTGTTTTCATAACTATTTTCATAATTTGGAATTTCAATCCCTGCACCAATATTTATTATCTCTGTATCGGTAATATCGACTAGTTTTTTTCTTGAAAATTCACTAACAGTAAAGATCGTGTTCAAATTATCTAGATTTCTAGAAAGTAGATTTCTAACAATAGGGATATAATTTAATACATTGAACTCTGCGCCATGACAAATCATATACTGTGGTATCTTGACATTTTTAGGAGAATTTGGAACATCGAGGGTATTAAGTTTATTTACAAATAAAAAATTTGGGTTACTGGATCCATGTAAGATAATATCTATCTGGTTGTCATTAACTATTTTTTGAATATCTTCAAAAACTTTACGAGGATTTATTATGAAGGTATCTGCGGCTGGATACGCATCATTTCCTTCAATCCAACTTGGTCCGTAAATAAAAAATTTATGATCTAAATTTTCAACAAGGCTTCGAAGGTATGTAGAGATACCACCTGTTTTTGGTTTCCAATCGTTAGTAATTAATAGAATATTCATTAATTAGTTTTGTTTTAAATTATTTTTATCAAAACGCAGATGCGAATATAAGGCTTACGATTGTCATTACTTTAATGACAATATTCATAGCTGGACCAGAAGTATCTTTAAATGGATCTCCAATTGTGTCACCTATAACGGCAGCCTTATGCTCGTCTGAGCCTTTACCGGCACCTCCACCTGCCTCAATATATTTTTTTGCATTATCCCATGCGCCACCTGAGTTGGCCATGAATATTGCGAGCAAAAACCCTGTTACAAGTGCTCCAGCAAGAAATCCTCCTAGTGCTTCTTTATTCCAAAATCCTATTACTAGAGGCAAAACAATTGCTAGTCCGCCAGGTAATAACATTTCTCTTAGTGCAGCTGTAGTAGCAATATCAACACACTCTTCATACTCTGGAACAACACCTTCTTTACCTTCTCTTAAGCCAGGTATCTCTCTAAATTGTCTTCTTACTTCTTCTATCATCTTAAATGCAGCTCTTCCGACAGCATTTATTGTCATTGCTGCAAATAAAAATGGGAACATACCTCCCAAAAACAAACCAAGAGTAACTTCGACTTTTGTAATATTTAATCCAGACTCGGCTAAACCAGCACTCTGAACAAAAGCAGAAAATAAAGCTAAAGCTGTTACAGCAGCTGAGCCAATTGCAAATCCTTTTGCGATAGCTGCAGTAGTGTTTCCTAGAGAATCCAATTCATCTGTAGCTTTTCTTACCTCAGGATCTAAATGCGCCATTTCTGCAATACCACCAGCATTATCAGCTATTGGGCCGTAAGCATCAACAGCAACAGTAATACCTAATGTTGCCAAAACTCCAATAGCTGCCACAGCGACTCCATAAATACCGCCGCCGGCCCCTAAAGCCCAATCACCTGCGGTGTAAGCACCAAAGACACCAAAAACTACAACAATAACTGAAAAAGCTGCAGATCTCATACCTTCTGAAATTCCAGAAAGAACAAGGGTTGCAGGACCTGTCTTAGCTTGATCGGCAATACTCTTAACGATTGAATGATGATCTGATGTGAACCATTCTGAAATCTGACCAACAGTTATTCCAACTAATAATCCAATGATTACTGAAATAAATAGACCAATAGGATTTTCAGAGTAATCGGCAAACATTGTATTAGAAAGAAAAAATACACCTCCTGCTGTCAAAGCTGCAGCTGAATAAGTTCCTCTGTGTAGTGCTTGTGCTAACTTTCCCTCTTGAGGGACGACAAGAAATGAGGAAACTATGGAAGCTAACATTCCTATAGTTCCTACAGCAAGTGGAAAAAATAAGAGAGAGGGCAATGCTTCCGAATTAGCAAATACAATTGCGGCATATGCTAATGGTGCAACAAGAGATCCGACATAACTTTCAAACAAATCTGCTCCCATACCAGCGACATCGCCAACATTATCACCTACATTGTCTGCAATTGTTGCTGGATTTCTAGGGTCATCTTCAGGGATACCAGCTTCAACTTTACCAACTAAATCAGCGCCAACATCCGCAGCTTTTGTATAAATTCCTCCACCTACTCTTGCAAAAAGAGCTATCGAAGAACCTCCTAGTCCTATTGCTGCCAAAATATCATAGGCGTTTTCAAGTTCTAGGAGTTCAACAAAAATCCAATATCCAAGACCTACTCCCAACAGTCCTAAACCAGCAACTGAGAAACCCATTACGGCTCCTCCTCTAAAAGCAACCGGCAGAGCTTTTAATGTTCCACCGTCTCTTGCAGCCTCAGTTGTTCTGCCATTTGCAGCTGTTGCTATTCTCATACCAATAAATCCAGCTAAAGAAGAAAATGCTGCACCACCAATAAATGATACTGACCCCCAAACACCAAGGTCTGTAAGAGTAGGAATCAAGATAGCTAAGACTAAAACAAAAATACTAATCCAAGAATATTGTCTTTTTAAAAAAGCCATTGAGCCTTTTCTTATAGCATCTGATAGATTACTTACTTTTTCATCAGAAACGTTTATAGCTAAAATTCTGTTTGCAAAATAGGCTGCTAAAACTAAACCTAAAATAGCAGCAAATATAGAGCCCTGATAATTTAAAAGCATTAATTCCCCCAATTAGTGAATAAATATATATTAATTATATTAATTTTTTTTATCTTCTTATTCTACAACAGGTGTTTCGAACCTTTCATCATCATCTCTTTCAGAAAGAGGTACCTTTTGTAAAATCCTATTTAGTAAAATTGGTGCAATAACCGTAGTGACTATTACCATCCAGATAATTATTGAGATAATATCACCTGTAATTATGTCTGATAGTGTGGTTGTAGCAACAGCAACAAATATAAGCCCAACCTCACCTCTTGGAGACATTCCAATTCCAATTAAAGAAGTATTTAATCCTTTACCCATAGCTCCTAGAGCTGATACATATTTACCAACTAACGCTAAAAGACTAACCAGCATTCCATATAAAAATACATCAAGAGAAGCTAAAGTTTGAATGTTTACTTCCGAGCCAATATATACAAAAAATATTGGAACGAGTAAAAAGTTTAGAGGCTTCATCTCATCTCTAATTCTATGAGTCATGCCTGATTCACCAGCAACTACACCCCCTGCAAATGCTCCTACAATAGGATGAAGTCCTACAAAGTGGGCTGCTGCACCAAGCAACATTGCAAATATAAAACTACCAGTTACAAACGTTCCAGGTGATGGAATTTTTACAAAGAAGTTAAATATTGGTTTGGAAAGTTTTCTTCCAACAATTACTACTGCAACTAAAAAACCGATTGCCTTTGCGCTGATTATTCCAAGATCAACTATTGAGAAATCTCCTGAACTTCCTAGAACCCCTGCAACAACAGTAAGAATTAATAAACCTAAAATATCATCTACAACTGCTGCGCCTATGATTGTTTTTGCTTCTCTTGATTTTAAAGCACCTAAGTCTCCAAACACTCTGGCGGTAATGCCTACTGAAGTTGCTGTCATTGCTGCACCTACGAATAAAGCTATTCCGAACTGATCTTCTCCTCCTAAATTGAGTGCATAGATTGAG
Source organism: uncultured Candidatus Actinomarina sp. (assembly GCA_902613615.1). Classification (GTDB taxonomy): domain Bacteria; phylum Actinomycetota; class Acidimicrobiia; order Actinomarinales; family Actinomarinaceae; genus Actinomarina. Next base: position 60,634 of record CACMHQ010000002.1, on the reverse strand, counting down.
CCAAAGCCCAAAGCAAATGGTGCTACAACACCAATTAATGCTACAAGAAGAGAAGTTGAGCCTAATTCAATAAACTCGTCTAAATTAGTTTCTAATCCTACTTCAAACAGCAAAAGAACTACACCAATCTCAGCTAAAGTAGACACAACATCTCCAGATTCAAAATGTGGAAGAAGGCCTAGACCGTAATAACCAATAATGATTCCGATGACTAACTCTCCTATTACTGCAGGTTGATTAATTCTTCTCATTAATTCTGCACCGAACTTAGCAGCTACTAATATAATCGCTATTTCTAAGAATTTTTCAATAATTGTTTCCATGATGACCTATTTTAAGTATGTATTGATTAAATGATAATGATTAAAACAACTCTATTAATTTATTTAAAAAAATAATATAATTTGTACATAATATGGGAAAAACATTATTTGATAAAATCTGGGATAATCACCTCGTTACGTCTATTGATGAGAGTACGAACTTAATATTTATTGATTTACATCTTGTCCATGAAGTTACTTCACCTCAAGCGTTTGATAGTCTAAGAATCTCTGATCGAAAAGTAAAATATCCTGAATTAACTTTGGCAACAGTTGATCATGGTGTCCCAACATCGAACAGACTATTGGGAATAAAAGATCCTCTTTCGAAAATTCAAATTGAAGCTTTAGAAAAGAATTGTGAGGAATTTGGAGTCACTCTTTTTGGAATAAATGATCCCCGTCAAGGAATCGTTCACGTTATAGGACCTGAACAAGGGATTACTCAACCTGGAATGACTATTGTGTGTGGAGATAGCCATACAGCAACACATGGTGCTTTCGGAGCATTAGCATTTGGAATTGGCACTTCAGAGGTTGAACATGTTCTAGCTACTCAGACTTTAGCGATGGAAAAGCCAAAAACAATGAAGGTTGAAGTTATTGGAGATGTCTCAGATGGAGTTGGACCTAAAGATATTATTTTAGGTATCATCAGAAAAATTGGAACTGGAGGTGGCGCCGGTCATGTAATTGAATACGTTGGTGATGTTATAAAAAATATGAGCATGGAGAATAGAATGACAATTTGTAATATGTCAATCGAAGGTGGAGCAAGAGCAGGAATGATTGCTCCAGATGAAACTACTTTAAATTATTTAAAAGATAAAAACTATGCTCCCAAAGACTCTGATTGGAATGATGCAATAAATGAGTGGGGTGAACTTTTTTCTGATGATGACGCTGCTTTTGATAAAGTTGTAACAATAAATGCTGGGGAGCTTGAACCATCAGTTTCTTGGGGTACAAATCCATCACAAGTTATATTCATAAATGACGAAATTCCTCATCCTGATAATTTTCAAGACGAATCAGATAAAGAAGCAGCAATTAGAGCTTTAGAGTACATGGATTTAGAGCCCGGAATAAAAATTAATGAAATCAGTTTAGATAGGGTGTTTATAGGCAGTTGTACCAATGGTCGTATTGAGGATTTAAGAGAGGCGGCCCAAGTCATAAAGGGCAAAAAAGTATCAGAGACTGTTGGTGCCATGGTTGTTCCTGGGTCAACACTTGTAAAAAATCAGGCTGAGGAAGAAGGATTAGACAAAATTTTTATTGATGCAGGTTTTGATTGGAGAGAAGCAGGATGTTCAATGTGTTTGGGTATGAATCCAGATATATTAAGTCCAGGTGAACGCTGTGCTTCTACTTCAAATAGAAATTATGAAGGAAGACAGGGAGCTGGGGGAAGAACACATTTAGTAAGTCCAAAAATGGCTGCAGCAGCTGCAATCTATGGAAAATTTGTAGACATAAGGGATTTATAAAATGAAAAAACTTAATCTAATAAATTCAACAATGCTTCCTTTAAAAATGTCAAATGTTGATACTGATCAAATTATGCCAAAGCAATTTCTTAAACGCGTCGAAAGATCTGGTTATGGTGAATTTTTGTTTTATGACTGGAAAAAAGATCCAGATTTTTCATTAAATAAAGAAGAATATCAAGAAGCAAAAGTTTTAGTTGCGGGAGATAATTTTGGAACTGGTTCTTCTCGAGAACACGCCCCTTGGGGACTCCAAGACTGGGGGTTTGATGCGATTATTTCAACAAAATTTGCAGATATATTTAAATTAAATTCTATAAATATTGGTCTTGTGCCAATTGAAACATCTTCAAAAAATATTGAAGCTCTTTTTAACAAAATTGAAAACAATCCCAAAACAAACATATATATCTCTATTGAGGAAAAGTCTGTTAAATGTGAAGAGATTGAGTTTTCGTTTGATCTTGATGATTTTTCTCAAAATAGAATTTTAAAAGGACTTGATAAAATCGATATTACTCTCGAATATATCAGTGATATTGAAAACTTTAGTAAATCAAGAAAAGACTGGAAACCTAAACTAACTTAGTTACTGGTAAACTTAAACTATCTCCAACCTCAGCAGATAACAACATTCCATTGTGTATCTGCAATGAGGGCCTTAAGTTTGGATTACTTTTATATTTTTCAAACCAATCCTCTATAAGCAAATCATCTATGTAATTTTGCAAAATTGTAGAAAGTTCTATTGAGGATGTTTTAGGAACTGCCCCCGGCAAATTTGCGATTGCTGAAATTATTATCCCGTTTCTTATTTCAAATGGTTCACTATGTGTATTTGGTTTTACATTTTCTACACACCCTCCTTGATCAATTGCAACATCAATGATTACTGTGCCTTTTTCCATCTGGTTTATGTCTTCTTCGGTAATTACAATAGGAGGATTTCTTCCTGGCAATAGTACAGCTCCTATAACAAGATCTGCCGATCTAACTTCATTTTTTGCTTCTTCACTCCCAGCAATTATTGTTGTTATTTTATCTTGATATGTATTTTTTAATTCTGTCAAAATTTCTTTATTTAAATCTATTGCAACAACAGAAGCTCCAATTTGAATAGATTTATCAATTGAAGCTCTACCAACTTCACCGCATCCTATTACAACTACCTTTGAATTACTCTCGTCTGAAATTGAAGATAACAATAGCCCTTTGCCTTGTGAAGAATATTCCAAGAATTGCATTCCTTTTTGAATTGCTAGATTTCCGGCTATTTTAGACATAGGTATCAAGAGAGGATACTGATTTCCATCCATAATCATTTCAGTAGCAATACCAGTTAACTTTTTTTCTAGAAGCTTTTTTGTCATTGATAAGTTAGATGCCAAATGTAAGTACCCAAACAAAACATGTGATGGTTTCAAAAGATCAAACTCTTGTTCTTGTGGTTCTTTGACCTTACAAATTATTTCAGACGATTCATATAATTCTTCAGCTGAGCCTAATATTTTTGCACCTGCAGATTCATAATCTTTATCTGAAAATCCCGAGCCTTGGCCAGCCCCAGATTCGATGTAAATATCAGCGAGGCCTGTAAATTGTGTTATATGCTTAGGTATTAAAGCTACTCTTCCCTCGTCTTGTTTTACTTCTTTTGGTATCCCAAGTTTTTTAATCATTAGTTGGAACTGTCTCCTGAAGGTGTTTGTCTAAATATTTCATAAAAGGTGTTCCTCCCGTTCCTACAACATTTGAATTATTTTGGTTAAACAATGACTGTTCATGTATATATGTCCTTGCATACTCCAAGTGTTTATTTCTAAAAGTGTGAACTTCTTTTATTATTTCGTTGGTTAATTTGACTGATTTATCTTGGTTTGTAACGCTGCTTCTCTTACTTTCAGACCATTCATCTAAATGATTTAATATATTTCTATGTTCGATAGGCATATACAATCTCATTTCATCCAAATACTTTCTTAGTGGATCATTCGAGTGGGTTATTCCAAGAAGTGCATCTAAAGCTGGCACTATTGAACTTTGAGCACCAGTTTCTCCTCTAAAAAGCTGAGGTTTGCCATTGTATTCATCAACCTCTTCATAAATTACACCTTGTGGTGTTGCGGGATTATTTTTCCAGCCAAATATATATGGTCTTACACGATTGTAGTAAATAAACGGATCACATTTTTCAGACATTCTGTTCATTATTGAATTAATTTTTCTTATACTTTCAAGTGCACTTTCTAAAAATGATTGATCTTCATTTTGATCAAGGAAATAGTGTTTTAAGTTAGATAGTATTTCTTTGGCTTCATACTCAATAGCTACGTGAATCATGATAAACCAGTCTTCGTCCATTCCTCCTAAAAAGTTTTGTAAAATTCTTATATTTTCTAAATCGAATGGTTTGTTTTTATCCTGCAGTTTCCAATTATTTAAAGCATAAGATGCATAAGACAAGATTGGTGGCCTTCCCAACTTTTGAGATATTTTAAACCATGTTTTTGATATATTTTTGGGAATTACTTTGTCTGTCTTTAAATTGCCCCAGATATAAGCATGACCAATATACGAGTACAATAACATCGCTCTTTCTAACTCATCAATACCCAGATTTGATATATCTTTTTCTGGTTCTAGATTTAATACTTCAGACTCAATTTGATTGTTTGCTAATATTTTTGAAAGATTGTTTCCAACATATTCAATGTCATCAAATTCTTTTGAGAGAATAGTTGATATTTTTGATGGCAGAAAGCCGCTTTCAAGAATAGAAAAATCCAATCAGTCCTCCCCCATGGTGATTTATTTTGTTGTTACTAATAATGGTAAACTATGTTTTGGAATCATGAAGGATAATTTTTTTGTTATATTAGGAAATCAATTATTTGATCCAAAATATCTAAAAGACCAAGGCTGTAATGAAGTTTTTATGGCTGAAGATTATGGTCTATGCACATATGTTAATCATCATAAATTAAAAATTTACCTGTTCTTAACTGCGATGAGGGAATATCGAGATGAACTAAATAAAAAAGAAATAAAAGTAAATTATTTTGATCTTGAAAGTAGAAAAGACAAAAAAGACTACTTCGACTTACTGATTAGTTTTTTGAAAAAAAGAAAAATTGATAAAATCCAAATTTTTGAACTGGAAGACAAGCCTTTTGAGAAGAAGTTCCTAAAAAGAATGATTGAAAATTCAATTGATGTAGTAGTAATTAAATCCCCAATGTTTATTTTTGAAAGAGAAAAGTTTAATGAGATGGCAAAGGGAAAAAAAGTTTATAGAATGGCATCTTTTTACCAAAAAGCGAGAAGGGACTTAAATATTCTGATGGATAAAAATGATCAACCAGTTGGAGGTAAATGGTCATTTGATGAAGAAAACCGAAAAAAGATTCCAAAAGATACATTAATACCCTCATTACCAAGTTTTAAAGACTCTATACATAAAGACGACGTAATTAAAGTAATCAGTAAATATTTTCATAATCATCCTGGAGAATTAACAAACTTATGGTTTCCAGTAAGTAGAAAAGATGCAAAAAAACAACTTGATGAATTCATAAAAAATCGTTTTTTAAATTTTGGAATTTACGAGGATGCAATGTTGGAAGGTGAAAATTTTCTTTTTCACAGCTGTATAAGCTCACTTCTAAATATTGGCCTTTTGACACCTTCTTATGTTATTGAGAGATCAATCAAACTTGCAGATAAATATAATGTTCCAATAAATTCTCTCGAAGGGTTTATAAGACAAATAATAGGATGGAGAGAATTTATTAGAGGGATTTATCAAGAAGAAGGCGAATATCAAATCAAGCAGAACTATTGGAACCATAAGAATAAATTAACTGACGCCTGGTATGAAGGTGAAACTGGAATTATTCCTTTAGATGATGCAATTAAAACGACAATAAGGGATGGTTATGTCCATCATATTCCACGCTTGATGGTGATAAGTAATATTATGAATCTTTGTGAAATACATCCTGATGAAATATACAAATGGTTTATGGAGATGTATATTGATTCTTCAGATTGGGTAATGGTTCCTAATGTTTATGGTATGGCAACTTATGCAGATGGTGGTTTGATGTCAACAAAGCCATATACCTGTGGATCAAACTACATACTAAAAATGAGTAATTATAAAAAAGGTGAGTGGTGTGATACCTTAGATGGACTGTACTGGAGATTTACAGAAAAGAACAGGGATTTTTACGAATCAAATCCTAGACTTTCATTGCTTACTAGGTCTTTAGATAAGATGGACCCTCAAAGAAAGAAGAAGATCTTTGGAGATGCAGAAAAATTTATTAAGTCTAATACAAAGTAACTAGCTATTTCGCTCTAAATATTTTCTTAGCTTAAGTGGTTCGTCAGTCATAATTCCATCACACCCAAACTCCAAACATTTGTCAAAATCTTCATCATTATTTACAGTCCAAATATGTAAATATAAATTATTGATTTCACAAAATTCTTTCAGCTTTCTTGAGTGGACTTTTAATCCTCTATAAATAAAAGGTGCTTGAAGAGCTTGTATTCTAAAATTACGATTTTTTGTTGGTAAATATCTTGCAATGACATTTTCCCTAAATGATCCTGAAGTTAATATTTCACCATTAGAAACCTCTATAAATTCATCCAATCGTGATGGACTAAAAGAGGAGACTAGGGTTCTATCTTCAGCCTTTGTCTCTTTAATTATTTTGTATACTTTTTCCGCCATACCAGATTCTTTTAAATCTAAATTAAAACAAAGTTTATCAAAAATAGATAAGGCCTCTTTCAATAAAACAAAGCTGGTCTTTCTGTTTAAATCTTTTCTTTCATAAAATTTTGATCCAGCATTAATTTTTTTTAAATCTTTCCAATTTAACTCAGATATGTTTCCTTTTTCATGAGTTGTTCTATCTATTGTTGCATCATGGTTTAAAATAATCTCCCCATCTTTTGTCATTCTCAAATCAGTTTCAAAGTGTGTAAAGTTGTGTTCGACTGTATGTTCTAAAGCATGTAAAGTATTTTCAGGGACTACATTAATTCCACCCCTGTGGGGAATTATGATTGGTTTTTCTCCCCTAAAATAATAATTTCTATCCAGAAACACCACCGGTGAAATTAAATTCTTTTAAATGCAACATTGGTACATTTAAAATACCTTCACCAAATTCGGAATCGGCAAATCTACTATCTGACCCAACTCCCAAAACGTTACCTTGTCCTAAAGATGACATAAAACTTTGTGTAAATCTTAATCTTCCAACAGGCTTTGTTACTTTACCATTCTCAATTAAATATGAACCATTTCTATTTAAACCAGTAACTACTTGAGTTATTGGATCTAGAACTCTACAGTACCAAAATTCATTTATATAGATTCCTTTTTTAACATTAGAAATCATTTCTTCTTTGGAAATGTCACCAGGCTTAAGATACAAATTTGTTCCAAGTCCCCCAAAACTATCTCCCCATCCGAACATTTCATGAAATGTGTTGCTTTGATTAAGTTCATTTGATGTCCGCCTCGTATGAAAATAGTTTTTTGGGATACCATTTGTAATTATTTCTATTTTTTTCTTAGGTGCACCTGATGCATCAATTTTAAAATTAAGTGCTCCCTCTTTGTGTGGATCGTCTTCTAGATTTATCTTTTCATCAAATTGCTCAACATTTATTTCTATAGGAGATGTCCCATCAACTTTACTCTTTGCATTAAATCCATAAACGGAAAGAAAAACTAAAATTGTACTTACCGCATCAGGTCCTAAAATTACCTCGTAAACTCCTGGCTCAATGTCTTCTGGGTTTTGAGATTCTTTAGTTATTGAAAAAGCTTCTTGTCCAACTTTCTGAGCATCAATATCACTTAAGATTTGATTTCCAATATGAGACGAACCCGCAGATGTCTCCGATCTAAAGATTCCATCTAAAAAGGCACTTGTTGCGGTATCACTAGAGTTCAGTCCATTTGTGTTCCATACAAAAACATTTGATACGTTTGAAGAACAATAACCAGCACCATTGTATGTTTGACCTTCTTCTATAAATTCTTTTACTTTTTGTGCTCTGATGTCAGGATCATCAGGAGATATATCTTTATAGCCGTTATAGGAATTCTCCTTACTAGTCAGTCCTGGCCAAGTTGAGTCTTTGGGATTGTTTCCAATCTCTGAAAGGGCTTTTTTGATAATATCTTCAATTGATCCCATAGAGGTAATGTTTAAATTCAAATTTGTTGTTTTTCCATCGGCATGGAAAGTTAAAAAGATATCTGTTAATTCTTCTTCAACATTTTGATGTATATGGGAGTTAGCAAACCTTGTAAGAGACTCTGTAGAATTAATCATTTTTATCTCACACTCGACACCTGCAGGAATTAATTTTCCAACATCATCGATTAAATTATCCCAGATTTTCATCCTCTTACACCAATTCTCACATTTTTGAATCTTGCCGGAGAAGCTGGGTGACCAGTGTGTCCTATTTGGCTTGGTTGCCCTTTACCACAATTTGGTGTTCCCCAAAATACCCATTCATCTTCACCAGCTAGCATGTCCATACTGCCCCAGAAATTAGGAGTAATACCTGTGTAAGTTGGATTTTTAACCATATCGGTTATCTTCCCATTTTTAACAAGCCACCCAACTTCACATCCAAATTGAAAATTTAACCTTAAATCATCTATTGACCACGAACGATTTGTTTCCATATATACACCATCGTCTGTTGAAGAAATTATTTCATCCAAAGATGAATCACCTGGAAGAAGGCCAACATTTGTCATTCTAACCATTGGCAACCTTCCATATCCATCAGCTCTTACCATTCCTCCTGGGTTAACACCAGCAATGGCTGCACTATCGCGTCCAGTCAACACTCCTGTCCATATCCCCTCTTTAACAATGTCTACTCTTTGAGCAGGAGTTCCTTCATCATCATATTTGAACGTTGCTAAAGCTCCGGGCAAGGTAGCATCTGCAACTATATTCATTAATGGTGAACCATATTTATGCTCATTTAATTTACTGAGTTCAAGGTGAGACGTACCAGCATATGCAGCTTCCCAACCTAAAATTCTATCTAGCTCAATCGCATGACCAACTGACTCATGTATCTGAAGTGCAAGTTGACTGCCTTCTAAAATCAAATCTCTTGTCCCCTCAGGACATTGTGGAGATGTTAAAAGTCTTGTAGATTCTTCAGAAATTCTCTCAACATGATCTAAAAATTTAAAACTTTGAATGACTTCCCATCCTCCTGTTCTGTATTCACCAAAAGATTGTGGATATGATCGTATTTGTGTTTCTCCATCACCAATACTTAACGAAGAAATGCCACCACCAGATTCAATTATGTTCTGGTATATTTCATGACCCTGGCTCGATGCAAACCACTTCTCAGTATCCCAAAAATTTAGCCTGCCAAAGGCTCTGGAGCTACCTATTTTTTTCATTTCATGAGTTGAGGAAACTATTAAATCTATTTGATCAGTTGTCGAAACCTTAAAAGGATTTTGTTCATGTGGTGTTACATATTCATCTTTTACAATTGGAACATCAGCTAATGGAAAATCTTTACCTGGTACCTTAGAAGATGCTTTTGCAATTAAATATGCTTTTTTTCCAGCCTCCTTTAGTGACTCATCTGATAGGTCATAAGTAGCATAAAATCCCCATGACGATCCCACTAAGGCTCGTATACCCAAACCCATATTTTCAGAGTTACTAAAATCCTCCAACTCACCGTCTTTTGAAGATATATCTCTACTTTTTGATATTAGAATTCTTGCGTCAGCGTATTGTGCACCTGAGCTTATTGCTGCATCAATACTTTTGTTTATTTCATTAAACATTTATTTTATTTTACACCTCTATATGATTGAGCGTCTGTAATCTTTTTATATGAAACAAATTACAGTATTTGGATCTTCAAGATGCAAAGAAGGTGACTCAGAATATGAATTTGCTGAAAGTGTTGGTAGCTTGATCGGTAAATATGGACATAATGTTGCAACTGGTGGGTATCAGGGGACTATGGAAGCCGTATCAAAAGGAGCAGCGAAGCAAGGAGTTAAAGTTATCGGAGTTACTGTACCAACATTATTTTCAGATAAAGCAAGTAAAGGTTTCGAACGTACACCTAATTCATATGTAAACAATGAAATTAAAGCTGAAAGTTTATCAAATCGAATTCATTATTTGCTGAACGAATCAAAAGCTTTCATTGTGTTACCGGGTAAAATTGGAACACTTACCGAGCTTTTTGTTGCTTGGAACTCAAATTATTTGTACAACATTAATAAAGAATATGACTTAATCCCCATTTACTTGAAAAAAGATTTTTGGAAAGAAATTATTGATAATCTTCCCGAGAATATGGAACTTGATAAACAGTTTATAAATTATTTTGAAAGTATTGAAGATTTAGAGGAAATTATATCTAAATTAAACTAGGTCTTGCTCTCTAATTCCAAATGAAGGATGTCTTAACCTACAAAGTGCAAGTTTTTCAAGCTGTCTGATTCTTTCTCTAGTTAAATCAAATTCTTCACCAATTTCTTCTAAAGTTCTTGGTACACCATCATAGAAACCATATCTGAGAGCTAGTATTCTTCCTTCTCTTTCAGGTAGCCTACTAATACTATCTCGCAAACTTTCAGCAACATCAAGATCTTGTACGATTAATGATGGATCACTTGCGTCTTCATCTTGTATAAAATCTCCAAGTTGAGCTCCATCTTCTCCGACAGGTTGCTCCAGAGAAACAGTATCAGCTACGCTCAAAGCTAATTCAACTTTGTCTACACCAACACCTGCTTCTTTTGCTATTTCTTGTGGTTTTGGATCTCTTCCAAGTTCAGCTTTTAATTGTGCTTGAGCGGCTCTGACAGCAGCCATTGTATCGTGCAAGTGTACAGGTATCCTTACTGTTCTTGATTTATCAGCAATTGCTCTTGTAATTGCTTGTCTGATCCACCATGTTGCATAGGTTGAAAACTTAAATCCTTTTCTCCAATCAAATTTTTCAACTGCTCTTATTAATCCTAAGTTCCCTTCTTGAATTAAATCTAAAAAGTCAATTCCAGAAGTGTTTGCATATCTTCGAGCATTTGCGACTACAAGTCTCAAGTTAGCAGTTAGGAACGCGTCTTTTGCTTCAGCTCCTTTTTTTCGGTCTCGCTTTAACCTAATTTCACCTTTTTTATCTTTGTATTGCTTTTTAGTTAATTTAACAGCAGCTTTTTCACCAGATTCAATTTTTTGGGCTAATTCAACTTCTTGCTCAGCAGTTAAAAGATCAAAGTTTCCGATAGCAGTAAGATATTGGCTAACTAAATCGGTTGTAAGTTTTCCTTTATCGTCAGCAAGTTTCTTAACCAATGATTTTGCTTTTTCTCTAGCTTCAGCTTCTTGCTCAGGGGTTAATGAATCTTCCTCAGCAGCAAGTTCTGCTTCCATTTTTGAAGCTTTAGGTTTAGATGGGATTGTTTTTGTCACCATTGTTTTGACCTTTAAATTTAATTTCTAGTTACCGAAAAGTAAGGATAGAGCTGTTTTTAATTTAAAGCTAATTAAATTCTCCAATATTTTCAGTGTTTTCTAACAATACTGATTTTTTGGCTGATTTATATATATATGTAATCCACAAGAGGTCAGCTAGTAACAAATGAAGGATGCTTAAGGGCAAAATAATATTTGATACTACATTTAATGTTCCAAGTGCTACACCGATGTAAATTAACAATTTTATACTTTGAGTCTTAATTCCGATTTCTTTATTCAACCTATTCGATTCCGAAAAGAGAAAGATTGATAGAAACATCGACACTATTGGATGAACTATTCTCAATCTTGTAAGTAGTTCACTTGTTGAGTCAAAATCGTCTGCAAGTCCCTCAATAAATGATGCGCTTGGAAATAGTACGTCTGCCAATGCTGTAATTGAACCCGTCGCTCCAGTTAAGAAGAACAGGATGAATGCAATCTTTAATCTCTGATCAAAAAAATAATTTAAGCTACTTTTTGATTCATTTAGAAGAAAATAAATTAAAGTATAGAAACCTAAAAGTGCAAAGGTGTTTACTAGGTGTAGTGGTACTGCAATAATTCTTGGTAATGATGAATTCAGTCCAACCCATTCATAAATTACAATTATTGCTCCTATTAAAGCTTCCAGTAAAACAAAAAAAGTTAAGTAATTTATAATTTTTTTTTGAATCAATGGCGTATCTGAATCTCTACTTTTTAAAAACAACAAAATTGTAATGATTAATAAAACTCCACTGATAGACCTATGACTAAATTCAATAATCTCAGATGTTGTATCAAGACTTGGAACTACTCTTCCATTACAAGTTGGCCAAGATGCTCCACATCCGTCACCAGATCCTGTTGCTCTCACAATTGCTCCTGCAAGAATTGAGAGAATTGAGGTTACAAGGCCTGCAGTTGCTAGAGTATGCAATTTCATAAAAGATTATCAATAAATAAGTTGAAAGAATTTAAAAACATCTGAAATGCTTTTACTGCAATATACAAAAGTATGCTTACAGAAATAAAAGTTTTTATGTTCCTAGAAAAATAAAATGATAATTGTTTTGGATCTGCAATATAAGGTCTTTCTTCTAATGCATTTTCATATAATTCATCAAAATCAATTTTTTTGTCATCATCAATAACTTCCTTATCTGAGTAAACATCAAAGACATTCATTTCTGATGTAGTATTTTTCTGTTTTTTCTCTTTGTCTGATTTAAATCTATTAAATATTCCAGACTTTAGATCAACATTCTTTTCCTTGTCGATTGTAAATAATGAGTCTTCAATTATTTTTTCTGAAGTTTTGATTGGTATAAAGTCATTTGATTCTAAAGTTTGAGAAATTTCTTTTCCTAATAATCCCTCGAGCGCAGCTATTATTTTTGTATCTGTTGGTAAGCTTGTTCCAGACTCCCATTTTTTTACATCTTTTGTTGTTGCCCCAGTAAAAGATGCTACTTGTTTTATAGAAAGACCTCTTTCTTCCCTAAGCTTTACAAAGTTTGTAGAAAAATTATTCACTATTTAATAATTGTATTCGATAATTTAGTTTTTATACAATTAGTCTTATTTGTGGAGGTGAATGAGCGCCTGGTGGGCTCCGCAGTCTTCAAAACTGTTGAAAGGCTTAAGTGTCTTTGGCGGGTTCGATTCCCGTCCACCTCCGCTAGTTTTATTTATTAATATAGATAACATTAAATTAAAAATTAATGAGTAATTGAACGAGAGAAATAATCCAAACCAGGTTGATAGACGATTACTGACGGTATCTGATAGGGATATCTTTGTAACTGTACAGAGAGCTCTTTTGGTTGGAATAATTTTAAAAAATGAAACTAGAGCAGATAAAGAAGAATCTCTTAAAGAACTTACTAATTTAGTAAAAACTGCTGGTTCGACTCCATATATTGTCCAAACTAAACGTGTTGATAAAATCGATCCAAAAACATTTATTGGCAAAGGTTCGATAAAAGAATTAGAAGACATTTCTAAATCGAATGATATTGACGTAGTAATATTTGATTGCGAACTAACACCAAACCAACAAAAAGAACTGAGAACGATTTTTCAATGTGATGTTGTTGATAGAACTGGTTTGATACTGGATATATTTTCTCTACATGCTCAATCAAAAGAAGCCTCATTACAAGTTGAGCTTGCAATGTCTGTGTATTTAAAGCCAAGATTAGCTGGACTTGGCAAAACCTTGAATCAACAGGGTGGTGGAATTGGAACAAGAGGTCCAGGTGAAACCAAATTAGAAACAGATAGCAGGCTTATCGATAATCGTATAAATAAATTAAAAAAAGAATTAAAGAAGATAGAGAAACAGAGAAACGTTCAATCAAGCTCAAGAGAGAAAAATAATATTCCATTGGTATCAATTGTTGGTTATACAAATGCTGGTAAATCTACTTTATTAAAGAAATTAACTAATTCTGATGCTTACGCTGCTGATGAACTCTTTGCTACCGTTGACTCTTTGCAAAGAGAATTAAGAATTAAGGATATTCAAGATCCATTAATATTATCGGACACAGTTGGGTTTATTCAAAATCTTCCCACGACGTTAATAGAATCATTTAAATCAACATTAATGGTTGCGACAAAAGCTGATTTGCTAATTCACGTTGTAGATGCCGCCACTGCCCTTCCTGAGATGCATATCAACACGGTTGTTAATATTCTCAAACAAATTGATGCGAAATCTAATGAAATTATGGTATTCAATAAAATTGATAAGATTGACAAGGCATCATTAAATCAACTTAAAGAATCTTACCCTCAAGCATTGTTTGTCTCATCTCTAAAAAACGACGGACTAGATTTATTAAAAGATAGAATCGCAGAGGAAATTTTTGGTATTGTTAGCCTTGGGTCTTACCAAATCAATCCATCAAAATTAGACACTGTTGCCAAATTTGGAAAAATCCTTAATGTTAAGAATGAATCAAATTACTTAGTCTTAGAATTAGAGATGAGAGATAAATTAGTCGACAGGCTTCTAAATCTTAAAATAATGGAAAAGAATATAAATGCTTAACGAAATTGGATTAGTTGGCCTTGGTGTCATGGGTAAAAATATAGCTCTAAATTTATCAGATAAAGGGGTAACAATTAAATCCTTCAATGATTCAATGAAAAAACTTGATGACATTAAGAAAGAATTTTCAAATGAATTTATAGGCTACACCAATCTTGAAGAATTTGTTGAGAGCTTAGAAACCCCAAAAACAATATTGCTTATGGTTCCATCAGGCAAAGCAACTAGGGAAGTAATAGAAAGACTGGCTGATTTATTGGAAGAGGGAAGCATGATTATTGACGGAGGTAATTCTTTTTATGTAGACAGTATTGATAACGGGAAGTATCTCTCAGAAAAATCTATACATTTTATTGGAATGGGAGTTTCAGGCGGTGAAGATGGAGCTCGTAATGGCCCTGCATTAATGGTCGGTTCAGATTTAACTTTAGAGACTCCTCTTTTGGATACACTCAAAAATATTGCTGCAAAAAGTGGAGTGGAGTGTCTGGGAGTATATCAAGGTCCCGGAACAGGTCACTTTATAAAAATGGTACATAACGGCATTGAATATGCTGAGATGCAAACAATCGCTGAGATGTATTTAATATTAAAAAATTTAAATAAAACAAATGAGGATATGTCCAATTTCTTTTCCTCTCAAGCAGAAAAGAATAAATCATCTTACCTTATTGAAATCACATCAGAAATTCTTCAAAAAAAAGATGGAGATAAATTTATTATTGATCAGATAAAACCAGTCGCACAAAATAAAGGTACTGGAAGACTGACAATACAAACTTCATTGGAATTAAATGTGTCCATACCATCTATTGCAGCCTCTTACGATGCACGTGTTCAGAGCAGTAATCAATACACTACAAAAATTAATCAGGAACTAATAAGTGAGAATATATCTACTAAAGAACTCAGTGATGCACTATATTTTTCTAGAGTGTGCTCAATGATTCAAGGTTTAGAATTAATATCAAAATTTAGTAATGATGAAGATCATAACGTATCAATCCCAGAGGTTCTTGACAATTGGAGTGGAGGATGCATCATTAGGTCCAATTTATTATCCGAATTAAAAAAAGAATTTGGCGAAAGTAATGATGTATTTAATTTAAATACTATTTTTAGTACTTTGAACAAAAACAGAGCATCTATCAGCAACGTTCTGCAAATAACAACTAAATACAACATACCAACACCTGTACTATCAGCATCTTTAAATTGGTTCAATAATGTGACTTCTGTAGATAATCCATCGAACATGATTCAGGCTCAAAGAGATTATTTTGGAAGACACAAAGTTCAACTAATTGACTCATCCAACGACATAAATATTGATTGGGATTAAGTTAACTTAATGAATAAAAAGAGGTTGCCCAAATCAACTTATCCCAATAGATACGAAATCGAACTTGATGTTGATTTAGATAATTTCTCATATACCGGGGCACAAAAAGTCGATTTAAATGTTGTTGAAGCAACAAACAATATTGTTTTAAATAGCGTTGGAATTGAAGTTACAAAAGCAAAAATTCAAACAACTAAACAAGATATTCCTTTGGAAGTTAACTATATAGAAGAAGATGAAAAAATATTTTTTGAATCCCAAGAGACATTGAGTGAAGGTGTTTACGAATTATATCTTGAATTCAATTCGGAAATTACAAATGACCTTAAAGGCTTTTATAAAAGTAGCTACATGTCTGAAGATGGTGAAAAAAAATGGATTGCTACCACACAATTTGAACCAACTGCGGCAAGATCGGCTTTCCCCTGCTGGGACGAACCTGAATATAAAGCTATATTTTCAATGACAATAATAACTGATGAAAAGTATTTAAGAGTCAGCAATGAAATGGTTGTCGAGGAAGAAAAAGTAGAAAATAATAAACTACGAACTAAATTTGCAGACTCGATGAAAATGTCATCATATCTTGTAGCTTTTGTAATAGGAGATCTTGAAGCTACCGTTGTTGGAAAGTCTAAAACGACAGATATACGGATAATACATAGACCTGGGTTTTCACACCAAACTTCTTACGCGGGAACAGCTGCGATTAAACTTTTAGACTTCTTTGAAGATTATTACAAGATTCCCTATCCAGGAACTAAATTAGATCTTATTGCTATCCCGGACTTTGCAATGGGCGCTATGGAAAATGTAGGAGCAGTTACTTTTCGTGAAAACTTGCTTTTATTTGATAAGGATAAAGCTACTAGATCAGAACTTGATAGATCAATAACAGTAATCGCACATGAACTTGCTCATATGTGGTTTGGAGATTTAGTGACTATGAAATGGTGGGATGGAATCTGGTTAAATGAGGCATTTGCAAGTCTGATGGAAGTAATTGCATCATATAATACATATCCTGAATTCAAACAGTGGAACGCAATGAATATGTCAAGAACTGCTGGATTTTCTATCGACTCACTCGAAAATTCTAGACCGGTCGAGTTTGATGTTGAAACTCCAGATCAAGCAGAAGAGATGTTTGATGTTCTCACCTACGAAAAAGGTTCAACTGTTTTAAGAATGTTTCAAATGTTTATTGGCGAAGAAGCTTTTCAAAATGGAGTTGAAGCTTATTTAAACAAATTTAAATTTGAAAATACCAACTCGTCTGATTTATGGGATGCATTAAGTGGGGCAAGTAATCAACCTCTCAATAAAATACTACCTTTTTGGATAAGAGAAAAAGGTTATCCCTTTTTACAAGTTGACTGCTCCAATAATTTTTTAACAATTAAACAAAAACCTTTTCTTCTTAAAAATGTAGAAACTGATAAAAATAATATAAAACCAGTACCTGTTCAAATTAAGTTTCTTGATACAGGAAATGAAGAAAAATTTTTGCTAGACGAAGCTGAAAGAGTCATAGATTTAAAGAATTTAGGTGAAGTTCCTCATATAAATAGTGGAGGTTGGGGGTTCTTTCATACATTTTATGATGATGAGGTTTTTGAAAATATACTTGCAAATTTTGACAAACTAAATGATCTCGAAAAATACAGACTTCTTGAAGATAAATGGATGCAATTTAAAAAAGCTCCGACAGATATAAAAGACTTTTATAAATTCTTAATGTTCTTTAAAAAGGAGAAAGACGAAGACATCTGGATTTATATGTCTTCGATAATAGCAACATTAGCAAATCTTTTTGAATCTAATAACTCTGATAGTTTTAAAGCTTTTGTAAGGGACTTGACTGACGAGTTGCACAATGAGCTTGGATTTGAGGTTAAAAAAGACGAAGAATTAGAAATCAAAGAAGTAAGAGATACTATTAACAAGTTGAGAGCTAAAAATTTAGATGATGATTCATTTATAAAAAAATTTAGTGATATTTTTAAAGAAAATAAAATGGAGTCTATTTCAGAAGGAACATTTTTTAGCTCAATCCTTTTTATATCCGCACTTGATGAGACAAACAAAATTGAGATTTTTTTAGAAAAGTTCGAAAACGCAGAGTCTCCTCAAATGCAAGGAAGGTACAGAGCGGTATTGGGTCAAGTAAGAGACCAAAATGCAAGTAAAAAAATTGTTGAATTTATGCTTGATGGAAGAATCCGCGGAGCAGATTGCCCATATATATTAGCTTCGATGATAACCAACAAATATATCGGGAAAAAATCATGGAAGGTAATTAAAGAAAATTTTAATGACTTGCTAAATGTCATGCCAGATTGGACCGCATCAAGGATTTTAGACGCACTTCCAGCAATATATGACGAAGAATTTGCTGGTGATATAAAAAACTTTATCAAAAAGAATCCGCTTCCATCATCTGAAAAACTTGCAGCACAAAAATTAGAAAGATTGGAAGCTAACATAGAATTTATGGATAATTTAAAGGAAGTTAACAATGAAACCTAGAATTGCAGTATTTTTACACCCACAGCATGCAGAATATGATCAAATAAGAAATGCAGCTGTTGAAGCAGAGGAATTGGGGGCAGACGTTCTTTATAATTGGGACCATTTCTACCCCTTATATAAAGAAGATGGTACACAATGGGCTGAAGGAGAAAGAAGAGAGGGTAAACATTTTGAGTGCTGGACTATGCTTGCGAGTTGGGCAGAAGTAACTGAAAAAATAGAAATTGGTCCTCTTGTAACTTGTAATTCATACAGAAATCCTGAATTGCTTACTGATATGGCAAGAACTATTGACCATATATCAAATGGAAGACTTGTTTTTGGAATTGGTTCAGGTTGGTTCGAACAAGATTATCAGGAGTATGGTTATGAATTCGGAACTGCTATCTGGAGGTTAAAAGAATTAGAAAAATCTCTTGAGAGAATTGAAAAAAGAATGGCAATGTTAGATCCTCAACCAAAAAGAAAAATTCCAATATTAATTGGTGGTGGAGGAGAAAAAGTTACTTTGAGAATTACAGCTCAATATGCAGATGTTTGGCATGGATTTGCAACAAAGACAGAGGATCGTTCAGGCATAGAGACAGTTGCTCATAAAAACAGTGTTTTAGATAACTGGTGTAAAGAAATAGGAAGAGACCCCTCTGAGATTGGAAGGTCAATAGGAATAGACCTGAAGAGAATTGACAAGGCCGATGAACTTGTCGAAGCAGGAGCAACTGAAATAACTCTTCCCCTAAATGGACCGGACTATGACATGTCAATCGTCAAAGAGTGGATTGCTTGGAGAGACTCTAAAGACTAGATTCCTATGGAAACTTTCTTAATATTCGGTGGTTTTGTTTTAGGACTAATACTTTTAGTTAAAGGCGCTGATGAAATGGTCAAATCTGCAATTCAAATTGCAGTTAAATTTAAACTTCCAAATTCTGTTATTGGTGCAACTTTTATAGGTTTTGGAACATCAGCACCAGAATTATTTACAAGTACAGGAGCTGCTATCAATGGTGATTTGTCCCTGGCCATCGGAAATATTATTGGATCTAATATCGCAAATTCATTACTTGTTTTGGCTGTCCTTTATTTATTTATTGATAAAGACTTTTCCAAAAAAATTAATATAAATCAAATCAGTCCTGTGTGGATGATGATATTTACCACAATATTTGTATCAACTTATATACTTACAAATCAATTTCCATTAATTTTAGGAATTGTTTTATTGTCGCTTGTTGTTTTTGTAACTTACAAGATGGTTAATGAAGAAGCAATTGATGAAGAAGAGCTCGTCTCGGAAGAAAAAAAATATATTTGGTTCAGGGGAATATTAGCAATTTCAATAACAATATTTGGAAGTTCGTTAGTGGTTGATAATGCCATTGCAATTGCTGACTTATTTAATATATCGTCCTTGATAGTAGGTGTAACAATAATTGCAATAGGAACAAGTCTTCCAGAAGTTGCAGGGGCAATCTCAGCAGCAAGACTAAAGAAACCAGATTTAATTATGGGAAATGTTTTTGGATCCAATCTATTTAATATTGGTCTCGTTGGTGGATCTGCAATTATATTTGAACCTGGCGAAATTAGTTCAAATATCGATTATCAAATGTTTCTTATGTATTTTGTATCTTTTCTCGCAGTTCTCTTAACAAGATACGTTATAAAAAGAAATGTCCTTGTGGGAATTATTTTCATAGCTGCATATTTTGGATTTATATTTAGCTTATTTTAAATTTTTATTTTTTTGAAAATATAAAAATCCCAATAACGCTAACAATAAACCTCCTACTTGATTCCAAGTAAATGAACCAATTGTGGCATCGCCCATACCAAACCTTAATGTATCTAAGATCGATCTTTGTACTCCGTACCAAACTGCCCATAATCCCATCCATGAACCGGGTCCAAATTCATATCGCTTCTTTAAATTCATAAATATATAAAAAACTACTAAAGCCAATAGCATGTCATACATTGCTACATGATGATAGGTTCCACATGTTGTAAGTGGCTCAGCACACTCTAGACCATTGTGTTGTGGAGCAACATCGTATCCGGGTAATATTTCATAACCCAAAAAAAAGTTTGTTTTTCGACCTAGATGCTCAACTATTGCTAAATCACCTATACGTCCAATTACAGTTCCTAGGATTAATCCAGTAGCTGCGTAATCACCATATCTTTTGAAACTTTCTTTTCCAACTATTTGAATTCTGTAGAAAGCAGCGATTATACCCCCTGCCATTCCTCCCATGATTGAATAGCTTCCAGCTAATGTAAAAATATCATCTAGACCGTAGCCAGTTTCGCCTATGTGGGCTGGTATTGTAAAAAATCTAGCACCCAATATTGCTCCAAATATTGCCCATGTTAATCCATCTGAAAAAAGGTCTGAGTTAGCACCATCTTTTTCAGCAAGTTTAATTGCATGATTTGCACCAAAATAAAATCCAATCGCAGCAAAGACACCATGCAATGAAAAAAATACCGGACCTATCTTAGTTATTGGAATTGGTGGGTATGTTATTGATAAAAATGAGTCAAGCAATTTAAATATTCCTTAAAGTCCAAAATACATCTGCCACAATACTTATGAATATAACAGCCAAATATGTATTAGAAAATATAAAATAATTTATTGGTTTTATTTTTTTCCTATACAAATTAAATGCTTTATACATTAAATTGACTCCAAAAAATATAGATACGAATAAATAAATTATTCCTAATTGAAGAATTGGTGCTGCTACGAGAGAAATTAAAACTGTTGAACAGCTGTAAATACCTATAAATATACAAGTTCTTTTGTAGCTTTCTTGAATAGGAAGCATTGGAAATTCAGCATTTTTATAATCCGCTTTGTTCTCGATTGACAATGCCCAGAAATGTGCGGGTGTCCACATAAAAACCAATAGGAATAGAACCCAAGGTCCTGTCTCCAGTTCTGAACCTGTTGCGGTCCAACCGATTAATACGGGGGCTGCTCCCGATGCGCCTCCAATGACAATATTTTGATTTGTTCTTGGCTTCAAAATTAACGTGTAAATAAATACATAGAAAATATTGGCAGCTAATCCTATATATGATGAAAGAGGTGTAACCAAAGAATATAAAATTAAAAATCCAATTAGTCCCGATGAGATAGAGTAGATTATTCCGTTGGTTTTTGTGAGCTCACCTGTGACAATTGGCCTATCTGATGTTCTTTCCATAAGCTTGTCTGTCTCTACTTCTAAAACCTGGTTCATAACATTGGCACTTATTGCTAGGAGAGTTCCACCAGCCAGTGTGTATATGACAAGTGATAAAGGTGGCATGCCATATATTGAAATCACCATTGAGGGAACTGTTGTGACTAGCAACAACTCAATAACACGTAATTTAGAAAGTTTTAAATAACTTTTGAATGTGGAAGGTTTATTTGACTTCATATTGACATAGTAACGATGACTAGACTTTAACTTATAATTACCCTATTTCAGGTGTAGACGCTATTCTTAAATATTGACTAGATAATTTATGCATATAAAAAAATTTTTAAAACCTAAAAACTTTATCCTATGCAGTTTTTTATTCATTACTGCATGTATTGAGGATGCTCCTCTTGACTCTTTGAGTCCAGCTGGTCCCTATGCAAGAACAATTGATGAGTTGTTTTGGTTAACATTTTGGATTGCAGTTGTTATATTCTTTATTGTTCAAGGTGCTTTACTGTTTTCAGTTTTTTATTTTAAAGATTCTCCAGACAAACCTGAGCCTAAACAAATTCATGGAAATAATTTTTTAGAAATTTTGTGGACAATAATTCCGGTAATTATTTTAGCTTCTATTGCGGTTCCTACAGTAAGAACAATATTTGATCTTGCAAGAGAACCTGAAGATGCTCTAAAAATTGAAGTGATTGGGCACCAGTGGTGGTTTGAGTATAAATATCCAGATTATGGAATAACGACAGCGAATGTACTAGTAATTCCAGAAGATACTCCAATTAGATTAGAGATGTGGTCAAATGATGTCCTTCATAATTACTGGGTTCCTAAATTAAATGGAAAAAGGTATCTTGTTCCTGGACAGAAAACTTATTTAAATTTACATGCGGATAATGCAGAAGAATTCTGGGCACAATGTGGAGAATACTGTGGATTAAGCCACTCAAAAATGAGAGGTAGAGTTTTATCAATGTCTGAATCAGATTTTGATGCCTGGGTAATTAATGAACAAAAAAATGCTGATAATACACTTTCTGAAGGTTCCTTGGCATATGAAGGGCAGCAGGTTTATCTAAATGCAGGCTGTACCCAATGCCATGTTATTGGTGGAGTTTGGGATGTTCAAGGTGAACGGATAGCACCGAACTTAACACATTTTGCAAATAGAAATGTCTTTGCAGGAGCAGCATTAAAAAACAATAGTGAAAATTTAACAAAATGGTTAGCAAATCCAGCTGAGTTAAAACCAGGTACTTTTATGCCTAATCTAGAATTGACTGAGAGAGAGATTGAGGCTTTAATAGAATATTTAGGAACGCTTAAATGACGAAAATTATAGAACCAAAAAAACAAAGGAATATTTTTTCAAGACCTTCCTCTGAAGAAGGTGTGTGGAGCTGGATCACAACTGTTGATCATAAAAGGATTGGCATAATGTATGGTTATGCTGCATTTTTCTTTTTACTAGTCGGCGGGCTTGAAGCTCTTTTATTAAGAATCCAGTTATCCCAACCAGACAACAACTTCTTGAGTGCTGCTGAATATAATGCAATGTTTACAATGCACGGAACAACAATGATATTTTTAGCAATCATGCCGATAAGTGCTGCTTTCTTTAATTATCTTTTACCATTACAAATTGGAGCAAGAGATGTGGCTTTCCCAAGACTAAATGCACTTTCTTTTTGGATATTTATTGCAGGTGGATTGTTTCTATACTCAACTTTTCTTTTTGGTACAGCCGGTGCTCCAGAAGGAGGTTATCTAGCTGAGGAAGTCAGTCGATTGGCTTCAGCACCTAATGGTGGCTGGTTTGGATACCAACCTAATGCTGGCCTTAAGTACTCACCTGGTACCGCAATGGACTATTGGGCCATCGGACTGCAGATTCTAGGTATTGCATCCCTCGTTTCTGCATTTAATTTCATCACAACAATTCTTAACATGAGGACTAAAGGAATGAGATTAATGAGAATGCCAGTATTTACCTGGATGACATTTGCAGTTTCATTCCTCCTCGCTTTTTCTTTACCAATAATCGCAATTGCGTTATTTTTCGTGACATTTGATAGACAATTTGGGACAACTTTCTTTCTCACTGAAGGTGGTGGCGATCCAGTGTTATGGCAACATCTATTCTGGTTATTTGGTCATCCAGAAGTTTATATTCTTATCCTTCCAGCTTTTGGGATAGTTTCAGAGGTCCTCCCAACGTTTTCAAGAAAACCATTATTTGGATATCCAGCAATAGTGTTTGCTGGATTTGGAATTGCATTTATTGGGTTTGGTGTCTGGGCACATCATATGTTTGCATCTGCAATTAGTCCTGTGGCGCAGGCTGGATTTGGCCTATCAACAATGATTATCGCAGTACCTACAGGGGTTAAAATATTTAATTGGCTTGGGACAATTTGGGGAGGAAAACTAACTCTTAATACCCCAATGTTATTTGCTTTAGGCTTTATAGGGATGTTTGTAATTGGTGGCTTAAGTGGTGTTACACATTCAGTGGTGCCAGCAGATACACAACAAACAGATACATATTATATAGTTGCACATTTCCACTATGTACTTTTTGGTGGTGCTCTTTTTGGAATTTTTTCAGGACTTTATTTCTGGTTTCCTAAAGTATGGGGAAGAATGTACAACGAGACAATGGGGAAAATTCACTTTTGGCTAATGATTATTGGTTTTAACTTAACTTTTGGACCAATGCATTGGTTAGGACTACAGGGTCAAGTTAGAAGAACTTGGGTGTATGCTGAAGAAACCAATCTTGGATTTTGGAATCTAATTGTTACGATTGGTGCATTTATTCTTGCCATTGCAACTCTTGTTTTTATGGCAAACTGGATATATTCAAGAAGAAAAGGTGAGGTTGCGCCTTTTGATCCCTGGGACGCCAGAACAATTGAGTGGAGTATTCCTTCTCCTACTCCGGTGTGGAATTTTTCAAATGCACCTGAAGTTAAATCGTTAGATGATTTTTGGCATCAAAAGTATGGAGAAGATGAGGATGGTAGAGCAGTAAGGAGAGAAGGTACGGATGAGTTGTTATTACAACTTGAGGAAGAAGGACTAAATCCAAAAGAGGAAATACATCTTCCTAGCCCATCTTATTTTCCAGTAATTATGGCTTTTGGTCTTCCTTTTTTGGGATATGCAATAATTTACAAGTCAATACCACTAGCATTGATTGGCGTAATTATGCTACTTATTGGTGGCTTTGGTTGGGGGACAGAGCCTCTAGAGGAAGAGTTTGAAAGCTCAGAAGAAGAGCCAGAATCTGGAGAGTCTAAAAACTATGAGTGATGCCCACGCTTATCCTCATGAACCAACTGGAGTTGAAACAAGAAAATTAGGGTTTTGGGTATTTTTATCAACCGAAATCTTATTTTTTGGAACCTTAATCACTACTTTTTTAATCTTTAAAGGTAGAGATTTTCCGGGTATCAAATTAACTGATGTTTATGATATTCCATTTACATCTGTCAGTTCTTTCGTCTTGTTAATGAGCTCATTAACAATGGTTCTCGCACACAACGCCCTTGAGACTAATGATCAAGAAAAAACTAGAGTTTGGTTACTTGCAACAGCTATGCTCGGTGCTGTTTTTTTAGCTGGCCAGATCTATGAGTTTACAGAGTTTTATCATAAGGGATTTGAACTATCAACCAACATCTTCAGTTCAACTTTTTATGTTTTGACTGGCTTTCATGGACTTCATGTATTTATTGGTGTTGTTTTGTTACTAGCTTTATGGGGCATTGGACAAAGACAAAAAGGCCTGTCTCTAAATGAAGGTATGAATCTTGAATTTATTGCACTTTATTGGCACTTTGTTGACATTGTTTGGATTGTGTTGTTTACGGTAGTCTATCTTATCTAATGTCAGAAACACATAAAGAACACCCCAGCCCAACAAAATATGTACAAATTGCAATTGTTCTAGCAATACTTACAGCTATAGAGGTTGCACTATATTACACAGAAGATATTGTTGGCGCTCTTGCACCACCATTATTGATTATTTTAGCTGTTGGGAAATTTGTAATTGTGGTTGGTTGGTTTATGCACTTAAGATATGAAAATAGTTTGGTAAATAAATTTTTCGCAGGTGGAATGATTCTTGCTTTGATATTGTTTGCAATTGTAATGATTGAGCGTGCTGTAGGTAATTTCTTTTAATATGATTCTTGAATGGCATCCACATTTTGACGTATGGGCACTTATTATCTCATTAGTTATATTTTTTGAATACACAACCGATAACAATGAATTAAAAAAACCAAAAAGAAAATTTTGGTATTCTGGCTTGTTTATTCTCTGGCTCTTTACAGACTGGCCAATACATGATATTGGAGAAAAGTATTTATTTTCAGTTCACTCTGTTGAGCATCTTGTACTGGCACTTGTTTCTCCCCCATTGCTTCTTCTTGGTCTACATAGTTCACAGAAAAAATTGATATCAATAAAACCTTTTATGAATCTCCTTAAAATCACTAGTAAGCCTGTAGTTGCTTTCTTTTTATTTAATATTGTAATGGTAGGAATGCATTGGAGTACAGTTGTTAACTTGATGGTCACTAATCATATATTTCATTTTTTTGTACATTCAATAATGTTGCTTGTATCACTTAATATGTGGGTCCCAGTTATTGGTTTCAATGATGAAGTAAAAAGGTTAAGTTCAGCTGCAAGCATAGGATACCTATTCTTACAATCATTATTACCGACTGTGCCTGCAAGTTTCTTAGCATTTGGTACCGAACCTCTATATTCAGCATATGTTGGCATTGATAACATATTTAATATTTCTACTTTGAATGACCAGGTCCTTGGTGGATTAATTTTGAAATTAGGTGGAGGAATAATTCTTTGGGTATCAATATTAACAATTTGGATGAGATGGTACAAAACAGAAAAAACCTTTGATGACGTGGTTAGAAATGTCTCATCAGACTAAAATTTAAATAAATCCTATGGACGAAAAATTAGTAGAACAAATAAGTACAGATACAGGTGTACCTCAAGAATTGGTTTCTCGTTCAGCACAAGCTAGAGCGGAAGCAAATGGAGTTGATGTTAACGCAATTCTCGCAAGTTGGTCCAGCGGAGAAGCCCCAACAGTGAGTTCTGCTCCTGTAGAAACGGTTGTAGAAGAGGCTCCTGTAGAAACGGTTGTAGAAGAGGCTCCTGTAGAAACGGTTGTAGAAGAGGCTCCAGTAGAAACGGTTGTGGAAGAGGCTCCAGTAGAAACAGAGCTTAGTTATGTTGATGAAGATATTCCCCCACCAGCTCAACTCTCAGTCAAGATTTTTAGAGCTTTACAGTACGGAACAGTTTTTGGAATCGTTGCTGGGTTTATTCAGGCGTTTATTGTAAGTTCATATCTTTATGAAGGTCTAATTCTTGAGTCTGAAACTCTAAATTTAATTGCAAATTATACCCCTACTCAGTACATTTTGAATATTGCTTTAACTACAACTTTTTTTGCTGTAATAAATTCAATAAACTTAAAAAAAATTCTAGAAAAAAATTATGAAGGTTTTGGAATTCTCACAAATGATAGGGAGTCGTTATTTCTTGGAGTTGGCCTTGGTTTAATATTTGGGTCCTCAATTGGATTTGTAATAACTTCAGATATTGGTGTAACGATTGAAGCAATACTTGAAGACGACGTTACGACCTATCTAATTCCCGTAATTGGATCTTTTTGGAGGATTGTATTATTTTCAACTGTCTCTCAAGCAATAATTGCTTCAATCGTGATCGTCCTTGGTATACCTAAAGGTTTGGACATATATGAGCTGAAAGAGGCAAATGTAATTAGAAATAGAGTGACTGGATCTATTGTAATTCCGTTGGGGGCAATCTTATTTGGTGGTGTAATATCAGTTTTAATTTCTCAAGTATTTATTAATTTTCATGATTATGCACCTTTATTTGCTCTTATAATATCTGCAGCAATTTTATTATTTGCTTCAGTGATGAGTTCTGCGCCAAAGATTAAAATTACTAGAAACGAAGTGCTTATCGCTGCTGCGGGGGTTATCACATTAACTGTAATAATTGCTAGTGTGGCTGCTAGTCAGAATTAATTTAACAAAAATCGAATACATTATTTTTGAATGACTGCTATATTGTTTTCATGCAAAATTTAAACGCGTTAAAAGTAGTGGTGATTTATACATAATCAGCCCTGTCTTATGCGTTTGATGGACCGGGCAAATAGCCCGGATTTTTTTTGAAAGGAAAAAAATGATTGACGAGAATACATTTTACGATGAAGAATATTACGAAAAAGACGATGAAAAGAATTCTTCAAAATTTGTGAATAATTTTCTTTCTTTTGAAGATAAAATTTTTAGGGCTCCTTACAACTTTTTGAAAAAAATAGGAATTGTACAAACTTATCGAAATGTTGCAAAAAAATTAAAACAAACAAAAGATGACATTTACGAAAGTTTTTATGATGGAGAATAAAAATCATTTGGATCCCTCTTTACTGAGTGAAGAATGGGAAACAAACCCCAGGTGGAAAGATACAAAGCGTAACTTTTCTGCTGAAGATGTTGTTTCGTTAAGAAATTCCATTCAAATTGAGTATTCCCTATCTCAAAATGGTTCAACAAATTTATGGAACTTACTCAATCGTAAAGATGAGTGGGTTTCAGCTTTAGGCGCATTATCAGGCAATCAAGCAGTGCAGATGGCAAAGGCTGGGCTTGAAGCAATTTATTTAAGTGGTTGGCAAGTTGCAGCTGACTCAAACCTTGGTGATACAACTTACCCTGATCAATCATTATATCCAAGCAATAGTGCGCCCAATCTTGCTAAAAAAATAAATAACGCTTTATTGAGGGCTGAGCAAGTTGATAAAACTGACGGTATCGATTCTACAAATTATATTGTTCCAATTGTTGCAGATGGAGAAGCAGGTTTTGGTGGAGCATTAAATGTATTTGAACTTACTAAAAAATTCATTGAAGCTGGTGTTGCTGCGGTTCATTTTGAAGACCAGCTTGCCGCAGAAAAAAAATGTGGACATATGGGTGGAAAAGTTTTAGTCCCTACTAGTCAGCATATTCGAACATTAACATCTGCGAGACTAGCAGCCGATACTCTTGGTGTTCCACTTGTAATCATCGCAAGAACAGATGCTTTAGGTGCAAATTTACTAACAAGTGACATTGATGAAATTGATTCAGAGTTTGTTACTGGAGAAAGAACAGCAGAAGGATTTTATAGAGTAAACAATGGTCCAGATGCAGCTATCTCAAGAGCGCTTTCTTATGCTCCTTATTCTGATTTGGTTTGGTGTGAAACTGGAAAACCTGACCTCGGTTTTGCAAAGGATTTTGCAGATGCAATTCATGAGAAGTATCCAAACAAGCTGATGGCTTATAATTGTTCCCCATCTTTTAATTGGAAAGCCTCTTTAAATGAAAAAGAAATAGATACATTTCAAGAGCAATTAAATTCATTTGGTTACAAATTTCAGTTCATTACATTGGCAGGGTTTCATGCCTTAAACACATCAATGTTTGAACTAGCTTCAAATTACAAAGGTGGAAATATGTCATCTTATGTAGAGCTTCAGGAGAAAGAATTCTCACTTGAAGAAAAAGGGTTTACGTCAGTAAAACACCAGAGAGAAGTTGGAGCTGGTTATTTTGATAAAGTATCAACAATTATTTCTGGAGGAGATGCCTCAACATTAGCACTAGAGGGGTCCACTGAAGAAGAACAGTTTTAATGATCGATATTAATTCTGAAAAAAAAAGTCAATATCAAAATATATTGACGGATGAGGCTATTAGTTTTCTAGAAAAAGTCTGTTCAACTTTTGAGAATACCCGTCAAGAAGTTCTAAAAAATAGGGTAAAAATGCAAAATGATATTTCATCTGGCAAAAGACTTTCTTTCCCAAAAGACAAAAAAATAAGAGAAGATAATTGGAAGGTTGCAGCACCTCCAGCAGATGTGGCAAATAGAAATGTAGAAATTACTGGACCAGTGGATAGAAAAATGATTATAAATGCATTGAATTCTGGGGCTGATGTATTCATGGCAGATTTTGAAGACTCAACTTCCCCTACATGGAACAATATTATGGATGGCCAAGTCAATTTACTTGATGCTAATCTTAGAGATCTTGAATTTGTCGATCCAAAAAATGAAAAAACATACTCTTTAAACCCAGAAACTAACACAAGTCTCTTTGTAAGGCCAAGAGGCCTACACCTTGTTGACAAAAATGTATTACTAGATGGTGCCCCTGTATCAGGAGCATTTTTAGATTTTGCTTTATATACATTTCACAATGCAAAATTGAGATTAGAAAATGGGATAGGTACATATTTTTACATACCAAAGCTTGAAAATAGTTCAGAGTCACAACTTTGGGATGATATCTTTTCTTTTTCTGAAGATGAACTGAGTTTGCCAAGAGGAACTTTGCGGGCAACTGTACTCTTAGAGACAATATCAGCATCTTTTGAAATTGAGGAGATGCTTTACTCATTAAAAGAGCATTCTCTAGGAATGAATGCAGGCCGATGGGATTATATTTTTAGCGCGATTAAAAAACATAGAGACTTACCAGAAATAAATTTTCCAGATAGATCACAAATTACCATGACTGTTCCATTTATGAAAGCATACACTGAATTGCTTGTACAGAGTTGTCACAAACGAGGTGCTCATGCAATAGGGGGTATGTCTGCGTTTATACCAAATAGAAGAGATCCTGAAATTACAGAAAAGGCTATAGATCAAGTGAAAAAAGATAAAGAACGTGAAGTAACTATGGGTTTTGATGGCTCTTGGGTAGCACATCCAGATTTAGTACAAGTATGTAAAGATGTATTTAAAGATTCCTTAGGCGCTAAGGAAAACCAAATTGATTTTATACCCAATGAACCAGTTATATCTGAGGACATGCTGCAAGATTTTAATATCCCTGGAGCAACAATTACCGAAGAAGGTATTAGAACTAATATACGTGTAGGTATCTTGTATGTTCAATCATGGCTTCTGGGACAGGGAGCCGCTGCATTATTTAATCTAATGGAGGATGCTGCAACGGCTGAAATCTCCAGATCTCAATTATGGCAGTGGCTTAAGAATGAAGCAAAAACAGACGTAAACAAAAGTATTGATAAAAGTTTTGTAACTGAGCTAATCGAAGATGAAGTAAATAAAATAAAAGAAATTCAAGAAAATTCAGAAATGCTAAGTGAAGCAGTAACATTATTTAGCGATCTTATTTTTGATGAAGATTTTGAAGAATTTTTAACATTACCAGCTTATAATTTGATAGATTAGATTATGTCATTTTTTAAAGATAAAACAATAATTATGAGTGGAGGTTCAAGAGGTGTTGGCCTTGAAATAGCAAAAGCACTTGGTAAAGATGGAGCAAACATTGCTATACTCGCAAAAACAACCGAGCCTCATCCTACGCTTCCAGGAACAATTTATACAGCCGCAGAAGAGATTGAGTCAGTTGGTGGGAACGCTTTGCCTATCGTTTGTGATATAAGATTTGAAGAACAAGTAGAAAGCGCCGTCAATGAAGCTGTTGAAAAGTTTGGTGGAATAGATATTTGTGTAAATAATGCAAGTGCCATTCACCTTACTGATACAGTAAATACTCCAATGAAAAGATATGACTTAATGCATGGAATTAATGTAAGAGGGACATTCTTGTTAAGCCAAAAAACAATTCCTCATTTAAAGAATGGAAAAAACCCACACATCCTTACACTTTCCCCTCCTTTGAACTTCGATAGAAAATGGTTTGGAATGACATTAGCTTACACAACTGCAAAATACGGTATGACATTGATAGCTCATGGATTAGCAGAAGAACTTGGTAAATTTGGAATCGCGTCAAATTGTCTATGGCCAAGAACTTCATTAGATACAGCTGCTGTGAGGAATGTAATTGGGGCAGAACTTGTGAAAGGATCAAGAAAACCTTCTATATATGCTGATGCTGCATACGCCGTCTTGAAGAGAGATTCATCATCATGCACCGGAAACTTCTTTTTAGACCAAGATGTTCTCGAAGAAGAAGGTATCACAGATTTTGATCAATATGCAGTAGATCCAGACGCAACTTTAGTTTCAGATTTTTTTGTTGATGATAATCCTGAAGACTGGCTACAAGCTTAATCACAACAAAAGTCCATTTATTCTTTCATCCTTTAAATTCAGTGAGTGAAAAAATTGTTTATTTTCAATAATCGAAAACCTAAACAAATTAACACTTGTAGTGGTAATTTGTTTTAAGTAATTCTTAGGTTAGAGTGAAATGACCTGATCTGGCATATTACCTGATAATGCACCATAGAGATCTGGGAAACAACCCACTGCTACTCCATCAACTGTACCTTCAGGTGAATAACCACCATCGCTGTTTTCAGAAGCTAACCCTCTCTGATTTGCACATTGGTCACACATCATTAAGAGCATGCCTTTTTCTGCAGCGATTTTTGCAAGTCTTTCACCTTTAGGGTTTCCTTTTTGAAGAAGCATTGTATTATCATCAAAAAAGAAAATTCCTACGACATCAACACCGTGACTATCACTTTCAAGTTGAGGAAGTATCATTTCTCCAACTTTATAATTTGCAGCGTTAGGTGTATTTAAAACATAGGCTAGTTTCATTTGTTCCTTTCTAATTTATTTTTCTAGTACAGAGTATTCAGATATTGGATTAACTCAAACTTAAAAGATAAAGAGTTCGGCTATTAACTTCTGATATTTCTTCAAGAATATTTTCAATATCATCAAACTGGTTTGTCTCATTTAATTCAGATACAAATCCTGAAATTGTAGTTACCTGTTCTTTAAACTCAACGATTTTATTTTTAGTTTCTTCTTTTGAAAAATAGTTTTCAATTGAGTAAGGACCTTCACTAAATCTTAGTCTGGTATTTTGATTTCCCTGCCATGACTCGACAAGCTTATCATTTAACTGAGTAAGAGTTTCATAGTATTCGCCCAATGCTTCATGTTCTGAATAAGACTGAGTTTGCCAATGATAAACTTGGATATTGTTTAAAAAACTCATTGTGTTTGATACAAATTCGTCAATCTTTGCATTTAATGTTTTTACGTTCATATTTAATATTTAAACAAAATTCGGCTTATATGATAAATTTTTAAAGCATAGAATAGTAACTATGTCTTTTAAAAATATATTGAGTTTTGGCACTCTGAATCCTGATTTTATATATTTCATCGATGAACTCCCGAATTTAGGTGGAGACATAAGGAGTAATAAATACCTAATCAGAGCAGGAGGTACAGCAACTAATTGTGCTGAAAATATAGCCAACTGGGGTCTTAATGTTGGGGTCGCAGGAAATAGTATAGGAAGTGATGAATTTGGTAAATATATGATCAAACATTTTGAAAATTCAAACATAAACTACGAAAATATAATTTTTGAAAATCACGATACCCCAACTTGTTCGATTTATGTAGATAAAAATGGTGAAAGGACAATAATTTCCTCGGGTTATAAATTTTGTAAGTGGAATAATTTAAAAGAAGTTAAAAACTTTGACTCATTGATAGTAGATAGGTATTCTATTCCGTTTATAAAACAAGATTTAGAAAGTATAAGCCATGATGTGTTTATTACACAGGCAGGCTATCAAGAAGAAATTACTTACAGAATTAATTTTTTAGTTGTAAGTAAAGATGAAATTGATGTGATTGAAGCAAACAGATTAATAAATGAAGAATACGTTGATTGGATTCTTTTAACATCATCAAATCTTCCTGCAAGGTTGATTAGTAAAGATGGGGTTTTAGAAATTACACCGCCAGATTTCAAAACTATAAATTCAACTGGGGCTGGAGATGCAACAGCTGCATACATTGGTGCATTTGGTGTAGAGAACTTAATTGAGAATGTTAAAGGTGCGTGTGCATCTGGAGCAATTGTTGCTGGAACTAATGAACTTCCCACTATGGAGAAAATAAAGGAAGTCTCAGAATTAATTGAAATAAAACCGCGCTGAGAATTTTATAATTTTGTTACTTTACGTTTAAAATAGAATATGGCTGTCGCATACAAGGCCCCAATTAAAGATATAGTGTTTGGATACGAAGTAGTAGACACTTATGACGTTATTAGTAAAATACCAGCATTTAGTGACTTCACTGAAGATATTGTCATTCCAACTATGGAAGAATGTGCAAAATTTGCAGAAGAAGTTTTGGCACCAATAAATGCAATTGGTGACCAACAAGGGGCAACTATTGATAACGGAAAAGTATCAATGCCACCTGAATTTGTGGACGCTTATAAAAGATTTGCCGAAGCTGGGTGGGCTTCAATTTCGTTACCATCAGAAATTGGTGGAGGAGGAATGCCAATTGCACTCTCCGGAGGAACTCTTGAAATTTTAAGTAGTGCAAATCTCGCTTTTGGACTAGCACCAGGTTTAAGTGCCGGAGCAATTTCAGCAATTAATTTTCACGGAAGTGAAGAACAAAAAGAAAAGTTTTTACCAAAATTAGTCTCAGGTGAGTGGACAGGGACTATGAACCTTAGTGAGCCACAATCAGGATCTGATCTTGGAACAATCACTACAAAAGCAGAGCCTCAAGATGATGGAACTTATAAAATAACTGGAACAAAAGTTTGGATTACTTTTGGAGAACATGATATGACTGACAACATCATTCATTTAGTACTTGCAAAAGTACCTGGTTCACCTGAAGGAACAAAAGGTATTTCTATGTTTATAGTTCCAAAAATGATGGTCAATGAAGATGGCTCTTCTGGAGAAAGCAACAATGTCACATGTATCTCTATCGAGGAAAAATTAGGTATTCACGCAAGTCCAACATGTGTTATGGAATATAACGAGTCAGTTGGCTATTTAGTTGGAGAAGAAAACAGAGGCCTTAACTACATGTTCACAATGATGAATGAGGCGAGAGTATGGGTAGGTGGACAAGGTCTTGCTTGCGCATCAGGATCTCTTCAGGGTGCTGCCCAATATGCTAGGGATAGAGTCCAAGGTCGCCCTGTTGGA
This sequence comes from uncultured Candidatus Actinomarina sp., assembly GCA_902613615.1. Lineage (GTDB taxonomy): Bacteria > Actinomycetota > Acidimicrobiia > Actinomarinales > Actinomarinaceae > Actinomarina. Next base: position 26,074 of record CACMHQ010000002.1, on the reverse strand, counting down.
ATGTCAAAAGAGGATGCTAAAAATTCAACAATTATTGATCATGCGGATGTTAGAAGAATGCTTATGACAATTAAATCATACGTTGATGCAATGAGATATATGATGTATGACAATCAATTAATGCTGGATATAGAATACTTTGCAGAAGATGAGGAAATGAAGGCTTTTGGTGAGGAAAGATGTGGAATCTTGACTCCAATTACTAAAGCATGGATATCAGATTTAGGAGTTGAGCTTTCTTCTATGGCTATACAAGTTTATGGTGGAATGGGTTATGTCGAAGAGACTGGAGTAGCTCAATATCTGAGGGATTCAAGAATTGCACCAATTTATGAAGGAACAAATGGAATTCAAGCCTTAGATTTAATGTTTAGAAAACTCCCATTAGACAATGGTCAAGCAATGCAAAGATTATTGGGTGATGTAAATGAACTTATCGAGGAAATGAAGAAAGATGATGAAGTAATTGTATCTATGGCAGAAAAGCTTGAAAAAGAAGTCTCTACATTATCCGAGGTTACATTATGGCTTGGTAGAAGAATGTTAGAAGGAGAACTTGTTGACGCAAGTGCTGCTGCTACACCTTATTTGAAAATGTTTGGACAAGTTCTTGGTGGATACTATATGGGTAAAGCTGCTATTTTGGCAAACAAAAAATTTAAAGAAACTAATGATGAGTTTTATACCGATAAATTAACCCTTTCAAAATTTTACATGGAACAACTGCTTCCATTGACATCTGGTTATGCTTCAGCTGTTACAGCAGGTAAAGATGATCTTTATGCCATGAAGGCTGATAATTTCTAATTGATTGAATCTTTAAAGAATAAAAGTAACTCTATTGCTCTGATTGGATCATCAAATGATCCCAGAAAATATGGAAATAAAATTTTATTAGATTTAACAAAAAAGGGATACACTGTTTATCCGGTTAACAAGAAAGAAAAAGAAATTGAAGGACTTAAAGCATATAAAAATATAGAAATGCTTGAAGAAATCCCCACAATAATCAATTTCGTAATACCTCCAGATGAAGGATTAGTTGTTACAAGGGATTTGGTTGAGAAAGGGTATGACAATTTTTGGTACCAACCAGGTGCAGAAAGTGATGAAATCTCAGAATTCTTAAAAATTAACAAAAAAAATTACATAGATGACAAATGCATTATGGTTGTAACAAGATTATCTTCTAATTATTAATCTTCAAGTTGTTTATTTACCTGATCAAGTTCTTCAAATGATTTTTCAAGTTTATTGACTCTTGTAGTCTTTAAAGATTCAAACGATTGAACAGTTTGGTCTAATCTCTTTGTTACATCATCAAATGAATCAATAAATTTCCTAATTTCATTTTTTATTTTTTCATGAGTAGCAAGAATATTCTTAGTATCGGTTTGTAAACTAAATAATTTCATTGAATGTCTTATTGTTTCAAGATAGGCCATTAGTGTTTGTGGGCTTACTAATATAACTTTCCTTGAAAAAGCATATTCAATAACTGGTGTTTTTGAAGAACCAATAACTGAAGTAAGAAGAAAGTGATATAAATTCTCAAGTGGAATATACATTAAAACAAAGTCTACGGTATCTTCATCAGGAGCAATGTAGCCCTCTCTCGAAGCAGTATCATCAATTTTTGTTTTAATTGCTTTATCTAAAAATTCTTTAGTTTTGGCCTTAATAGAGTCTGTTATTTCTCGTCTTGCTATTTCGTCTAAAGTTTCATCTTCTAAATCTCTATTAAGTTTTGAAATTTCCATATATATCGTAAGCGGGAATTTTGAATCCATATTGATCGATTTGTCATCTGGAAGGTAAAAAGTAAAGTCAGGTTTTGTACCACTCTTCATTATTTTTTGAGTTTCGTAATGGATTCCTTCTTTATAATCCATAATTCCTAGAAGATCTTCAACTTGAAACTCAGCCCACTGACCCCTGCTTTGATTATTGTTTAATACTGATATTAAATTTCGAGTTTGTTGATCTACTCCTGATATAGAACTTTTTATTTCACCAGTTTTTTCAAGAAATTCTTTTACAGTTTGATCTGATTTGTTTAATAATTTATAAATTTGAGATTCTTCATTTTCAATAATTTCACTAACAATTCCTTTAATCAAATATTCGTCCTTATTTTGTTCTTCAGAATTATCTTTTTTTGTAACAAAATATAAAATTGCGATTAAAAGCGCTGAAATTATCCCTAAAAATAAAATTTCCATGTTACAAGAATAGCAAGTTGCGTGGACAGTTTTGAAATTAAACCGTATCAAAAAGTTTTTTGAAACTAAATTTAAAATTATCTTCAGAATAATTAGATAAAATAAATCCCTTTGCATTCTTAGCAACTAAAGATGCCTCATCATAATTATTATTAATATATTCAATCTTTAAGGAGAGGCTATCTAGATTATTACTTTCAAATACATATCCTGTTTGACCATCAATAACAATATCACTCATTCCTGGAGCATCTGTAACAAGTACTGGACACATTGCTACTTGTGATTCGAAAATTACCCGTGCAAGCCCCTCTGATATTGAAGGTAGAATCATTAAATTTGAAGATGAATAATAATCTTTAACACTTTCCCTATCAACAGGCCCTATCAATGAAACTTGATTTTGAAGGCCTGATTTATCAATTAAGTCTTTGAGCTCTTTAAAATATTTTTCATTAGGAGCGGGCCCAACAATTGATAAGTGATAACTTTTGTCATTGATTCTTTGAATTGCCTCAATAATCATATGAGGTTTTTTTCTATCTGTCACACTTCCAATAAATAGAATATTAAATTTGTCTTTAGAAAGTGGCTTAGGTTCAATATTTTGAAAATCCTTAAAATCAATCCAAGCAGGAAACCTTACAACACTTTTTGAAGAATCTATATCTAAAACTTGTTGTTCAGTCGAAGATGAAACTGCTCTTATAATATTTGATTTACCAATAGAGTATTTTGCCATTATGTAAAATAGTTTTTTGTACAACCTTGGTAAAACTAAATTTTTCTCTAAACTCAAGGTCTCAATGAAATCACCATGAGTTTCAACAACTATTTTTACTTCAGCTCTTCTTACCTTTAAAAATAGAATTGAAAAAAAAGAAGATACTGGATCTTGAAAACATACAATATCTATATTTTCCTTTTTAATAATTTTGTGGGTGGTAAAGATTGAAATTTGAATAATTCTAAAATAATTTATTAAACGATTTTTTATTTTCTTATTTAAGTAGAAGTTTCCATACGTCTCGTTAAAAAAAGTTTTACTGTTTGCAAAAGCTAGAACAGAAACATTACAAACTTCACTTAATGTAATGAACTTTTTTTTTAAGTTTTCAGTTAAAGGAAGTTGATATGTAGTGGGTGCAATAAATAGAACATTTTTCATAAATTTAAAAATTTAGTGAGTTCTTCAACAAGTTCTTCATCATGTGTCCATGGTATTCCATGAAGTGCATTAGTAAATGTTATTGGTGTAATATTTTGCATTTTTGTAGTCACTTCTTGCGATGCTTTTTGAGGTACAAGACTGTCTTTACCACCAATTAGCGCCAAGGTTTCAGTTTCAATATCACCTAGCCAGTCTCTTGAATCAAAAGCTACTACGTGTCTTCCACCATCTCCATAGATAAAATCATCTTTAGAGCGATGAAGATTGTTCCACGCCCAATCAGTAAACTCATTTTTTAGAGCACTAGATTTTTTAAGAAAAGAATATTTAGATTGTGGATTTTTGTTGGGAAAAAGTCTTTCTCTAATCCTTACACCACCAACAAGTAATTTGAAAAGAAAGTTATCTTTATACCTCTCTCCCTCGATCCAACTAAATGGTGTAACCAAAACCATTTTATTTATTCTTTCCGGAATTTTTTTGGATATTGTTAGTGCAACTGCACTTCCCATGGACCAACCTACTAAATGGCATTCTGATACATTTAATTCATCTAGAATGCTTATTACTATGTCTGCATTCTCATCAACACTCCATCTTTCCCAACTGGCATCCGATCTTCCATGATTTTTAAAATCAATAGTTATAAATGAACTAACATTTTTAATTTTAGGAAGAACATTAAACCAACTCCCAAGTGAGTCAGTACCCCAACTATGCAGAAAAACAATTGGTATTGTGCCCTCAACAATGTTTTCTCTAATAAAATATTCTTTTTCTCTCACAAAGACAGTTCTTCCAGGAATCTTTATAGGATGTAATTGGGTTATTCCCTCTGTTTTACTTTTTTGAGTCAAAACCAAATTCTTAAATATGGAAGTGAAAGCGAAAACTTTAGCAATTGTTTTTATCATCTTTTAAATAATATTTATCTTTTCATTATATTTAGAATTAATTTCACCTATTTCCCAAATATTTTTGTTGAGCTCCATATCTTTTTGAAGTTTAATATTTTGGTTCTTAGGTATTGAAATGAGAAAGCCACCATTAGTTTGTGCATCACATAGTATTTTTAAAGATTGCTCATCCAGATCAGAAATAAGTTTGTCTGATAGGTATTCATAATTTCTCAAGCTTCCAGAAGGAAATATTTCTTTATCCAGATAATCATAAATATTTTCAATCAAAGGAACAGAATCAAATTTGATTGTTGCTGATAATTTGGAATCATTCAGCATTTCATACAAATGCCCCAACAATCCAAAACCAGTTATATCTGTAATTGCATTTGCATTATTATCCAGTGAAAAATTTAAAGATTTTTTATTTAGTTCAGTCATAATGTCAGTTACAATTTTTACGCTTTCGTCAGAAGCAACTCCTCTTTTAATTGCAGTTGTAATAATCCCAGTTCCTATTGGTTTTGTTAAAAAAAGTCTATCTCCATCCTTAATTTCATTATTTTTAAATATCTTATCTTTTATAACACCAGTGATGGAGAAACCATATTTTGGTTCTTTGTCATCGATACTGTGACCTCCAATGACAGTACAATTTGCTTTTTGCATTGTGTCAAGACCACCTTTAATCACCTCAGACAATATATCAAAACTTAATTCACTTCGAGGCCAACAAACTAACTGCAAAGCTGAAATAGGTTCTCCTCCCATTGCATATACATCTGATAGCGCATTTGCGGCTGCTACTCTTCCCCAGTCGTAAGGATTATCAAGAATGGGAGTAAAAAAATCAACAGTTTGAATTATTTTTTGATCACCAACTTGAATAACTCCTCCATCATCAGGATTATTTAGTCCAACTAATAAATTTGGAGATTCAGTAGCTTTATGATTTTTAAATTGCGTCAAAACTTGAGCAAGCTCACCAGGTGAGAGTTTACAAGCTCAACCAGCGCCATGAGAGTATTCAGTTAATCTCAATTGAACCTCCTTTAATTACTTGTTTAATTGTCTTTCTTTTTCAATAAATTCAGTAAATGAATGTCGGATTCTCTCTAAAAGAGGCGATTGAGTATAAACTTGGTCATCAATTTTACTTACAAAAATTGCATGTTTAGCTGTTGATAGGGCAAAAACTGTATCGACATTATAAATATCATTAATATGAATTCTGGAAATTTCTAAATCTAAATCTGTCTCGTTTGCTATGTCGATGAGAGAGCGGCGAGTAATAGAATCCAATATCCCAAGTTCTAAATCAGGTACATAAATTTTGTTATCAATTATCCAACTTACACAAAATGTTGGACCCTCTAGTACTATTCCATCTTTGTTCAATAACAATGAATCTGTGTACCCGTTTTTTTCAGCTAATCTTGTCTGATTAAGATTCATTGCGTAGGAAATTGATTTTGAACCAATATTTTTTACTTCATTTAAATCAAAATCACCTCCAGCATGCCAGTGCGCCAAATGAGATTGCAATGTGAAGCTCTCAGGGAAGTTTATAAGTTCTTGATAAAAAATATAGACATCACTTTTATCTTTATCCGAGCCTCTTCCAATAATTACCCTCATGTAGCCATCATCATAATTTGAAGCAATTGAAATAAGATTGTCTTTTATTTCTTGAAAATTAATATTGTTGAAAAACATTTTTTCTGCAGATTGGGCGAATCTTTCCATGTGCTTGTCGATTCCAAATAAATAGCCTTTATGTATGGCTATTGCTTCAAAAATTCCATCACCTCTCCAAATAGCTAGGTTTTCTACAGGTATATTAAATTCTTCTTTTGATACCTCAACCCCATTAATAAGATACATTTAATTTCTTTCTCTTTTATATGTATTTGTAATTGGCATTCTTCTATCTTTTCCAAAAGCTCTGTTTGTCAATTTTACACCAGGAGCGACTTGATTTCTCTTATATTCATTTCTGTCAATTTTTTCGAGCACATCGTATACAACATTCTTATCAATTCCAGAATTTATAATTTTCTCAGAGGAAAAATCTTCTTCAATATAAAGTTTTATTATTTTATCTAAAGTGTCGTAATCAGGAAGAGAGTCTGAATCAAACTGATTTTCGCTAAGCTCTGCACTTGGTTCTTTGTCTATCGTGTTTTGTGGAATAACCTCAGATATTGAATTTCTAAATTTTGCCAGATTATATACATCTGCTTTGTAAACATCTTTAAGGAGCGCAAATCCTCCAACTAGGTCTCCATACAAAGTAGCATAGCCTACGGCCATTTCTGATTTGTTGCCTGTAGAGACAACCATAGCATTTAACTGATTTGATAGTGCCATAAGGAGGTTGCCCCTAACCCTCGACTGAATATTTTCATCTACGACACTTTTCAATTGTTCTTCAATATTTGCAGAAACTAATGTTCTTATATTTTCAACAGTATCCTCAATAGTGATTTCTTTAATGTTTATACCTAAGTTTTTAGCAAGTTGTTTTGCATCATCTAAGGATGATTCTGGATTGTATTTTGATGGCATTGCAACACCTATGACACGTTCTGGAGTTAACGCATCACAAGCTATAGTTGCCGTTAAAGCTGAATCAATTCCACCAGATAGTCCAACAAGTACTTTGTTGAATTTGTTTTTTGTTACATAGTCAGATAGACCTAATTTCAAAGCAGCATACATTGACTCGATTTTATCAAGCTCTTTTGTACTAGCTAATGGTTCTAACTCAACATTCTTATCATTCAAATATAAATTTGACTCTGAAATAATATCTTTTACATCGAGTTCAACGTCTAAAGTAAAAAAGTCTTCTTCAAATTGTGGAGCCATGTATATAATTTCTCCATTTTTATCAACCACAAATGAACCACCATCAAAAACAAGTTCATCTTGGCCACCAACCATATTTAGATAAACAATTGGTACACCTAGTTTTTTTGCTTTATTCTTTACTTTGTCTTTCCTTTGGTTAATTTTGTTTAAATCAAATGGGGATGCATTTATATTTAATATGATTGAAGCTCCTTTTTTTACTTGTTCTTCGGCTGGACCATCTTCGATCCAAATATCTTCACATATATTTATCCCTACAGCAATATCTTCGTACCAAAAAAGAGTTGAAGGATTTGTACCTTTGTCAAAATATCTTGCTTCATCAAAGACGGAATAATTAGGTAGGAAACATTTATGATAAATTCCTTTTACATCACCATTTTGAACAATCGCAGCTGCATTGGCTATATCTCTGTCAACATTATCATTTTTTTGTTTCTTTAAGCTACGATCAACAAACCCGATTACACCACTTGTTTTTCCAGAAAACTCTGCAATCTCTTCCATAACCGCAAAATTTTTTCCGACAAAACTTTCTCTTAGTAGCAAATCTTCAGGAGGATAGCCTGTTAGTGCAAGTTCTGGAAATAAGACAATATCAGAATGTACTTTTTCAGCCTCTTTTAATGTGTTGATTATTTTATCTTTATTTTCTTGGATCGCACCAACAGGAAAAGATAATTGTGCACAAGATATTCTTAGTGTTTTTGTATTCACACAATAATGATAATTAAATGATTAACTAAGAAGATACCGTTATGACAATATCTTTTGAATCATCAATCCAATTAGTTACTCTTTTAAGTGAAGGCATTCTATCAACAATTTTTTTTGCCTGATTTGCATTATGCATCATCTCATGAAGGCTTTCAGGGTTTCTTCTTTTAAGATCAGCTACACTTTCAACACCAACGGCTTCTAAAAGATCTGCATAATCTCTACCAAGGTTCTTAATTTTCATCAGTTCGGCGCGTTTGGCCCAATGCAAAAGTTTTGGTGATGTTATTCCAGTCTCTTTTGTAAGTAAGGCTCTTCCAGATCGAGTTGATGCGATTTGGAGAAACGTTACTGTAGTTCTGACTCTAGCTCTTCTTAATTTTGTAGCTTCTGTATGCGTCATTCCATTTATTGAGTCAATTGAATTCATGTTTAAAGTTTACAAAATTTTTTTTAAAAACTAAGAAAATTTTTAGGGAGATTTTCCCACTCTTAAAAATCAGACTGTTTGTCAAAATCTGTAGGTTTAAGAAAATTAAAATTTAGAATTTTCATTTTTGATTCAGATGATTCAAAGAAGTCAATCAAATCAAAATTTTTAAATACTGAATCATCACCATCAATATCATCTTGAGTAATGAGTTCAAGTTTATTCCAGAAATATCTAGGTATCAAGATTGGGTATCCTGTTTCGTATCGGTATTGAGGGACTACAACCTCATCATCATCATGCTTTGTTAATAGTAGTTTTTCAATTACTTCTGAATTAATTGCTGGTTGATCTCCCATGAATATCAATACTCCATCGATATTTTTATCCGAGCTCAAATAGAATAAACCGGTTCTAATAGATGAAATAATTCCTTCCTCCCAACTTTCATTGATAAGAATTGTGCTGTTTTTAAAATCAATCTTTTCAGTAAGGGTTTCGTTTTCATGCCCTAATACAACAATTGAATTTTCAATACTATTCGAAACGGTTTCTACAACAGTTTCCAAAATTGTTTTACCTTTATATTCAGCCAATTGTTTTGGGAATCCCATCCTAGACGATTCTCCGGCGGCTAAAATAATTGCTGCTTTCATTTATATTACTTGTGAAAAAAGTGAGCTACCGAAGCCAGAAACAACTACTAATAAAAAAGCTTCAATGTTTCTTAGAAGATATACCTGTTTTAAACCTGACCCCAAACAAACCAGTGCATAAATAGCAGTTCCAATAATTAAAAATATTTGAAGAGGGATTGAACTTGTAAAGAAGATTACTCCATTTAAAAAAACTGGAATATTTGAGAATCCATAAATTATTCCTACTTGCCTAAAATCTGTCTCTTTTCTAAAAAAACGTGTCAACAATAAATAAACAAGGCCTACACCAACAAACCCTGATACAAAGCTAGAAATTAAATAACTTGTGAGTAATCCAAATAATTGTTGAGAATTGAATACATTCTCGAACTCTCTTATTAAATTATTTAATTCATTGACTGTTTGTACCGGAAGGGTTCCAACAATTAATCCAAGATTTTCCTCAAGATAAACAAGTGAGTTTCTTAAAAAGTTTAAGGCAGCAAGACCACTAAACAAGAAGCCAGAAATGTAGATTGCAATAGCAATTTGGAAATTGCTAACCTCTGACGCAAGTTCATTGTAAATATTTTTATCCAATCTAAATATTTTTAAAATTACTTGTCTATTGTTTCCCATATACTTTTCTTCTTCTTTAAAATCTAATGTATGACTATAACAAAAGTAATAGCTTATTTAATTACTATAGCTATGGTATCAACAATATTTTGGGCTCAGAACCAAGTCTCAGTATTCGATTCGATAATTCCATCTCTTCCTTGGGGTGTCGTTTCGCTTGTCGATCTGTATGCTGGATTTATTCTTGTAGGAATTTGGATATTTTATAAAGAAAAAACGGTATCTGCATTAGTTTGGATTTTTTTCTTAATGACTTTAGGCAATCTGACTACAGCAATATATGTGATTTATAGCCTTAATAAGTCAAAAGGAAATATCACTAAATTCTTTATGGGTAAAAATAGTTAATCTTTTCTTAAATTATCAAGCAATATAAGAGAAACGTCTCTTACTCTGACATTATCTCCTTGGCCAATCTCTTTCATTCCATCATCCATCATTATGTAACAAAATGGACAGGCAACAGCGACCTCATCAGCACCAGTTTCAACAGCTTCCTCTACTCTTTCGATATTAACTTTTTTACCGGTTGCTTCTTCCATCCACATTCGTCCACCACCAGCACCACAGCAGAAGCTTGTTGTTCCTTGTCTTTTCATTTCTCGAATTTCAATACCGCCAATAGATCCAACTATCTCTCTTGGAGCAGTATAAATATCATTATGTCTACCTAGGTAACAGGAATCATGATATGTAATGACATGTGGTTTGTCACTTGTTCCTACTTCAATATGTCCTGACTGGACAAGTTCAGTCAACAATTGACTGTGATGTATGACCTCAAAATTTCCGCCTAATTGGGGATATTCATTTTTAATCGTATTAAAACAGTGCGGACACTGAGTGATAACTTTTTTAACATCAAGGTTATTCATCGTCTCAATATTTTGAATTGCTAACTGCTGAAATACAAATTCATTTCCAGTTCTTCTTGCAGAATCACCTGTACAAACTTCTTTTGGACCCAGGACTGCATATGATACATTTGCTCTTCTGAGGAGTGTTGCAACAGCTCTTGTTACAGGAACATTTCTATCATCAAAAGCTCCTGCACAACCTATCCAGTACAGGTAATCAATTTCCTCTTTATTTTTTTCATCAAGCAAAGGAACTTCAAAATCTAAATCTTCTGACCATTTCATTCTATCTTCTTGAGATGCACCCCAAGGATTTGAAGAATTTTCCATTGCAACATATGCCTTTCCTAACTCAGAAGGAAAATCGGAAGCCATCAATGCTAGGTATCTACGCATATCAAGTATCTTGTCTAGAATTTCAATGTTTACAGGACAAATTTCATCACATGCTTTACAAGAAGTACAAGCCCAAAGCTCTTCCGGTGTAATTCGCTCAAATACACTTGATGATTTCACTTTTAAGTCTATAGGAGTTGATACGGTTGTAGGTACAGCAGGATTTCCGGTTTCTGACATAACCTGTCCAACTTTCAAGATAATCTCTCGGGGATCCAATGGTTTTCCTGTAAGGTTAGCTGGACAAACAGAAGTACAGCGACCACATACAGTACATGCATCAAGATCTAAAAGTTGCTTCCATGTAAAATTTTCAATTAATTCAGCACCCACAGTTTCAATATCTTCAGCCTCCATTAGATTTCCAATATCTCTCATCGCACCTTTTGGTCTTTCTTTTGGACTCAAATACATATTTACTGGAGATGTGATTATGTGTCTTAATTTTGATTGTGGAAGTACTAGTAAAAATACAAAAAAGCTTACAGTATGAAGAATCCACGAGATTCTGTGAAATAACACACCACTTTCAAGAGGTAAAAGGGTGGCAATAAAATAGCCTACAAAACTCCACTTCTCATAGTTAGGAAATCCTTCAACAATTATCCTTCCTGCTTCAGTTGTAAGACCCGAAACACCCATAAAAGCTAAAAGGGACAGAGTTAAATAATCGTCCATTTTTGTCTTAGTTTTTATTCTGTCTTCAGTACCAAAAATTCTTCTATAAAAAGCCCAAACAAGACCAGCGAGATAAAGAAGTGATGCTAGTTCTAGTAAAAAAGAATAAACAATATATGTTGTACCTTGTAAAAATTTTAAGGATGGCGGCATCAAGTGATGAATCTCCAAAGTTATTGTTCCTGCAAACAATCCAAGAAAGCCTAAATATATCATTGAGTGCATCAAGCCAGCTGCTTTAAATCTTAAAGTTGTTCTCATGAGTATTCCATCAAAGAAGCTAAATATCCTATCTGAAATTTTTACTTTTCTTTTTTCTTCAGATCCTCTTGACCAATTTTTTGCACGAAGGGAAAACAAATAACCGGAAATAAATATTGATGATGCACTAAGTATATAAAATATATATTGGATTGATTTAGGTATATTTTCAAAGACTCTTCTCCCCCCAATAATTTCACCCTCAGGAAATATGTAGCTAGCAAGCCATAAAAATATTACCGAGAGGGCGGCACCAGCAGAAAACAGTAAAACATAATCATTAACTTGTTTTTTTGGTTTACTATTATTCATTGTTATTTTCTTTCGAGATTTCAATTGAGCGGTTAGTCGCTGCTTCAATTGCGTCAAATATTATTTTATCAAAAGAGTTTTCAGACAGCGAATTGATACCAGCCTCAGTAGTGCCATTTGGTGATTTAATGTTATCAACAATTTCATCAAAACTGATCTCACCTAATAATGTAGGCAAAGATAATATTAATTGTTCAACAATAACTTTGGCTTCCTCTTTTTCCATTCCGAGTTTTTCAGCAGCATCAACAATTTTTGAAGACATTTCAAAATACCAAGCTGGTCCACTTCCGTAAATTGCGGTAATAATATCAAATAAATTTTCAGGATATTCAGCGGTTTTTCCGAGTTCATTAAGGCATTTAATGAATCCAAGGTAATCATCTTCATAATTTTTTGTATAAGGAATAAAACCGTTATTAGTTTTTATCGACAGATTAGGCATCAATCTTAATATTTTGTTCTTAAAAATATTTTCAAAGTGGGTTATATTTAATCCAGCAAGAGCGGTCACTATTAAAACGTCAGGTGATATCAGTTCCTTGTTTGTTTCAATAAATTCATTTAAATTATTTGGTTTTATGCATAACAAAAGAACTCCCTCATCTAGCTGTCCTAAGGTTGATTTAATTTCTTGTTTGCCACTAAATGAATCAACAATATCCTTGTTTGATTCATATAAATATAAGTTTGGTCCTTCTGAAATAGAACTAAAGCCACCAAGAAAAGACTTCCCAAGATTGCCAATTCCAACTATATGAACGTCAATTTCTGCCATCATTTAATATTATCAAGCACAGAAAATATCTAAAAATAGTGATATTTAAAGAAATTTAGATAAAAGTTTGCATAAAAAACTAGATATATTATATTGATATTATATCTAAGTAAATATACTTAGATAATATAAGCAAATAAGGTAAGATTGAAAGGAAATAAATGAGCGGAACATTAACAGCCTCAACAGTTAAGCCTGGGGTTAGAAGATCAAAAAAATATACATCTGGAAGGGTATGTGAATTTGATTCATGTGAGACAGTAATCAGTGTCTACAACAAAAAGAAATATTGTTTTTTACATGCCCCTATCTCCTATCCAAGAGTGCGTGGACATCTACCAAGAGAACAAGAACCTCAAATTTAATTTAGAAAGGAAAAATTCATGGGTAAAGCCGTAGGAATCGACTTAGGAACTACAAATAGTGTTGTTGCAGTCTTAGAAGGCGGAGAACCAACTGTTATTACTAATGCTGAAGGTAACAGAACAACTCCCTCAATAGTTGCATTTAAAAATACCGAAGTTTTAGTTGGTGAGTTGGCAAAAAGACAAGCAATTACCAATCCAGACAACACAGTTAGGTCAATTAAAAGAGAAATAGGAACAAGCTGGAAACAAACATTTGAAGACAAAGAATATACACCTCAAGAAGTCTCAGCAAGAATTTTACAAAAGTTAAAAAGAGATGCTGAGAGTTATATTGGAGAAGATGTTACTGAAGCTGTTATAACAGTTCCAGCATATTTTAATGATGCAGAAAGACAAGCTACTAAAGAAGCAGGTCAGATTGCTGGTCTTAACGTTCTAAGAATAATTAACGAACCAACGGCTGCATCACTAGCTTATGGTCTAGAAAATAATGAAGATCAAAAAATATTAGTCTATGACTTAGGTGGTGGAACTTTTGATGTCTCAGTACTAGAAATTTCTGAAGGAGTTTTTGAGGTAAAGTCAACATCCGGCGATTCAAAACTTGGAGGAGACGACTGGGATGAAAGAGTAATGAATTGGTTAGTAGATAAATTTAAATCATCTACAGGAATCGACATATCATCTGACAAAATGGCGATGCAAAGAATTAAAGAAGGGGCAGAAAAAGCAAAAATAGAACTATCCTCTACAAGTGAAACAGAGATAAATTTGCCTTTTATTACTGCAGATGATTCTGGTCCTCAACATTTATTAGAAAAATTATCAAGAAGTGAATTTGAAAAAATTACTGACGATCTGGTTGAAAGAACTAAAGATCCAGTAAAAAATGCCATCAAAGATGCGGGTCTAACTATTTCTGATATAGAGCATGTTATTTTAGTTGGTGGATCAACAAGAATGCCATCCATACAGGCTATGGTTAAAACTTTAACCGGTAAAGATCCTCATAAAGGGGTTAACCCTGACGAGGTTGTTGCTTCTGGTGCAGCTATTCAAGCTGGAGTTCTAAAGGGTGACGTTAAAGACGTATTGCTCTTAGATGTTACACCGTTAACACTTGGTGTTGAGACTAAAGGTGGAATCATGACGAAGATGATTGAAAGAAACACAACTATTCCTACAAAAAGATCAGAGACATTCACGACTGCTGAGGATGGCCAAACCCAAGTAGAAATACATGTTTTACAAGGTGAAAGAGAAATGGCTTCGGGAAATAAATCTCTAGGAAAATTTACACTTACTGATATCCCTTCAGCAAAACAAGGCATACCTCAAATTGAGGTAACTTTTGATATTGATGCAAATGGAATTGTAAATGTAAATGCTAAGGATTTAGGAACAGGTAAAGAACAAGCAATTACTATCACAGGGGGTACCGCCCTAGAAGATGATGAAATTGAAAGAATGATCAAAGATGCTGAAACTCATGCTAATGAAGATGCAAAAAAGAAAGAGCAAGTTGAAACACGAAATTTAGGCGAGGGATTGATTACATCTACAGAAAAAATGCTTGAAGAAAATAAAGACAAGGCAACAGAAGAAGAAATTCAATCTATAAATGAGAGTAAGGAAAAACTCTCAAAGATACTCGAAAATGATGAAGCTTCAACTGAAGAAATGCGAAATGGTATTGATGAACTAACAAAGTCAAGTCAATCATTTGCTGAAAAACTATACGCTGAAACTCAACAACAGAAGGCTCAAGATGAAAATGAAGAAGATGTAGTTGAGGGTGAAGTTGTAGAAGAAGATGAGTAATAAAGACGAGGCGTCTTCGTCTGAAGAATTAAAACAAAATCAAGAAACTAACACTGTAACCCTTGATGAGTATGAAAAAATCAAGGATGACTATCTCAGACTGGCTGCTGATTTCGAAAATTTTAAAAAGAGAAATGAAAAAGAAAAAGAGTCTGCTTCATTTAATTTTGTGGCTTTATTCGTAAATAGTTTATTTCCATTAATTGATAATTTTGAAATCGCCATAAAACAAGACAACAACCCAAAAGAGATTGAATCGTTATACAAAACTTTGCAAGACTTTTTGGACAATCTTAACATAGTTGAAGTCCCTGGTGTTGGAGAGGCATTTGATCCAAATTTCCATGAAGCAGTTGAGCATTCAGGGGATGGAGACACTCAAACCATTGAAGAAGTTTTACGAAAAGGTTATACCTTGGAAGACAAGCTGCTAAGACCAGCAATGGTAAGAGTTAAAAGTGAATAGAGACTGGTTAGAGAAAGATTTTTATGCCGTCCTTGGTGTAAACCAAGATGCGAGCACAGATGAAATAAAAAAAGCCTATAAAAAACTAGCAAGGGAAAATCATCCAGATTTAAATCCAGATGATAAGGAAGCTGAAAAAAGATTTAAAGACATTTCTGAAGCAAGCTCTGTTTTAACAGATGTAAACAAAAGACAAGAATATGACCAAGTAAGAGCAATGGGTGCTTCTGGTTTTTCTGGCTTTAGCGGAGGTACAAACTTTAATGTTGAAGATCTGGGAGATATATTTGGTAATTTTGGAGATATATTTGGTTTTGGAGGTGCGTCCAGAAGAAAAGGTCAAAGCTATCAAACTAATATAAATGTATCATTTAATGACTCTGCATCTGGATTGGATACAAATGTTCCTCTAAGAAAAGAGGTTATCTGCGAGGATTGTAGAGGAAACGGATCAGAAAATGGTAATTCGTATCACGTTTGCAACATATGTAAGGGATCAGGTCAAACAGCATCAAATCAAGGTTTCTTTTCGTTTTCACAGCCATGTCAAGCATGTCGGGGTCAAGGAAATGTCATCGACAAACAATGTAAACGTTGTAGGGCAAATGGATTTGTTATCAAAAATGAAACAATTAAGGTCAAAGTTCCCGCAGGTGTTGATAATGGTACTGTCATAAGACTAAGAGGTTATGGTGGTCCTGGAAGCGGAGGAGGTCCTGATGGTGATCTTCTAGTTCAAGTTAATGTTGAGCCTCACAAGTTTTTTAAGAGAAATGGTAGCGATCTGATACTCGAGATACCTCTTTTGTTTACAGAGGCTGCTCTTGGCACTGTAATAAAAATTCCAACTCTGGATGGTTCCGTAACATTAAAAGTTCCCTCAGGAACAGCAAGTGGTAAAACATTTAAAATTAGAGGTGAAGGAATCAAACCGCAAGGTAGACGAGCAGGAGATTTATATGTAAAAACTACAATTGTTGCTCCAACAAATCTCTCTAGGTCAGCAAAAAAACATTTAGAAAAATATAAAGAACAATTTGAATCTGGAGACTCACCAAGGGACTACCTCTATGAGTAGCGAAAGTTCTAAAGCGATATATTTTATTTCTGTGGCGTCAACGCTGTCTGGGATTCACCCCCAAACTATAAGAACATATGAAGAAAAAGGTTTGATAAAGCCTTATCGAACCGGTGGTGGAACAAGGCGCTACTCACAAGAAGACATAGACAAACTTATACAGATTCAAAATCTTTCACAAAGAGGTATTAATTTAGATGGCATAAAGATAATTTATGAAATGAGAGACAGAATCTCTGATCTGCAAATTGAGATTGAATCTCTTAAGGAAGATATTAAATTAGAAAAAAATCAAAGAAGCCAATCTGAAAAAGAAATTCACAAAAGCTATAAGAATGAAATTGTTAAGAAGTCAAATAAAGATCTTAGAAAAAATTAGATTTACTAACTTTTATGTCTTTCTATAAAATCATTTATTTTATTTTCAAGAATAGGTAAAGTTATACCCCCATCACAAAGTACTTCATCATGAAAATATCTAATATCAAACATATTACCTAGTTCGTTTTCAGCTTTTCTTCTTAATTCCTCGATTTTTAATTGTCCCATCTTATATGAACAGGCTTGTCCAGGCCAAGCAATGTATCTATCAGTCTCGATATTTGCATTTATTTCTTCAATAGGTGAATTTGCTCTAAAAAATTTGATGGCTTCATCCCTAGACCATCCCATGCCGTGCATTCCAGTATCCAGTACAAGACGACACGCTCTCCACGCATCATTTCCTAATCTACCAAGTTGTTGTATGTCATTAGAATATAGACCCATTTCGTTTGCTAACTGCTCAGAATATAGCCCCCACCCTTCCACAAATGCAGTAGATGCAACATATTTTTGAAAATCAGGAACATCCTCAAGCTCTACAGCAATTGTCCTATCAAGATGATGCCCTGGTATTGCTTCATGAAAAGCCACGGATTCGGCTTCAAAAATACTTTTTGTTTCTGGTTTGTAAGTATTTAAGAAATAAGTTCCATCTCTTGAACCATCTGGCAAAGGTGAATAATAGTAGGCTGGTGGAGCATGTTTTTCAGACTCTTCGGGAACTGGTAAAACATTGCAAGGGGCTTTTGGAAATACTGTAAACCAATCAGAGAGGGGTTCGTAAGCTCTTTTAATAATATCTTCTGCCATTTGTAGCATCTGTTCCTTACTTTCAAAGCGCATCGATGGTTCAGTTTGCATCTTATGAATAACTTCTTCTGGAGTCGTTACATCTGGAAAAACATTTTTTCCAATCTCAAAAAATTCTTTTTTTAATCTTTTAATCTCAGATAAACCTGTTTCATGTACTTCTTTAACAGTTATGTTTTTATTTCCTGTAAATTTTCTTAAACTTCTTAAATAGATGTCATCTCCACCATCAATCCACATTATGCCGGGATTCGTATCCGACCTACCTTTAGGTAAATGCTCTGATTTGAGTTGTTCGAGATAAGAATTAACACTTGGCCTCACATGGCTCTCAATTATTAATTTTGCTTTATTTTTCCAGCTACTTACATCTTGTTCAGAAACTTTAGGAGAAAAATTTACTAATAAAAGAGGGTCGTCTTCTAATGATGTTTTAAGATAGCTTTCAATTTGATCGATTGTTCTTAATAAGTTTCTTTCAGTTGCTACTCTATTTTCATTTAAACCTTTCTTTTGAACTGAAGACACTTGATTAAAGAACTGGTTATATAGTTCTAATCTCTTCAATAAAAGGTCTGCTGATTCTAAATCAGGAATAAACATTTGCTGGTTGTAATCAATTAAATACCCTGTAAAGCCAGAAACTCCGGCTCCAAACTCCCAGCTTTTATCAAGTAATGAGTCTTTATTTGATCCAAAAGCATACTCCAACATTCCGTAAGTTACTTTTTCCTTGTTTGACAAATTATCGAAATTTATTTCTTTTAATCTTTTTTCAAACTTATCTAGATCTTTCAAGTTTTGATCGAATCTGGTTTCAGTTAATTCTTCGATTTGATCAAAGTATTCCTTATATCCTCTCATAATCGCAGATGTTGGTGATGAGTCTAAAGAATTTTTAAAGAAATCATCTGCTAAATTGCTTAATGCTTCATTCATTTTTTTCTTTCTTTATTTTTTCTATTTCATTTTCAATTTTTTCGAGCTTAACGAGAACATCATCAAGAGTAGTTTGTTTTTCTCCAAAATTCGATAAGAAATAAGCGGAAACAGTTGCTGTTATTGTTGCTATAAATCCAATGCCTAAAATCATTAGGGAACTTGCAACAATTCTTCCTAGTGTTGTATAAGGTGTTATATCTCCATATCCAACAGTTGTAATGGTAACCAAAGCCCACCATATTCCATCACTAAATGTTTCAACCTCTGGTTCTGAAACAAAGAAAAGGAATCCAAAGAAAATTATTAAAAATATAGTTGCATAAACAATTGACCTGAGTCCCCTGCTATTAAAAATAGCTTTTATATCAGCTCCGAATTTTGCAACTACAACTGCAAGTCTAAATAACTGTAATACTCTTAGTAGTCTTGGTAGTCTTACAAAACGTAGAAATCTCGATGATTCTAATCCTTGGGGAACAAATGGTATTGAGCCAATTACAATAAAAAGTTCCAATTTGTGATTTAGAACATAGTCTTTTTTGTTTTCAGAAAGAATTAGTAAGTGGACATACTCCAATAAAAATACAACCCATATACCCCAATTGAGATAGTTTGCAAATTCCTTTAGTCCTGAACTTCTATATTCAATGATTATTACAGGTATTAGTAAAACAACTGCAACAAAAACAGGAATCTCATAAAACTTCTCAACTTTTTGATATCTCGAATTTTGCATATAGATATTATAAAACTAGCTTTGAAAGAAATTAATAAGTATTCTTAAAATAAGAAGATGAACAGGGTAACAAATTTTTTTCTTGTGTTTGTATTGGCATTTGCCATTACAAATTATTTTTCAAGAGATATCAACAGTGAAATATCTAATAATCAAACAGTCACGAACACAACCATATACAAAAGAGATGTTGCTGTAGAGATATCAAAAACTATTAATAGTATTGATACAAATAAAATCGATGCAGACATAGCTAGTAAAGAACAACAGTTTAGTTCAAAACTAATCTCAGATTTGAATGAAGAGCTAGTTGTTCTCAATCAAGAAATTGCTTTTTTAATACAACAACAAAAATTTTCTCAATTTAGAGAAAAGCATGGAGGAGTCAGAGGAATTTACCTCAATGGCTACCACATGACCAATAATTCAAAGTTAGAAATAATCAACAACATCTTAGATAATACAAATGTCAATAGCCTTGTCATTGATGTAAAAACTGATAATGGACATATTTTATTTGATTCTGTAAATGAACTTGCTGTAGAAATGTCAAATGTTAGAAGTAAATATAACAGTGAAAGATTAAATACTTTAAAAGATAAAAATGATCTTTACTTAATAGGAAGAGTTGTTGTTTTTCAAGATCCGTTATTTGCTAAAAATTATCCGAATGAAGCAGTATTTGATTCATATAGAAACAATATATATTCCCAAGATGGTCAATATTTTATTGATCCCGGTAGTGAAAAGGCAAGAGAATATGTGATCAATATCGCAAAGGAAGCATGCGAATTAGGGTTTGACGAAATCCAGTTTGACTATATTAGATATCCAGATTCGAACTACAAGTACATGGTTTTCAAAGATGAAAATACTTATGACAACAGAATAAAAAATATTAATAGTTTTCTTATGGTTGCCAAAAAAGAGATAAACAGTCTTGGATGTTTTGTGTCGGCAGATGTATTTGGATTTATTTTAACAAATAAATTTGATGGAGGAATTGGTCAAAATCTTGAAACAATTATCGAAAACGTTGACTTCTTATCACCAATGGTTTATCCATCACATTACAGTAAAGGTTCATTTGGATATCAAAACCCGAACAGAAACCCATATGGGGTCATTACCTCAGCTTTAGATGATGCATTAGAAAGAGGTGTTGAAGAAATTAAATTAAGACCATTTTTACAGGGATTTTGGCATTCTGACGCCGAAGTCCAAGAAAATATTCGCGCAGCTGAAGATAAGAATTTGGATTGGATAATTTGGAACGTTTCCTCTTCGTATAATTTAGGTTATTTTAGTAAGCTTGATTCATGACAATTAAAGAAAAATTTAAATCTGAATTAGAATCTTTACATAAAAGCCTTATTGAAGTGAATGACTGGATGTACGAAAATCCAGAACTTGCTTTTGAAGAGTTTGAAACATCGAAGTATCTCGTTAACTACATAAAAAAATATGATCCTGAAGTCGCACATCCAACTCATGGTCTTGATACAGCTTTTGAGGTAACTTTTGGTAAAGATGGGCCTCTTGTTGTTCTTTGTGTCGAATATGATGCCTTGCCGGAAATTGGACATGCTTGTGGCCACAACATAATTGCGACTTGCTCTATTGGAGCTGGATTAGGTTTGAGAAATCTTGTCGACCAACTAGGTATCAGAGTCAAATTACTAGGAACTCCTGCAGAAGAAGGTGGGGGTGGAAAAATAATTTTATTAGACAATGGAGCATTTGAAGATGCTAAATGTTCGATGATGATTCACCCTGGTCCATATGATGTTGCCAATCCAACTTTTTCAACAATACAACAATATAAAGTTGAATTTTTTGGTAAAGATGCCCATGCTGCTGGTGCTCCAGAGGAGGGTATAAATGCATTGGATGCCCAAATACAACTATTTGTGAATGCTTCTACCTATCGTCAACAAATGTTAAGAACTGACAGGATGCATGGGGTAATAAAAGATGGAGGGTTTAAGCCGAACATTATTCCATCTTATACTTCATCAGAATGGTACCTTAGATCTTTGAATGAAGAAGGTTTGAACAAGTTGGAACAAGATTTTTTAAATTTTGTAAATGGAGCGGCCATAGCAACCAAATGTAAATCGGATGTTACCTCTCCAGATTTTAGATACCAAGAAATTTTGAATAATGAAACTATGTTCAAATTGTTTATGGAAAATTGTAACGACATCGGTAGAGATATGCCTTTACAAGATCCGGCAAAACTTGGTTTAGGGTCTACAGACATGGGAAATATATCATTTGCAATGCCATCTATTCATCCAATGTTGGCTATCGACTCAGGAGATGCAGTTAATCATCAGCCTGAATTTGCAGCGGCTACGATTAAAGATGGTGGTCATAAAGCTATATTTGATGGAGCTTATGGAATGGGTGCAACAATTATTGATTTAGCAGAAAAAAATCTGTGGGATCAACTCTAAAGAATTTGGCTTAAGAACAGCTTTGTCCTGTCGTTTTGTGGATTATCAAAAAATTCTGTAGGAGTATTTTCCTCAACCATAAGGCCTTCGTCAAATAACATGACCCTGTCAGCAACTTCTTTAGCGAATCCCATTTCGTGAGTAACAACAATCATAGTCATTCCAGATAGAGCTAGTTCTTTCATCGCATCTAATACTTCTTTTATCATCTCTGGATCAAGTGCTGATGTTGGCTCATCAAAAAGCATTATTTTTGGTTCCATAGCTAGAGCTCTTGCTATTGCCACCCTTTGTTGCTGGCCACCTGATAATTGGCCTGGAAATTTTGAGGCCTGTTCTGGGATACCAACTCTTGTCAAAAGTTCCATAGCTTTTTCTTCTGACTCACTTCTGCTCTTTTTTCTTACCCAAATTGGGGCAAGAGTAATGTTTTGCATTACTGTTAAGTGAGGAAAAAGATTGAAGCTTTGAAAAACCATACCTACTTCTGATCTAATTGCCTCAATGTTCTTAAGGTCATTAGTTAATTCAATTCCATCAACAATAATTTCACCTTCTTGGTGTTGTTCTAGTCTGTTAATACATCTGATAAAAGTTGATTTTCCCGAACCTGATGGTCCACAAATAACTAATACTTCACCTTCTTGCACTTCCATAGAAATGCCTTTAAGAGCTTGGAAATCTCCAAACCATTTTTTAACATCGTTTGTTTTAATAATGCTCATAAATTATCTTTCTCCTAATCCTAATCTTTTTTCAACTTTCATGCTTCTTCTGGATAGAGTAAATGTAAATATCCAATAGAAAAATGCAATGAATAATAAATTCTCTCTATCATGACCAACAAAATTTACTGGTATTGATTGAGTACCAATTATCACCTTACCGATTGTGAGGAAGTCAATAAGACCGATAATAGTAACCAAACTAGAGTCTTTAAATGCAGTTATCGCACTACTAACTAATGTAGGAATAATTGCTCTTAACGCCTGTGGCATTACAATCAATGAAGTTTTTTGAAAAGGACTCATTCCAATTGCATCAGCCGCTTCATATTGTCCTTTTGGAATTGATTGAAGTCCCCCTCTAATATTTTCTGCGAAATATGCTCCACTAAAAAATGCAGTTACCATAAGCACTCTTACAACTAACTCAAAGTTGACACCTTCTGGTAAGAAAACTGCCATGGTAACACTGGCAAAGAAAAGCCATGTAATATAAGGAACAGAACGAGTTAATTCAATAATTCCTGTACAGACAAGTCTAACAATAGGAAGTTTCGAATTTCTTCCTAAGGCTAAAAGCACTCCCAAAGGAAATGAAACATAAGTTCCAAATATTGCAAGAAGCCAAGTTAGAGAAAATCCGCCAAAAATACTTTGCTGTTGTACGATAATCTGTGTATCTGAAGAGCCACCACGAATTAAAACAGATAAAGTAAATAGTGAAACACCCCAAACAATAATAAGATTTCTCTTACCTTTTGCAGATGAAGACACGGCTGGAATTACGATAGTAAATAACACAAGTAGTAAGAGTGCTGATTTAAGAAGAATAGGGATCGAGATAAAAAGTGCTATTCCCGTAACAGCAATCAATACACCCAAATATATAGAAAAATATTTTTCAACAATTGGATTGTTAATAAAGGTAATTGTCAATGCTCCGATTAAAAAGATTCCTATAAAAATTGGTATATCTTGACCAAGAATTGTTGGTAGATCTATTTCTGGCTTTTTGAAAATCCATGAAAAAATAAATAATGGTAAAAGAACCCACGAGATAGACATTGTTCTCTTCATGTTTTTAGAATCTTTAAATCTAGATCCTATAAAGTAAAAAGCTAAAAATAATCCAAAAATGATAGTCCAAGGAATCTTTGTTGTATCAGCAATTGGCATTAAGGGATCTGGGATTATTCTTTGGTTACTGCTATCAAGCTGTATTGTCGGTAGCTTTATAATCCACAACAAAACTATTGGTATTGCCAAATAAAAACATAATAAGTCTGATTTATTGAATTTGTAATTCAGTTTTACATTCTTTAGTACAAAAAATACGATAACTAATATTGCAGAAGGTATAAGAAGTTGTAAGCGTGTTTCCATTGGGAAGGACTCTTCTGTTTGAATGATTCCATCGTTGTCTGTAACACTTGAAAACGTAGGTGCTACAACAGTGAAGAAAAGAAAAGCTAAACTGACTTTCAGAAATTTTGAGAATACATCAGAAAGTGATGATTCTTCTGTACTTTTCCACAACCCGATAGACATTCCAGCAAAAACTAAAGCTAATCCTACAGATATCCAAACCCTAATAAAATCTTCTTCGGGATATGCCTGGACCATATAAAGTTGCATATTATTTAAGACAGACAGCCAGTCTTTATCGGATGCCATTGCAAATCCAAACAAACCTCTAAAGAAACCCAAGACAAAAAATGATGTAGCTACGGTAAGTATTGATGATGGAATTGAAGAAAATAGGTTTTCTCTCATCCAGGCTATTGATTTTTTATATTCTAAATTCATTTATCTCTCAACAATCTTCAGTTTTCTGTTGTAAAAATTAATTATGCTAGAAATTGTCAAACTTACGGTACTGTAAAAGATCATCCATACAATAAATACAGGTAAAGTTTGTCCTTCCTGGTTGTATAAAGTTTGACCAACAGCAACAATTTCCGGAAAAGCTACAGCTATACCCAATGAAGTATTTTTTGCAAGGTTTAGATACTGATTACCCATTGGAGGCAACATCACTCTAATTGCCTGGGGTATAACAATTAACCTCAAAAGAGCACTCCTTCTAAAACCTAAAGAAAGTCCAGCTTCAGATTGCCCTTTGGCAACAGCCATAATCCCTGCTCTTACTACTTCGGATATAAATATTGCAGTGTATAAAACTACTCCTACCCAAGTTGCAAAATAACCAACTGACAACTTTTTACCATAATCATCAGAGTATCTCTTAAATTTTGTAGTACCTGTTTGCTCAATCCTTGGTCTTGACAGTGTAAATGGATCACCTTCTGTAACTTGAATCTCATAAAATTCTTCACCCACTTTTAGTGATTTTCCTTCTTCAAGATAAAGGGTTTCAATAGTACCTGCGTACTTAGCAACAATTTCATATTCTATTTTTTCTTCATTTGGCTTTCTAATAATGTATGCATCGGCAATTTTATCTCCAACTTCTACTTTTGATCCTGGCTCAACTACCCAATTAATTATCTCTGCTTTTTTCATTTCTACATTTTCTTTTTCAATTTCAACATCATGCATTGGAAACCAATACAATTTATTTTCGATACCATGAAAGAGTTGAGGAAGGCCCCAATCAGCTTTATATGTAAGTTCATCTCCAACCAAGAACTTTGAGACACTTGCTCCAAATGATGTAAGAAAAAGAAAAACTAGTAAAACAACTATTGCAACATTAAATATTATTTTGAAATAATCATCATCACTATAAATTCCCTGGGCTTCTTCAGATTTTTTACTATCAATAAATCTTTTAGTAACTCTGAATCCGATAAAAACTGTAATTACCGAAAATAGAATCTGATAAAAAATTCCCGGAACACTTTCTAAGCCTGTGGAGAGAAACCCGGCAATCAGACCAATTATTCCAACAACTCTAAAGCCTCCGTACCAACCTACAACAACGAGTACAACAAAAGAGATAGCTGCCCATAATGTTGGATAAGTTTCTCGTCCTTCTTTTTCAAGAGTTCTAACTCTCCATTTAAAAATTTGGTTTGCAATATATAAAACTAAAACAAAGTAAACCATAAAGAGAATCGCATTTGGTTCTCTATTTGGCCATGGAAACGCCAAACCCTTTGCACTTGCATGAAATGTATAAGTTCCAATTTCTGATACTTCTAATCTCGGTAATGTGAGTATCAACGCTTGAAAGAAAAGAATTTGAACTAATAAAGGTACGTTTCTAACAATTTCTAATATTCCTGTTGCACTTTTTTCAACAATATAATTTTTTGAGAGTCTTGCAATTCCAAGTAAAGTTCCAAGAATTGTTGCGGCAAAAATCCCAGTAACTGTGATTCTTAGCATGTTTAACATACCTACTTGAAGCATCTGTAAACCAGAAACTGGCAGGGTATACATTCCTTCTGCGATAGATACCCCTGGTGTTTCTCCTAAAAAATCCCAAGAGAATGCTATGTTCGTGGACG
>CACMHQ010000001.1:0-310358 GCA_902613615.1 uncultured Candidatus Actinomarina sp. | reverse complement strand
ATATAATTCTTGCAATCAAAACTGATGTCCACATTAACACGAGAAAGTCTAGGTACTTAGTTTTTTTAGTTCTTAAATAACCTATGCATGTGACAGCACATATAAGGTAAAGTGATAAAGGATAAGTTAATAAATTCAATTTTCCATTTCCTCCGGTGTCAATTAAAGCTAATAAATCA
Source organism: uncultured Candidatus Actinomarina sp. (assembly GCA_902613615.1). GTDB lineage: Bacteria > Actinomycetota > Acidimicrobiia > Actinomarinales > Actinomarinaceae > Actinomarina. The sequence continues at coordinate 310,179 of CACMHQ010000001.1, read as the reverse complement.
AGATAAGATTCATCAAAAAAAAGAAGAAACCTACTATTGGGTATGAAGACAGAGTAAATAACTGTAAGTCCCATAACAATCAATAAACCGATTATAAAGAGATCAAGAATTTTATTGAGGCTTAAAGATTTCATTTCAAATATTATAAATGAAAAACCCCTAGTTTCCCAGGGGCTCTTCAATAAATATCGGCAGTGTTCTACTCTCCCAGAGGGTTGCCCCTCAAGTACCATCGACGCTAGTGGACTTAACTTCCGTGTTCGGAATGGGAACGGGTGTATCCCCACTGCTATCACCACCGTAATACTCAACTTCTTAAAAATTCTATAGCAAGCGCTCATACGCCGTCTTCAGTTCAAGCCCTCGACTTATTAGTATCAGTCAGCTGAATACATTACTGTACTTACACTTCTGACCTATCAACCTCATGTTCTATAAGGAGTCTTACCCGGTTAATCCGGTGAGAGTTCTTATCTTAGAAGGGGCTTCGCACTTAGATGCTTTCAGCGCTTATCCTTTCCGAACGTAGCTAACCAGCCGTGCCCTTGGCAGGACAACTGGCACACCAGCGGTTCGTTCATCCCGGTCCTCTCGTACTAGGGACAACTTTCTTCAAAACTCTTGCGTGCGCGACGGATAGGGACCGAACTGTCTCACGACGTTCTGAACCCAGCTCGCGTTCCTCTTTAATAGGCGAACAGCCTAACCCTTGGGACCTGCTCCAGCCCCAGGATGAGAAGAGCCGACATCGAGGTGCCAAACACCCCCGTCGATATGGACTCTTGGGGGGTATAAGCCTGTTATCCCCGGAGTACCTTTTAGCCGATGAGCCATGGCGCACCCACATGCAACCATGGGATCACTAGTTCCTACTTTCGTACCTGCTCCACTTGTTTGTGTCACAGTCAAGCCACCTTTTGCACTTACACTCGATGCGTGATTGCCGTCCACGCTGAGGTGACCTTAGAGCGCCTCCGTTACTTTTTAGGAGGCCACCGCCCCAGTGAAACTGCCCACCAGACAATGTCCCTGATCCGGATAACGGATCTAGGTTAGAAGCTCAATATGAAGAAAGTGGTATCTCAAGGATGACTCCATAACGACTAGCGCCGCTATTTCATAGTCTCCCACTTATCCTGCATACTGCACACCAAACTTCAATATCAAGTTGCAGTAAAGGTTCCGGGGTCTTTCCGTCCTGTCGCGCATAGTGAGCATCTTTACTCACATTGCAATTTCGCCGAGTCTCTGGTTGAGACAGTACTCAAATCGTTACACCATTCGTGCAGGTCGGAACTTACCCGACAAGGAATTTCGCTACCTTAGGACCGTTATAGTTACGGCCGCCGTTTACTGGGGCTTAATTTCAAAGCTTCGCCGAAGCTAACCTCTCCACTTAACCTTCCAGCACCGGGCAGGTGTCAGAGGGTATACGTTGTATTAGAACTTTGCACCCTCCTGTGTTTTTGATAAACAGTCGCTTGAGTCTGATCACTGCGGCCCGTTCAAGCTCATAAAGTTAATTAATCACTTTACTTGGGCGTTCCTTCTCCCGAAGTTACGGAACTATTTTGCCGAGTTCCTTAACCAGAGTTATCTCGCTCGCCTTAGTATTCTCTACTTGTCCACCTGTGTCGGTTTGGGGTACGGGCACTAAAAAAACTAACTAGAAGTTTTTCTTGGAAGTATGGAATCAATGACTTCGCCTAAAAGCGGCTCGGCATCATGTCTCAGAATATGTGACTAACGGATTTACCTATCAGTCTTCCTACACATTTACCCCAGGATAACCATCACCTGGGCTCATCTATCCTTCTCCGTCGCTCCATTGCTAACCTAGTAATATGTGGGTCGGTAGGCCCCGAAGGGCTTTCCTTAGCAACATATATTCGGTTTGGGCGTTTAATTAGTGGTACAGAAATATCAATCTGTTATCCATCGACTACGTCTCTCGACCTCGCCTTAGGTCCCGACTAACCCTGGGCGGACGAACCTTCCCCAGGAACCCTTGGACATTCGGCGGAAGAGATTCTCACTCTTCCTTCGCTACTCATGCCAACATTCTCACTTGTATGGTCTCCACGACTAACTCACGTTGTCGCTTCGCTGTCCATACAACGCTCTCCTACCGATTTTATCTTCTGGATCGAAATCAGAATTAATAAAATCCCATAGCTTCGGCAGTATATTTAGCCCCGTTACATCTTCCGCGCGAGAACATTCGACCAGTGAGCTGTTACGCACTCTTTAAAGGAATGGCTGCTTCTAAGCCAACCTCCTGGCTGTCTGAACACTCTCACATCGTTTCACACTTAATATACATTTAGGGGCCTTAGCTGATGATCTGGGTTGTTTCCCTCTCGTCTATGGAGCTTATCCCCCATAGGCTCACTGCTATATTTAAACACTTTGGCATTCGGAGTTTGACTGAGTTCAGTAAGCTTGTTGGCCCCCTAGCCCAATCAGTGCTCTACCTCCAAAGCGCAACATATAACGCTGTCCCTAAAGACATTTCGGAGAGAACCAGCTATCACCAAGTTTGATTGGCCTTTCACCCCTATCCACAGGTCATCCCCTGATTTTGCAACATCAGTGGGTTCGGGCCTTCACGAAGTCTTACCTTCGCTTCACCCTGCCCATGGATAGATCACTTGGCTTCGGGTCTATCGCATGCAACTAGACGCTCTATTAAAACTCGCTTTCGCTGCGGATACGGAATTACTCCTTAACCTTGCTACATACGGATAACTCGTTGGCTCATTCTTCAAAAGGCAGGCAGTCAGAAAATAAATTTTCCTCCTACTGCTTGTAAGCTATTGGTTTCAGGTACTATTTCACTCCCCTCGCCGGGGTACTTTTCACCTTTCCCTCACGGTACTTGTTCACTATCGGTCGCTGGTTAGTACTTAGCCTTACGAGGTGGTCCTCGCAGATTCACAAGGAATATCCTCCTTGCTACTTGGGATGACTCTAATAAGTAAAAGAATTTTCGAATACGTGACTGTTACACTCTATGGTTTAACTTTCCAGATAATTTTCCTAATTCAATTGTTTTTGACTTATTGAAAGATCTGATGCTCTTTCTAAGAGGTCCCACAACACCAACTTAACAACGACATCAGTCTTGACATTAAATTGGTTTAGGCTCTTCCCGTTTCGCTCGCCGCTACTCAGGGAGTCGCTTTTGCTTTCCTTTCCTCTAGGTACTGAGATGTTTCACTTCCCCTAGTTCCCTCTACCTGTTCTATATATTCAAACAGGAGTAATTTATAAATAAATTGGGTTTCCCCATTCGGAAATCCACGGATCAAAGCTTGTTTGACAGCTTCCCGTGGCTTATCGCAGCCTTCCACGTCCTTCATCGGCTTCCAGCGCCAAGGCATCCACCAATAGCCCTTAGTAGCTTGAACTATATGAATACTTTGCAATTGCGCTTGCTATACAATTTTCAAAAAGCCTAATGACTTTTTCACAGCTGAGTAATGTATCAGTCTTGTAGACAACCGGTGATTAACCTTAGAACTAAATGTTCTATGCTCCTTAGAAAGGAGGTGATCCAGCCGCACGTTCCCGTACGGCTACCTTGTTACGACTTAGTCCCAGTTACCGACCCTACCTTCGACAGCTTCCTCCCAAAAGGGTTGGACCACTGGCTTCGGGTATTGCCGACTTCCGTGACTTGACGGGCGGTGTGTACAAACCCCGAGAACGTATTCACCGCAACTTTGCTGATTTGCGATTACTAGCGACTCCAACTTCAAGGAGTCGAGTTGCAGACTCCTATCCGAACTGAGACAAGCTTTAAGAGATTTGCTCCACCTCGCGGTATTGCGACTCGTTGTACTTGCCATTGTAGCATGCGTGCAGCCCTGGACATAAGGGGCATGATGACTTGACGTCGTCCCCACCTTCCTCCGGTTTATCACCGGCAGTCTCCTATGAGTCCCCAACATTACTTGCTGGCAACATAGGACAGGGGTTGCGCTCGTTGCGGGACTTAACCCAACATCTCACGACACGAGCTGACGACAGCCATGCACCACCTGTATAGGGCGCTAATGCACATTATATTTCTATAACTTTTCCCTATATGTCAAGTCCAGGTAAGGTTCTACGGGTATCATCGAATTAAGCCGCATGCTCCGCCGCTTGTGCGGGGTCCCGTCAATTCCTTTGAGTTTTAGTCTTGCGACCGTACTCCCCAGGCGGGATACTTAACGCGTTAGCTACGACACAGAAATCGTTAATCCAATTCCTACGTCTAGTATCCATCGTTTACAGCTAGGACTACCAGGGTATCTAATCCTGTTTGCTCCCCTAGCTTTCGCTCCTCAGCGTCGATAGCGGCCCAGTGAGCTGCCTTCGCAATTGGTGTTCCTCCGAATATCTACGCATTTCACCGCTACACTCGGAATTCCACTCACCTCTACCGTATCCTAGTCACAACAGTATCGATCGACATTTCAGGGTTGAGCCCTGAACTTTCACGACCGACTTGTTGAACCGCCTACGAGCTCTTTACGCCCAATAAATCCGGACAACGCTCGCCCCCTACGTATTACCGCGGCTGCTGGCACGTAGTTGGCCGGGGCTTCTTGTGGAGGTACCGTCATTTTCTTCCCTCCTGAAAGTGGTTTACAAACCTAGATCCGTCATCCCACACGCGGTGTCGCTGCGTCAAGCTTTCGCTCATTGCGCAATATTCCCTGCTGCAGCCTCCCGTAGGAGTCTGGGCCGTGTCTCAGTCCCAGTGTGGCTGATCGTCCTCTCAGACCAGCTATCCGTCGTAGCCTTGGTAGGCCATTACCCTACCAACTAGCTGATAGAACGCGAGCCCATCTTAGTTCGGCTGACCTTTCCTTAAAAAATCATGTGATTAAATAAGAATATCCGGTATTAATCCGAGTTTCCTCGGGCTATCCCAGTAACTAAGGTAGGTTGCTCACGCGTTACTCACCCGTTCGCCGCTCAGTCATTTTCTGTAGTAAACTACTGAAAAGCTTCGCTCGACTTGCATGCATAAGGCGCACCGCCAGCGTTCGTCCTGAGCCAGGATCAAACTCTCCAACAAAATCTTTGAATAATTTAAATCTGACCAAAGAATCAACATGGGTTTTACCCATTTCAACTTTAAAAAGTTGAATCAACTTAATAAAAAGTTGACAAAAAAAGAGTGCTAGAAAAATTAATTTCTGCACTACCGGCGTTCATACATTACTCAGTTGTCAAAAAGCCAAATTCTCGTACTTATAAGAATAACAGTAATTGGTTTAAAGTATATTATTTCTTATTTATTTTAAGGAATTTTCGCTTTCCAACTTGTAAAGTCTTACCAATCAAATTTGATGAATTTATATCTAATAGTTCAACTTTTTGATCGTCAATTTTTACACTTCCTGACTCAATTAATCGACGAGCTTCGGAATTAGATTTAGTTAATTCATTTTCTGTTAAAAAATTTGGCAAATGTACATCTATTTCATCTTCAATATTGGTTTCTGGCATGTTCTCAGGTAGGTTTTTATTAATTGTGATGTTTTCAAATGAACTTTCAGCAGCTAAGGCACTATTTTCATCGTAAATTTCTGAAACAATGAGTTTCCCGAGCATTTTTTTATAGTCAAAAGGATTTGTCTTACCTTTATCAACATTTTTTCTTAAATCGGCTATTTCTGATATCTTTAAATCAGTCAGCATGGTGAAATAATCCCACATAATTTCATCTGGTATACTCATAATTTTTCCAAAGATGTTTTCAGCGTTGTCAGATATGGAAATGTAATTATTCAAGGATTGTGACATTTTTTTTGAACCATCTGTACCAACTAATAAAGGAAACGTCATTGCAATTTGTGGTGACAAATCATAAGATTTTTGTATTTCTCGTCCCAACATTAAGTTCCACAATTGGTCATTTCCACCAATCTCAATGTCAGCTTTAACAGCAACTGAATCGTATCCTTGGTATAGAGGATAGAAAAACTCTAATAATGAAATTGGGCTGTTGTCACTAAATCTCTTAGAAAAATCATCACGCTCCATTATTTGGGCTAAGGTTGTCTTTGATGCTAATTCCATCATGTCTTGAATTGTAAGTTTAGATAACCAGTCTTTGTTAGAGACAATTTCTAAATTATTTTCATTTAAGATATTTTTAATTATTGGAAGTACACCTTTAGCGTTATCGTCAATTTCGTTCTCTCCCATTACTTTTCTTGTTTCTGACTTGCCTGAAGGATCACCAACTTGTGCTGTGAACTCTCCTAGTATTAAAACAGCTGTATGACCATAATCTTGAAATTTTTTTAACATTCTTAAAATTGCATACCAGCCCAATGTGACATCCGGTGCAGTTGGGTCAACGCCTAATTTGACTCTTAGATTTTTTTTACTTTTTAAAAGCTTTTCTAAATCATCTTTTGGATTTATATTTGTAGCTCTTTCAATTAGGTATTCCATTATAAGACCAGTGTAAATCTCCATAAGTGTTTATCACGAGGTTTAGAATTTTTTCTTTGTTTTGCAATTGCTCTGTCAACAGGATGTATTCTTGGTGATAAAGCAATTGAACCATCTAATAGGTTCTCTCCATCTTGTTCAACATTAATCCCTAGTGCTTTAGTTATATTTCCTGGGCCATATATGTTGTCATTTTTCATTTTTTGTTTTCTACGGGTTTCTACATAATTTTTACCTAAAATTACTTTTCCAGATCTAATAAGAACAGCTTGGCATGACCCTTCTTTCGAAGTTAAAAAATAAAGGCTATTGTTTGAACCATAAGTTTTAAGAACCATTACATGAGGTGGTCCAAGAGGTAGAGATATTGGTATTTTACGATTTAGCTGATTTGCTAATGACATCTCGTCAGCTTTGGCAGTTCCAAAGGCTTCAGTTTCGGTAATCATAATTTCAGTAAATTTATTTTTATACTTTGTTGATATTCTCATACCTAAAATATCAACAGCAGCTTTTTGTGAGTTTTGTGAAAGAATTTGATAAACTCTATTGTTTAATCCTAAGTTATCAGTCATTTTTACTTGAGTTGAGTGTTATGTTAAATTTGGATGCCAAAGTTTGTGATATATTCATTAGAATCTCTCTTGTTTCATTATCATCGTATGTTTTGTCATAGCTTCTTGTAATTATTCTAATTCCTAAATTTCTTGAATTCTCTTGTTGAAAATCATCAAAAATTTCGATTGAATTTTCATTTTCTTTAAGTAAGTCATTAATTTCATCAACTAGAAGATGAGCAGATAAGTCAATTGGTACAGAAAATGATAAATCAAATTTTACAAATGGATATTGTGAAAGTGGTTCATAATTTATTTCTTTAAGGTCATTTAAATCTAGTTTGCCAATATAAATCTCGCCCAGATATATATCATTATTAAATTCAAGCGTCATCTGTGTCTCCGTGGACAGTTGTCCAAAATGACCAATTATTTGACCATTTTTAATAATCGAAAATGAATAATTTTGATGAAATCCAGGTTTTGTAATTGGTTCTAGATTATATGAGCTTAATAATTGAGTTATTATGTTTTTTACATAGTAAAGATCTAATTCTTCATCTTTTAACCTAGTATCCGTATTTGTTAATGTAGAAGATGTCAGGAATCCTAAAACAATATTCTGATTAGGTACATCTTCATATATTTTATTTTTAGAATTATCAAATACAGTATTTATTTCAAAATAACTATTTGATAAATTATTTTGTTCATAATTTAGTTTGTATACATCTATCAAACTAGACATTAGGTTTGATCTCATAAATTTACTTGATTGATCGATTGCATTAAATACCTCAATATATTTTTTTTCCGGATTAAATAAATAATTCTTGTCTTTATTTACAAAACTTAAAGTTTGGACTTCTTGAAAATTATTGGATGTTAGAACACTTGATAAGTAATCCTTAAGATCCCAATAACCTCCTTTATTATTTTTATGAACTCCCTGAGGTAGAGTAGATTCAAAATTATTAAAGCCATAATGTTTTGCGAATTCTTCTATAAGGTCCACAGGTCTATCTAGATCATAACGCCATGAGGGTGGTGTGAATTTTACACTTTCTTTGCTTACTTCAGAATCGATCATTAAAAATTTTAGAACTTTCTTAATAAATGATTCTTTTAAATCAATACCAAGTAGTTTTTTTATTTCATAATATTTCAGAATTACCTTCTTGTTATCCAAGTTACCTTTATCATCTACATTTATTTCTGAATAATTAATAGCTTGATTATCTTTTAATTCCATTAAAAAACGTTCTAAGCCATATCTTTGAATTTTATAATCAATACCTCTTTCAAACCGTATGGATGCGTCAGATATCAAGTTCAATTTCCTTGAAGTTTTCATAATGGATACTTTGTCAAAATACGCACTTTCAATAAGAAGATTTGTGGTGGTCTCTGTTACTTCAGTTTCTAATCCCCCCATTACTCCGGCTAAAGCAATTGGCTTATCATTATCTGTAATAACAAGATCATTTGAATCTAATTTTCTCACTTGTGAGTCAAGTGTTGTAATTTGTTCGTTATTTTTAGCTTTTCTTACAGATATTGTTCCAAATAATTTATCTCTATCAAAAGCATGTAATGGTTGACCTATGTCATATAAAATGTAATTGGTTATGTCGACCACATTATTAATAATTCTTGTTCCAACCTGTGTGAGCCTGTATCTCATTTCAAATGAAGAGTTAGTAACATTAAAGTTTTCTATTTCTACTGAACCATAAGAGTTACATTCTTTAATTTTCCCACTGTCTGCATTCAAAATATTTGCAATTGTTGGTTTCAGATTTGATTTTTTGTTTTTTAGTTTTTTATTGAAATATCCTGAAAGTTCTCTTGCAATACCCAAATATGACATACAGTCTCCTCTATTTGGTGTAACACCAACCTCCCATATAAAATCATGACTCGAATAGATTGTAGAAAAATCAGTTCCTGGAAGTAGCTTGTCATCCAGTAGAAGTATTCCATCATGATCATCCCAAAGATCAAGTTCTGCAGCTGAACAAATCATCCCATTTGATTGAATTCCTCTTATATTACGTTTATCGATTTTAAAATTATCTTTTATCTTAGAATTTGGTAGCGCAACAGGTACGACTGCTCCTACGTCAAAATTCCAAGCTCCACAAACAATTTCATATATATTGTGCCCTACATCAGTTTTAGTAATACGCACCTTGTCAGCATTAGGATGTTCATATATTTCAAGTACTTTACCTACAACGATGTTTTCATAATTAGGGTTTAGTTCCTTTTTGTTTTCTATTTCAAAACCTAAACTTTCTAAAGCTTCAGAAATTTCAGGATTAGATATATTTTCAATATCTATCCAATCATTAAGCCAAGATTTCAATATTTTCATTAAAACTGCCTTAAAAACCTTAGGTCATTTTCATAAAAGTTTTTAATATGATCTATTCCGTATCTAATCATTGCTAATCTTTCAACTCCTACACCAAATGCGAATCCTTGGGAATCTGTGTCATATCCAACATGCTTGAAAACATTTGGATCTACCATTCCACATCCTAGGATTTCAAGCCATTCTCCATCTTTCCAACTAACTAGAACTTCAGCTGATGGTTCAGTGAATGGAAAAAAATGAGGAATAAACTTTGTCTTTAAGTCTTTTCCAAAAAATTCTCTAACAAAATACTCCAATGTTCCTTTTAAATCAGAAAACGTTAAGTTTTCATCAACTGCTAAACCCTCAATTTGATGAAATACTGGTGAGTGGGTAGCATCAAGTTGGTCTGATCTGTAAACTCTTCCTGGAGCAACAATATAAACAGGCGGTTTATTGTTTTGCATATGCCTTACTTGAACAGTACTAGTTTGAGTCCTCAGTAATTTTTCAAGCTTGTTGTCTAAATATAATGTGTCTGATTCATATCTTGCAGGATGCCAGTCTGGTGTATTTAATGCATCAAAATTATGCCAGGATGTTTCTGCTTCAGGTCCAGTTGCAACCGTATAACCAATAGCTGCAAAGATATCAACTACTTCATTCATTACATTTGTTAAAACATGATTTTTGCTACCTAAGTTTTTATACCAATCTATGGAAATATCTTTTTTATCATTTAGTTCTCTTTGAATAAAAAATTTAGATTTGAATTTAGTCTTTTCTTCGTCTAATTTAGAAATGATATTATTTGAAAGATCTTGAAGCAATTTTCCATATTTTTTTCTAGATACTTCATTTAATGAAGATAATGATTTTCTTTCTTCTGACAATAAGGAATTTTTTCCAAGGAATTCTTTCTCAATGTCATCGAAATCTTCGATTTGAGCAACTTCTTCAAGTCTTAGTAAAAAAGCGGCAAATATTTTATCGGTATTAACCTCAGGCATTTATATTTTTTTTAGCTAAATCTACAAGTTTCTTAAATCCATCAGGATCATTGATAGCTAAATCAGCCAATATTTTTCTATCAACTTTTACTTGAGCGTTTGTTAAACCGTTAATAAATTTTGAATATGACAAACCATGTTGTCTTGATGCTGCATTAATTCTAGATATCCAAATTTTTCTATATGTTGCTTTCTTGTCTTTACGATGAGCAAAGGCGTCATTACCTGCATGCATCACTTGTTCTTTAGCGGTCCTTAAACGCTTGCTTCTAGCTCCTGTATAACCTTTAGCTTGTTTAAGAATCTTTTTTCTTGATTTTCTACTACTTACTGATCTTCTTACTCTTACCATTTAACTCAACAACTTTCTTATTTTTTTTGAATCACCCTTAGAAGATTCAACATCTCTTTTTAGTCTTGACCATGAGTTGCTACCTTTAGCCAATTTATAATGTGATCTGTGAGCACGCCTTCGCATGAATTTCCCAGTACCACTAACTCTTATTCTTTTTTTCATTCCTTTATGAGTTTTATGTTTCATTTTTTACCTCCGTTAGGTGCTAGTACCATTGTTAATGATCTACCATCTGGTCTAGAAGTAGACTCTACCATTGCTAAATCAACAAGTTCGTCTCTAAAATTATCTAAGATCTTTTGTCCTAATTCAGGATATTCTGCTTCCCTACCTCTAAATCTCATAGTAAATTTCACTTTATCTCCGTCTTCTAAAAACTTTTTTGATTGATTTAATTTAATTTTGTAGTCGTGTGTATCAATCTTTGGTTTCAGTTGTATTTCCTTTACATTAATTTTTACTTGTTTTTTCCTTGACTCTCTTGCTTTTTGATTAAGCTCATATTTGTATTTGCCATAATCCATTAATCTAGCAACAGGCGGCTTACTTTCCGGAGAGACTTCAACAAGATCAAGTTCAAGTTCTTCGGCCAATATGAGGGCTTTTTTAAGTTCTAATTCTCCAACTTGTACGCCATCTGGTGCAATTACCAATAGCTTCTTGGATTTTATCTCCTCGTTCACATTTAATTCTGCTATTTGTTTACCTTTCATAAAAAAAACAGCACGAAGCTGTTTTTACTTACCATACTATTTTTCACAGTAGGTGGAACATCGTTCGCTTAAAGTCAATTATATAACTTTAATTTTATTATGTAATAAAAAGATTATTTAAAGCTTGTGCAGATTCAGCACCCTTATTATTTTCAGACCCAGCTCTTTCAGTTGCTTGTTCAATATTTAATACGTTTAAGACACAGTTTGAAATATATACATTTTTTGTTGTTGTTAAATTTAATAATTGATTAGCAATACTTGAAGATAAAAATTCATAATGATCTGTCTCACCTTTAACAATGACTCCAATAGCTACAAACTTATCGTATTCGTCTATAAGTGAGTTAATTTTGTATATGATTTCCCAGCTACCACTTACCTTAAACTCATCACATTCAAAAGTTGAATCAATTGTATTATTGAATCCATCTAATAAACCACTTGTGACATCTTTGTAATAATCTGAATAAACAATTGCTACCTTATTCTTCATTAAAATTATGACCCATCTTGTTTTCTTTTGTCTCAAGATATGAAGTATTCTCTGGTGTTGTCTTTCCCTTAAGTGGTGTTCTTTTTACAATATTTAAACCAAAACCTTCTAAACCTGCTCTTTTGCTTGGATTATTTGTGAGTAAATTCATATTCGTAATTCCTAAATCTCTAAGTATCAGGGCCCCAGTTCCATAATCTCTTTGATCCATTTCAAAACCAAGTTGAATGTTTGCTTCAACCGTATCTGCACCTTCATCTTGCAATGAGTATGCTTTAATCTTATTTCCTAAACCTATTCCCCTTCCTTCATGTCCTCTCATATATAGAAGAACACCGGAACCATTATTTACAATAATTTCTAATGCACTATCTAACTGATATCCACAATCACATTTATTTGAACTAAATACATCACCTGTTAAACACTCAGAGTGCACTCTTACCATTGAAGACTCACCTTCTAAGTAATTCTCATATGTCAATGCAATATGCTCAGTATTATCATTATTGTCTTTGTAAACATGCGCAGTAAATTCACCATATTCTGTCGGCACTTTTGCTTTAGATACAAAAGACACAGGATTTGTTAATTTCAACTTGTATTCGATTAAGTCTTTAATTGTTCCAATAGCTACATTGTGTTTTTTCGAAAAATTTACTAGATCGTCAATTCGTGCCATTGAACCATCATCATTTATTATTTCACAAATAACAGCTACCGGATAATGATCAGCGAGTAAACATAAGTCTACAGCTGCTTCAGTATGACCAGCACGTCTTAATACTCCTCCATCCATTGCCTGCAAAGGAAAGACGTGACCTGGAACTTTAAAATCTTGTCTGGTAGCATTTGGATCACTAAGACCTTTTATTGTTTTAAATCTATCATCTGCTGAAATTCCTGTTGAAACCCCATCTCCCATTAGATCAACTGAAGTTGTAAATTGTGTATCTTCTTCATTATCAATACCTTGCATTAATGAAAGTTTTAACTTTGTTGCAACATCTTTTGCGATTGGTGCGCACAAAAGACCCTTTGCATAAGTTATCATAAAGTTGATGTGTTCAGGTGTTAAGTACTGTGAAGATACAATTAAATCACCTTCATTCTCTCTGTCTTCATCGTCAACAAGAATGACCATCTCACCTTTTTTAAATTTTTCGATAATAACTTCTATGTCACTTATCATTTATCATTCTTTCCATATATTTAGCAAGTATGTCATATTCAATGTTAACTATCGAACCGGTTTTAAGGTACTTTAAATTTGTCCTTTGATATGTCTCGTTTATAACAGCGACACTAAATTCTTCTTTATCGGGATTAACAACAGTTAAAGATATACCATTTATAGTCACAGAACCTTTATCAACTATATATCGTGTATCCGTATTTTTAAAATGATATGTCCAAAGATTATTATCGTTTTCAACAATGTTTGTTACAACAGATGTATTATCAACATGGCCTTGTACTATATGTCCACTCAAGAAAGTAGTTAAAGTAGCAGGAAGTTCTAAATTTGTTTTAATATCCTTCTTATATTCTTTAGCCACAGTTCTATTGAATGTTTCTTCAGATACTTGAAAATTTAAGAAATCATCCTTGTAATCTCTTAATGTAAGACACGTGCCATCTATGGAAATACTAGTACCTGGTTCCAAACCATGATATAAATCATTATCTGTACTTATTTGTATTTCATCAATATTTCTTGATTCAATATTTCCAATTGAATTAATAATTCCAGTAAACATTACTTATTAGTATAAGTAGTTAATAGATTATCAATAATGGGATATTCTTGAATAGAATTAAAGTTATTACTGATATATTCCTCAATTGTTTTATCAATTTTTAATCCACTTTCAAGGCTATCTGATGACTTGAAATAATAAAATTCATCAATCATATCTTCATTTAAAAAATAAGACAAAATAGAATTACCACCTTCAACTAATCCACTTTTTATAGAATGTCTCTCTAAAAAGGTACTAAATGAATCTTCATCATTCTCAACATAAAATATAAAATTATTAAATGAACTAGAGTATTTTTTAAGCTCTTTAGTGTCATTCCCCCACAAAACAACTGGTTGAGGATTTTTATATTCATAATCCAGACGTACATTCAACTTTGGATTGTCAATTTTTAATGTATTTTTTCCAATTATGACGGAATCTACGGTTGCTCTTAAATAATGGGTAATTTCTAATGAATTTTTATTGGTAATATACCTCTTGTTTTCATTGTATATTATATGGTCTGCTGAAGTGGCTACTTTACCAATGAGATATGGTTTATCATTTGTAATTTTGTATCCAGGATTTAAAAAATCATTTATACCATGTTCAATAGATACATTTAAATCGTTGTTCTTTAAAAGTTCGATACCTTTACCATTAGTTCTTTCATCACGATCTATATCCCCAACAACTATATTTTGTACATTTGTTTCCAAAACAGCATTTGCGCAAGATGGTGAGGTGTCATCATGAAAACAAGGTTCTAATGTAACATACAAAGTATCATTTTCTGAAATATCTGAATTTTTAAATAGATTATATTCAGCATGGTCCTTATCTTTCTCTTTATGTGCAGTTATCTTTTTTATTTTATTATTTTTATCAACCAGCACAGCACCGACTCTTGGATTTGGAGATGGATCATATCTAAGTGCAAATTTAATTGCTTCAATCATATGCTCAGAAAAATTGAGATATTGAAGACTATTTAGCAAATATAGCTCCTCCCTGAACAGCTATATCAACTTTTAAATCCCTCAAGGTTTGAAGTTCTTCATTTTTAACCCCTCCATCAACAATTAATAAATTGGAGTAATTAGGATAAGTATTTTTAAATTCAGTAATTCTATCTAATAAATTAACTGCTTTACTTTGATTAGAGAATCCCGGATTTACTGTAAGCAACAATACGCTATGTGCATTATCAATATAATCAGATAAAACATTTATATCTGTACTCGGTAATATACCTATTCCAATGTTATTGTATTTATTCACTAGTGAACTAAATAATTCAGGGGACGTTGTTTCACAATGTACCGTCACTATATCTGAGCCAAATTCAAACGCTTTGCTAGTAAATAACTCGTTGTTATTTAACATCAAATGTGTATCAACAACATATTCTGTGTTAGTTTTGATGTACTCAATAATTGCAACTGGTAGTGAAATATTATCTGTGAAATTACCGTCTGTAATATCTACATGTAATTGATCAAAACTATCTTTGTAGTTTTCTAATTCATCAAGAAGATTATATATATTTGATGCCTGAATACTTGCTGATATTTTCATTGAAGACCACGCATATAATCATTTGCTTTCATTCTTTTTTTCCCTTCAGGTGTTATTTCATCTAAATATAAGAGTCCATCTTTTAATTCATATGTAAAAGTTGAATTATTCTCAGTATATTTATGGATTTTAATTATTTTTGAATCGTATTTAATAAAAGCAGGACCTAAAACATCAAAAGCTTTTATTTTATTTTTTGCATTGGTTAGTGTATCTTCTTTACTTATTAAATAATCATTTTTGGTGAATTTATAACTTCTAGTTACTTCACCCACTTGATCTTTCAATGATGAATTAAAGTCGATGCTGTTAAAGTTTATTTTAAAATCTTCAGATAATTCTTGATATACATTTGATGAATAATTGTTAACAATATCAATTTGATTTTTAAAAAGTATCGGACCTTTATCAACCTCATTTATAATCTTAAAAATAGTATATCCAAATAGTGTATCGCCATTTAATATTGTTGTTTCAACTGGGGATGGACCGACTAGATTAGGCAATATACTTAAATGAATATTGAATATAGAAGGATGTTTACTTAAAAAATCGTTTGAAAAAATAGAACCAAAACTTACGCAGATACCAAAATCCATATCGTCATAATGTTTTGAATTAGAAAAGTAAGAACATTCAACATTATTTCTTCTGCAATAATCTTCAACCGGATTATTTAAAATCTTCCTACCACGTCCAGTATTCCGAGGCTCTGTTGTCACCACTTTTATTGAATCGTAATTTTCTAGTAAAGTATTTAAGTAAGGAATACTCCTATTGTCACTACCAAAAAAATACTTATAAGTCATTTCCTGGAAACCCATTTAGTGCAATTTTTTTAATTGCTTCTTTTCTCTCTTTTCTAGATAAAGATGATAGTAAAAGCTTTCCTTTTAAATGGTCGTATTCATGTTGGAGAACTCTACCCAATAAGTCTTCCCCTTCATATGTAATATCTTCACCGTTTATGTCTTGACAATAGATTTTTGAATATTCTGGCCTTTCAATCTCCCAATAATAACCAGGTAATGAAAGACATCCCTCTAAAAATACTACAGAACCCTCAACTTCGATTTTCTTTGGATTGACTGCTATGTTCGGACCTTCTCCAGCATCAAAAACAAAAATATTTTTATTTATACCAATTTGTGGAGCTGCTAGCCCTACTCCAGGCGCCTCATACATAATTTTTATCATTCTCTCTGATAATTTTTTTAATGTTTCATCAAATTCAGTAATATTTACTGATTTAGATTTAAGGGATGGGTGACCAAAAGTTACAATTTCATTCATCATATAGAAATAACTTTTCTTGGCTCATACTGTAATAGTTTTGAATACATATTTGTAATTTCATTGTAATTAGTATCTTTTGATAAATTTATATTGATTTCGTATTCATATAAATTATCAACCTTTTTAGGTCCTAAAATATATTCATTTTCATATTTAATTATTGAATCAGATGAAAATTTAAAAACTTTATGATCAAGGTTTGGTCCCCATTTTTTTCTTGATATTAGCTCTTCTTTACTCCATTTTGTTATATTTTGATTTTTTAAAGATTCTTTTAAGTTTATATTTTTTGTTGTAAGTATGATCGTTAAACTATTATTTCGCTTCGACCTCTCTATTTGTCGTAACAGAAAAATTAAACGTTCAGAATTTAGTTTACCTTTAAAAGATATTGTAGGGTTTACTAATAAATTTAAATCGTATAAATCATTCTCACTTTTTACAGCTTTATATTCATTAAGTAATTCATTTAAAATCTCGTCGTGAAAAAATAATTTTAAATTTTTATCAGTATGCTTTGTTTTAAATAATTCAATACAATCTTGTAAAGAGTTTCCATGATAAATTTCTACATTACTTAGATCAGGAGTTATATAATTTTTAATTTTATTAAAGTAATTTAGAGATGGATACTCATTGTAATAATGATAATTTCCTCCAAAGTACTTATTTTTAAGTACTGACAATTCAATAATGTTTAGAGAATTAAATTTTGGTAAATTGTAAGAATAATCATTGGTATCAAAAAAATGGTAATTTGAAGTTGATTGTGGTTTTATTTTCATAAAATTATTCGCGAGTAATATGCAATTGTTAAATTTATTAACTGTACTTAATGCGTTTTGGATTTCCTCTTTGCCACCTGTTTTTTGATAAAAATTTATTTTTATTCCTTTTTCTGATAGATTTTTATATAAATTTTTAGTTGCTTTTAAAGAAGGAGTAAAGATTATATTTTTAGAATTAGTGGATAACACTTTGTCTATTTCTGTATTGTTATAAATACTTAATGAAGTATTTTTAATCCTTCTATCTAATTTAAAATTCATATCCTTATATAGATTGAATATTAAAAAACCAATATTTAAATAATAAGAAACTGCAACGTGTTTTAAAAAAAGTAACTGATCTTGATCTAACTTACTAATAATCCTTTCAACAGGTTTTAAAGCTTTAATTTTTAAATCTTTATTATGTATATTTACAACAACAGCAGTTTTCTTTCTATTTCTAAAATTCACTGAAACTATTGAACCAATATCAATTTTATTAGATAGATTTTTAGGTACTGAATATGTAAAAAGTTGAAACTTATATGTGTTATTTGAGATTATTTCTACATCAACAAACAATTTAAATCAAAGTATTTTTAATGATCTCTTGAGCAATGATATGTTTATTTTTTTCTTCTGATTCAAACACTTTGTCTTTTTTATTAATAATGGTTACTTTGTTAGTGTCTGAACCAAATGAAATATCATTAATATTATTAATAACTAAAAAATCAGAATTTTTTTCATTAATCTTTTCAAAATTAAGGTCATCATTAGTTTGAGCTGAAAAACTTATTACATTTATCATTTTATATTTTTCTTTGTACTCTTTCACTATATCAACGTTTGGTGACAGATTTAATGTCATATTGCCTTCAGTTCTTTTCATTTTTCCTTCTACTTTTTCAGGTATAAAATCAGAAACAGCAGCAACCATGTACAAATACTTTGTACTATTTGCTTCAATATTCATTGCTTCCTGTAATTCCTTTGAAGTATCAAATGAAATATTTTTAGCTCCAGCAACAGGAGATATTGTTTTCGAATGTATGTAAACAACATCATATCCTAGACTCATCAATTCTATAGCAACTGACCTTCCTTGCTTTCCAGAAGATTTGTTTGTTATTGTTCTAACATCATCAAGATATTCAGAAGTTGGACCTGATGTTACGATAACCTTTTCTTTTTTATTAAATAAAATATCATACATTTCTATTGGCTCGATAAGCCTACCTAAACCTTTATCTCCAATATCAAGGTTTCCATATCTGGGACCACAAAATATTACATTGTCGCTTAAATCAATGATGTTTGACTGTATTTTATTGTCCATAAACATTTCTTCATGCATTGCAGGAGCAACATAAATTTCTTTATCAAACATCAATAAAGTAGAAAGTAATAAATTGTCAGCCAAACCATTTGCAAATTTACTTATAAAATTTGCTGTTGCTGGATATATAACAATACTATCAGCCCATCTTGCATATTCTATATGAGGTGATCCATCTAATTGATCCCAACTATGAAAGATATCATTTTTGTTTTGAAATTCCTCTGAAATATACTTCAATCCTTCATTGGTTGAAAAGACTACAGTTTCGTTATTTTCTGAAAGTAATGAATGTAGGCTTTCTGACTTTGAAGCAGCAATACTACCAGTTATACCAAGTAGTATTTTTTTGCTCATGAGGTTATTCTTTTTCGCTAACCTCTACTTTTCCAGAAGCAATCTCTTCAAAAGCAACGGTAAGTGGTTTTCTACTAAGGCTTTGTACTTGAGGTGGTGTATATGCTCCAATACCTTCACCTAATTGGTTAAAGTATGAGTTTATATCTTTAGCTCTTCTTGCTGACGTTATAACAAGTGCAAATCTGCCAGGTGAGTTTTCTAAAAGTTCTTCAATAGGTGGTTTTATCATTTTTTCTCCAGGTCATATAATATATCTAATATTTCTTTAATAGTAGCCTTTAAATCTATATTTTTAATTATATAGTCAAAGTTGCCCATAGATTGGCGTTGTTCTTTAGCTAAATTCATTCTTTCTTCTATAAACTGGTCATCATGACCTCGTTCATTTAATCTTTCAATCAAAACATTGTCATCAATATCTATAAAAATTCCAATATATGAATCATTTGATGTTAACAATTTTGTTGCACCGTTTACTTCGAGATCGAGGACAATAAAATCATCTCGTTCCAACTCTTTTTTTGAAGTTCCGTAATAATAGCTACCGTATCTTTCGTATTCTAAAAATTCATCATTACTTATCATTGAATTAAATTCTTCTTCAGATATAAAATAATAATCCTTACCTTCTATCTCAGATTCCCTTTGAGGTCTTGTTGTATGTGAGGTAGAAAAATAAAAATTAAAATCATTTGATAAATTGTTAATAATTGTTGATTTACCAACACCAGAGGGCCCACTGAAAATAATAATCATGAGTTTTTCACATAGTTAGAAATTGATTCAATGTAATTATCGTTTAAGTCAGATAATTTTGATTTTTCATTAAGTCCTATATCATCTAAAAAACGAGCAGTTTTAACTTTTCCAAGAACACCAGTTTCTGTTAGATATTTATGTATTCTTATTGAATTTAATTGATTGTCGTTACTAGCTCTAATAAGTTCATTATCTATGTTCTCAATATTTTTTTCAAATGAGTTGATAAAATCTTTTCTTTTATTTTTAATCTCTAAAATATATGAGTCACTCATTAAATCTCCTGAGATAATTTATCAAGTATTCCGTTTACAAATTTTGCTGACTGTGAAGAGGAATGTTTATCCGCAAGCTTTACCCATTCTGAGATAATAACTTTTGTAGGAGATAAATCCATAATTAATTCTGAAATACCCAATGTTAAAGTAATTAATTCTACTTTACCTATTCTTTCGTAACTCCAATTATCAGAATAAGTTCGGATTGAATTTTCAATTCTCTCACTGTTAATTTTTGTATTATTAAATAACTGGTTTGCTCTTAGATTCTGATTTTCACTTAATGAAGATATATTAAAATCTTTTTCCTTTAAGCTTGTTAAGCCTTCTTCAAATAATGTTTCAAATGTTATTTGTCTAAAATCTTTCATTAAACCCTTGTCATGTATGAATTATCTTTAGTGTCAATTTTAATTATTTCACCTTCTTCAATAAACATAGGAACAACCACCTCTAAACCAGTTTCACAAGTGACTGTTTTAGTAGACGATGTTACAGTATCACCCTTAACAGCTGGTTCTGCTTTTGTTACTTTTAATTCAACACTAGAAGGCAACAGTACATTTAATGGTTTATTCTCATACATTTGTATAGTTACCTCGCTATTTGGTATTAATAAAAGTTCTATTTCTGCAATGAGATTTGCATCTAATGATACTTGCTCATAATTCTCTGTATTCATAAATATGAAATTTCCAGATTCATTATATAAATATTGAAATTCTTGTTTTTCAATAAAAGCTTGATCAACATTTTCATCAGCTCTAAAAGTTTTTTCTATAATTCCACCATCAATAAGATTTTTGAGCTTTGTTTTAACAAAAGCTTTTCCTTTTCCGGGCTTAACATGGGCATAATCCATTATCTGATAGATAGTTCCATCAACTAATATAGACTGTCCTGGTCTCATATCATTTGTAGATACCATTAGGGAATTACACCTTCCTCTTTTGCTTTATTTTTCATATTAATAAAGTCTGTATAGTCATTTGTAAATGACATTTTTCCATTTTTATCTGTTAGTAAGTAGTATATAAAATCAGTCTCTGGTGTTTCAAATACAGCAATTAATGACCGCTCACCAAATCCAGATATAGGAGTAGGTGGTAAACCAGTATATTTATAAGAGTTATATGGTGATTCTACTTGTAAATCGATTAGTAGTACTTGAGATTTACGCTCTTGAAGAGCATATAGTATCATCGCATCAATTTGAAGTAACATATCATCATACAATCGGTTTTTTATAACAGACGAAACAAGTGGTCTGTCTTCTTCTATTTTCGATTCAGCTTCAACAAGACTAGCGACTGCAAAAAGTTCATTCGTAGAATTAATCCAATTAGGTATTGAATAGGTAACTAATAATTTATCAATTACTGTTTCAAGTTCATTAACTAAAATTTGTAAAATTTCTTCACCAGATGCATCTAATGCTATTTGATAAGTGTTTGGATATAGAAGACCTTCCCAATTTTGTAACTTTGAAACATCACCTAAATAAACATATTTACTTTCTACATTTCCAGATAAAAGTGAATTCGTAAGTAGATCTACATCGTAACCAGTTTGGGAAGAGATAGATTCTATTGTCTCAGTGATCCAAAGTCCTTCCGGAATAGTAATTGTGTAAGTTTTTAATGGTGGTCCCTTTAATAAAATATTACTTATCTCTTCGAACTCTAATTTATTTGAAATTTCATATTCTCCAGCTCGTAATTTGTCACCAAGATTCTCGTTCCTTAGATATATTTCAAAAGCTAATGAAGACGATATAATTCCTTCTTGTGCAAGTATTGATGAAATCTGCGCCGCTGAGGCACCTTGTGGAATATTTATTAAAATAATTGATTCTTCTATATCGTCATTATTTGAAACCATACTTGCTGTTTGGTCTATTGATGAAGCAATATTTGAAGCAAAATTAATTGCAATAAATACAGCAAATATTGTAAATACAACAGATATTACAAGTCGATTTTTAAAGTAATATTTAATCATTTTTTAAATGTGAATTTAGTATTTCTAATGCCGCTAAGTCATCATTTCTTACTGTTTTATCATTTGTTAACTTTGAAGTCATTCGTTCATCAATTTTATGTATTGGAACATTTGTTATAGATTTTAGATCATTCTCAATAAATTCATCTACCACATTACTCATACGTGTTTGATGAGAATTTAATCCTATTGGATAACCAATTACAATCTCATCTATTTCGTGATCAATTAATGATTGTTTAATTTCAGCTAAAACATCCAAAGATTTACTATCCAGGACCTTATATGCATAAGCCGAATTTATTGATTGCTTTTTTAATGCAAGACCAACGTAACGTTCACCATAATCTATAGCTATTATGTTTTTCACTTGAGATTGTTAACAATAGATTCTTTAACATATTTAAGGGTTTCATCTATTGAGTAATCATTAGGACCCCCACCTACTGATAAAACCTTATCTTTCGATGCTCCCCCACCAAAATTTTTAGAAGTTTCAATCACAAGTTCAGATACATTCATTTCCTTAATAACTTTCTCATTTTTCATAGCAACTATGACAGATTTTGATTCTATTTGTGAAATTAAGTATATGTAATCAACAACTCCATTATTGATCGAATTAATAGCTACATTTCTTATATCATCAACTGTATCCATTGAAACTTGATTTATGAATACTTTATAATCACCAACATTTTCATATTTATTTGATATCTGATCAACCATTTCGTTGTTTCTAATTTGTTTAAATTGATCAACCTGTGATTTAAGTTCCTCATATGAATTAAATAAAGATTCGAGTTTTGTTGGTACATTTTCTATATTTGTATTTAAAAGATTGCTTACACTTTTATATGAATTGTAAGCATTAGTCATAAAATCATAAGCTTCAAATCCTGAAAGCATCTCTACTCTTCTTAGATTTGAGCCAATTGAAGACTCATTTAATAAAACTATTAATCCTATTTCATTTGAATTAGATACATGAGTACCACCACAAAGTTCTTTAGAGAAATTCCCAATATTTACTACTCTTACATCGTCATCATATTTATCACCAAAAAATGCCAATGCACCTTCTTTTTTTGCTTCGTCAATATTCATTATTTTTGTATCTACTTTTAAATCTGAAAAGACATTTTTATTACTTAATGTGAAGATTTCATTAAGTTCTTCCTGTGTGACTTTTTCTGAATGACTAAAGTCAAATCTAAATCTTCCAGGAGCAACATATGACCCTGCTTGAGCAACATGATCACCAAGAATCTTTCTTAAAGATGAGTGAACTATATGTGCAGATGTATGACTTTTAGATACAGATCTTCTAAATGATTCGTTTACTTTAGATTCAATTTTTTCTCCTGATTGAATTTTTATATCTTCATTTATTACTAAGCCAGTAGCACCAGAGCTAGATTGAACGACATCAGCTACCGAATATTCTTTATCCTCAAATATTATTGAGCCTTGGTCAGATATTTGACCTCCAGCTTCATAATAAAATGGGGTAGCTTCTGTAAATATTGTTGTTGCACTATTTTCATTCAGGACTAGTGTTACTTCACTTATGGTATTTGTATTTTCATAACCCGTAAAAACGTTGCAATCTACATCAAATTCACTTATATTTGATATTTCTTTCTTAAATGCACTAGATTTAGCCTGATGTTCTTGAAACTTTTTCATATACTTATCATCATTTAATTGAATATTATTTTCAAATGCAATCTCTTTTGTAAGTTCATATGGAAAACCGAAAGTTTCAAAAAGATAAAATGCTTTTTCCTCATCAAATTTTTCTTTATCTTGTATAAGCCTATTTATTTCAACTGTGCCTTTTTCTAGTGTCTTGTGAAAGAGATTTTCTTCAGTAGTAAAAAGTTTCTTAATTTTATCAATATTCTTATAAAGGTCTGGATAGTGATCTTTGTAAATTTCAACAATTGGAGATATTAGAAATTCAATAGAATCTATTTCATTTGTTAAACCATAATATGCTCTGATTGCTCTTCTAATTAGCCTTCTTAAAATGTATCCTCTACCCTCGTTTGTTGGTACAACACCATCTGAAATCATAAACGTTGATGCTTTCATATGATCCAATATGATTCTTTCGTATTTTTTATTCGGAGTTTTAATTTTTGGCTTTAATTGATCATAAATTGATTCAAATGAATCTATTTCAAATGGTGACTCTTTATCTTGAAGAACCATAGCAATACGCTCAAGTCCCATACCTGTATCAATATTTTTTGCAGGTAATTCACCTACGACATTGTAAGGTTCGTCTTGTATTGATTCCATAAAAACTAAGTTCCAAATTTCTATGAATCTATCTTCCCCACCACCAATTGGACCGCCTTCTTCTCCATAGTCTGGTCCTCTATCTATAAATATTTCAGAGCACGGTCCACAAGGTCCAGGGATATTCATTTGCCAAAAATTGTCTTTATCACCTCTCTGTATTCTTTCTTCAGGAACACCTATTACGTCTTTCCAAATATTGAATGATTCGTCGTCATCTTTATAGACTGTAAACCATAGATCATCTGGATTAATTCCTAAATTTTTGGTTATAAATTCATATGCATGTTTTATAGCTTGTTCTTTAAAATATTCTCCAATACTAAAATTTCCAAGCATTTCAAAAAAAGTAAGATGACGATCTGTGTCACCGATAATATCAATATCAACTGTTCTTATGCATTTTTGTGATGAAACAAGATTTGTATGTGGCGGTTTATTGTTACCTAGAAAATAATCTTTAAATGGAACCATTCCAGCGGCAGTAAATAGTAAGGTTTCGTCTATAGGTATCAATGACGCTGATGGCATAATCTTGTGATTATTTTGTTCAAAGAATTTTAAAAACTCTTCTCTTATTTCATTACTATTCATCAGCTATCTCAATGTATTTAAGGTTATAATCCTCTAATTCATTTTCATCAATAATAGTTGGCGCGTTTGTTAAAGGGTCAAGTCCAGATTGTGTTTTAGGAAAAGGTATAACATCTCTTATTGAATCAACGTTGAGCATCACAGCAATAATCCTATCTATACCTAAAGCTATTCCTGCATGTTGCGGTGTTCCATAAGACAAAGCTTCAATAAACCATCCAAAACGATTTTCAATGTCATCATCTGAAAGACCCCACATTTCTAATACTTTTCTTTGGATATCTGGAGAATTAATTCTTTGTGATCCTGAACCCAACTCTGATCCATTAAGAACTAAATCATAATGTAGAGCTGTTGCATTATTAGGATCTTCAATAAAATTCTCAGTATCTTTTGGTGATGTGAAAGGGTGATGAGAGGGTTGTATTTCTCCATTTTCAACTTCAAAATAAGGAAAATCATAAATCCAAGTGAAACTGTAAGTATCTACCGGGGTAAAAATTTCTCGACGAATAACATCTAATACTTGATATATCTCTATATTTCCAGATTGAAATAAGAGCATTCCATCACCTAGTTTTAGTATTTCTTCATTCTCTTTGTCAGTTGTAATTTTAGATAATGGTCCCGATACTGTGGAGTTTTCAATTTTAAACCATCCAAGACCGTTACTTCCGTTATCTTTAACTAACTCATCTAAAGCATCTATCTCTGATCTAGTCATTATTTTTGATGTATGAAAACCCTTTACGAAACCTGAATTTTCTAATGATGATTTTATAAAATTAATTTCTGTATTTTTAAATATATTACTTAAATCTTCAATAGTTTCTTTAATTCGTAAATCTGGCTTATCAGTACCATAGTTTTCTATTGCATATTTGTGAGTCATATCTCGAAAAGGTACATCGACTTTAATAGAAAATACATTTTCCAGTAATTCTTTAACTATTGTTTCAGTAGTTTTTCTTACTTCATCTGGTGTACCATTTAATATTTCCAAATCTAGTTGTGTGAATTCTGGTTGTCTGTCTTTTCTTGAATCTTCATCTCGGTAGCATTTAGCAATTTGATAATATTTGTTAAATCCTGAAATCATAAATAATTGTTTATACATCTGGGGTGATTGGGGTAAAGCATAAAATGAACCACTTTGTTTTCTTGATGGGACTAAAAAGTCTTTCGCACCTTCAGGTGTAGATTTTGTTAACGTTGGTGTATCTAATTCTAAAAAAGATAAACTATCCATTGAATTTCTAATGGATTTAAATGTGTTTGAACGAGCGACGATATTTCTTTTCATATCTTCTCGTCTTAAATCCAAATATCTGTATTTCAATCTTATATTTTCATCAGTATTGATAGAGTCCTCTATTTGAAACGGTAGAGGTTTGCTTTTTGAGATAATTGAGTAACTGTCAGCACTAATCTCATACTCACCGAATTGTTGAGATTTATTAATCATTGACTTATCTCTTTTTATATATGTTCCGTTAACACTTATGTAATATTCAGATTTGAAAGTATCAATATCGACATTTTCAGAATCTAAAACGATTTGTATTTTTGAACTTGAGTCTCTTAGTTCAATGAAAACTAAACCTCCGTGGTCTCGAATACTACTTACCCAACCTCTTAAGTCAGAAACTTCACTATTTACTTTTGATTTTATTAAGTCGTCTATTTTCATATTAACTTCTTCAAGTTTCGTATATTAAATTCAAATGATTCACTATTTTTTGGATTCTTAATGGTCTTTTCAGTACAGTTTATAACATAGTCTACATTGTTTTTTATAGCCTCTTTATACTGTGTGTTCTCTTTACTTTTTCTTATTGGTAAATAATATTTAATTCCACTTTTATCTAATTTTTTAGAAACGGATTTAATATCATCAAAATTTTGACCAATCAACATGATCTTTTTTGTAGAAGGTACATAATTTATACAATTAATTATTCTGTCAACACCAAAAGCAACACCTACTCCTGCAGAATTACCTAGTTTCAAAGATTCAGCAAGCTTATCATACCTACCACCACCACCAAGTACTGTAGCTTTATAAACGAACTCAAATGTTAAGTCATTGTAATAATCAAGTCCTCTAACTAGTTTTGAGTTCTCTACGTATCCGATATTTTCATTTTTTAGGTTTTGTTTTAAATTTTCATATCTGTCTAACGTATCTTCATCTAAATATTGATAAATTACAGGTGCAAGATCAATTATTTCTGAATCGAAAGGGTCATTAGAATCCAAAATTCGTAAAGTATTTTTACCAATTTTCTCATTACTTTCTTTTGATAAATTATTTTTATTCTTTTTAAAGTAATTTTCTAGTTCTTTTATATATAGTTTTCTTTCTTCAATAGATCCAATAGTGTTTATATTAAGTTTTGCATTTATATTTAATTTTTCTAAAAAATTGATTGAGGATTTCAGTATCTGTAGTTCTGAAAAATCATCAATCGTACCAACTAATTCAGCTCCTGCTTGAATAAACTCTCTATAACGATTTTTCTGAGGACTTTCATATCGATACATTTTTCCAAAATAGGCATACTTTTTTGATTCATTTTTAAAAAACTCGTTATGAAATCTCACAACACTAGCAGTTGCTTCAGGTCTTAATACAAGTGATCTATCACCTTTATCTTTAAATTCATACATTTGTTTAGTAACAATTTCCGAATTCTCTCCAATAGATTTTATAAACAACTCTTTATGTTCAAGAATGGGTAACTCAACGAATTCAAACCCATAATCAACAAAAGCATCACAAAAGGCGTTAAATATATGTATGTATTTTTCTGATTCTGCACCAAATAAATTTCTAGTGCCTTTTACTTGTTCAATCATTCAAATATTCCCTCACTAGAATATTGTTGTTTTTTATTGATTTTACAGTGTCTTTATCTCCATGTCCCGGATAGAGAATATAATCATCATGAAATCCTGTAAACACATTATTTATTGAATGAATCATCTCATTTGTGTCACCAGTTAGTAAATCAGTTCTACCAATTCCATCTTTAAATATAAAATCACCTGTAAATACTATTCCCAAACTTGGAAACTCAAATGAACTACTCCCCTTTGTGTGACCAGGATTACTGTGCACAACTAATTCGTTACTATTTAAATTTTTAACTTCATTTAACTCACCTTGATATGTAATTGAATCAAGATTTAAACCCATAAATGATTTAAGTTGTTCTTCAGGGTTCCTTGCTAATTGTTCGTCATTCAAATCTATATAAATGGATCCATCAAAACTACTCATACCTAAGGCATGATCAAAATGACCGTGAGTTAATAATGCTCCTCCAATACTAAGATTTTCTTTTTTAATATAATCCAGTACAGGATCAAGATCAGGTGGTAAATCAATGACGTATGATATACCATCGGAAAGACTGGGCGTAACTATGTAGCAGTTAGAGGTAGTAAAACTTGTGAAAACAAATAAATCATTCATGCTTAGTTTCCTGGATTTGCACGTTGTACGTCGAAAACATTTTCTATATTTTTAGCATCTCTAATTATTGAATCAAGTTGTTCGTTTCCACTTATTTCAACTTGAAATAATAAAGTCACTATTCTTTTGCTATTAGTAAGTGATTTTGCAACAAGGATATTGCCACCATTGTCTGATATCGCTATTGTTGCATCTCTTAATAAGTAAGGTCTATCAATAGCTTCTATTTCTAACCAAACAATTGATCCAGTCTGTGCATTGAATCCCCATGAAACATCAATAATTCTTTCACCCTTGGAACTATCTATCTTAATGTTCAGACAATCAGATCGATGAATTGATATTCCATTTGATATCGTAATGAAACCTAATATATCATCGCCAGGAACAGGAACGCAACATCTTGCCATCCTTACCTTAATATCATCATATCCTTCTACTATTACAAGTTGATCATCGTTTGTTTGATATTTATCTGGTGATAGAATATCCTCTTCTTCAGAAATTTCTTCAGGAAATACAAATTTTCTGATTTTATTTCCAACATTATTTATTTTTATGTTTCCATTACCTAAATTTTGATAAATCGATTCATTATTGGGATATTTAAGAATGTTTAAAAGTTCATTCAAAATAATATCTTTACTTGAATAATTAAAAATCTCATCATTTTCTTCTAACCAGGAATTTAATATCTGTTTACCTTTTTGTATATCTTCATCCTTAAGTTGTTTTTGATACCATTGTTTAATTTTAGAACGTGCTCTTGACGTCTTTACAAATGTTAGCCAGTCACGACTTGGTCCTTTATTTTTTTCATTTGTAGTTAGTACCTCGACTGTATCACCAGTTGTTAGTCTTGTACTTAAATTTACTAATTTACCGTTGATTTTTGCACCTATTAATTTTTCTCCTACTTGAGTATGAACTGAAAAAGCAAAATCAACAGGTGTTGCACCCTGAGGTAAGGTAATTACGTCTCCCTTTGGTGTTAAACAAAATACTTCATCTTCATAAAGATCTAATTTCATATGATTTAGAAATTCATTCGGATCAGGATACTCATCTGATAATTCAGATAATGCATTTGTCCATTGCTGTGTATCATTTTGTGGCTTTTCTTTATATTTCCAATGAGCAGCCACTCCATATTCAGCTCTGTAGTGCATATCGTGAGTTCTTATCTGTATTTCCATTTTTTGACCTGTTTCCGTTAATACTGTTGTGTGTAAGCTTTGGTAAAGATTAAATTTTGGCATTGAAATAAAGTCTTTAAATCTACCAAGTACTGGTTGAAAGTTTGCGTGGATTAAACCAAGAATTGTATAACAATTTTTTACATCATCAGTTAAAATTCTGAGTCCGATAAGATCATTTATTTCATTAAACGTTAAACCATTATTGATAATTTTTTTGTATATCGAATAATTATGTTTTGGTCTTCCTACGACTTCTGCAGATAAAGAATTCGCAGACAAAAGATCTTCAATTATTTTTAATGACTTATTTATATTTTTGTCTCTATCAGGAGCAGTTTTCTCAATTAAATTTTCTATTTCAGAATTTTGATTTTTAAATATCAAACTAAATGATATATCTTCAAGTATGTGTTTTATATTTTGAAGCCCTAACCTATGTGCGAGTGGAGCATAAACATATAATGTTTCATTAGCTATCTTTTCTTGTTTGTAATCTGCTAGATACTGAATAGTTTGTATGTTGTGGAGTCTATCGGCAAGTTTTAATATTAAAACTCTTATATCTTTGGACATAGCAATAACCATTTTTCGTATTGCATCTGCCTGAGCTTCCTCATTTGAGTTATATTGGATTTTATCTAATTTTGTTACACCATCAACTATATTTGCTATGTCACTTCCAAATTCTTTTTTTATGTCTTTAAAAGTAATATCGGTATCTTCAATTAAATCATGCAAAATAGCTGAAACAACTGTTTCAATATCCATACTTAAATCAGCTAAATAGGTAGCAACTTGTAAAGGATGAGTGATATATGGTTCTCCAGAAGCCCTTTTTTGGTTTAAATGACCTTCCGACGCATATAAATATGCTTTTTTTAGTATTTCTTCATCATTTTTAAATTTAGAATACAGGTTATTAATAAGCTCATCTGCATCAAGTAAATCAAGATTTTTAACCATAAATTAATGGTACTAGTTTTTTTATTTATTAATTATCCTTGATAAAAATGGAATAGTTACAAATATTGAGCTATAAGTTCCAGATATTATTCCAATAAATAGAGGTAAAGCAAAATCCGTAAGGGTTCCGGATAAGCCAATTATATTACCAAGAAACAATATTGAAGCTATTGGTACAGCCGATGTAATTGATGTATTGATACTTCTCATTAAGATCTCATTAAAGGTTTTGTTTAATGTTTTTATAGACAAATTATTTTCTTTATTCATTCTTTGACTATCTCTTAATTTATCAAAAAGTATCACAGTATCGTAAAGTGAATAACCAAGAATAGTTAAAAGTGCAATGACTGTGGATGGTGTTATTTCAAAATTTAACAATAAATAGATCGTTGTACATATTAATAGATCATGAATCAAAGCTATTAAAGCAACTATAGAAAACCTAAACTGAAATCTAATTGATATCAGTAAAACTATAAAGGATAAAAATATTACTAACGCTCGAATACCCTTAGTTGTAATTTCTTGTCCAAATGTTGGTCCTACACGTTGGAACTCGATATCATTACTGTCGACATTAAACTTATTTGCAAGATAATTTAAGAATTCAGTTTCTTGGGATTGTGATCCCTCAACAGCTCTGAATAAAACAGTATCTGAATTTTCATATGTTTGATATCTTGAAACCTCTAATATGTTGTTGGAAAGTACTTCATCTATATCAGATTTTGAATACTCACTTGTCAATTGGTATGTTGTACCACCTGTAAAATCAATTGAGAAATTTAAGTTTAATATTCCAATAGCTGCACATATCAATACTGTTAGAAATATAACTATTTCAACAATAAATATTTTTTGAAGCAAGTTACGTTTATTGTAAAAATCGATATTTGTATTGCCTAGAAATAAGTTTTTAAACATTGGTTATGTCCTTGTTTTTAATTGGAAACAAAAATCTAGTATTTTTAATTCTTGATACAACAATTGGTACTACATTTCTTGTATAAAGACGCGTGAACAATAAATCAAAAATTGTTGCAATGCCAAGTGCTAATGCAAAACCACGTATTGGACCTACAGCTAAAATATAAAGTAAAAAGGCTGCAGACAATGAAACGAAATCAGCTGTTAATATCGTCTTCCATGATTCATCTACAGCTTTATTAGCTGCAAATTCGAAAGATCTTCCAACTTTAATTTCGTCTTTTAGTTTTTCAAACGTAACAATATAAGAGTCCGCAGCTAAACCAATTGATACAATAATTCCAGCAATTCCTGCAAGTGTTAATGTAAATCCTTGTAAATTTCCTAAAACAGAAATTACTGAATAAAACAAAAGACCAAACATTGATAAACCAAATACGGATATTAAACCTAGAAAACGGTAATAGAGAATGATAATTATCGAAATTATAATTAGACCAATTAACCCAGCTTGCAACCCAAGATTTAATGTGTCCTCTCCTAAACTTGCGGAAACTTTCTGAATGGATGATCTTTCAAAAGATACTGGCAACGCACCATACCTCAAAATTACAGCAAGATTATTTGCTGATTCACCTGTATCAGTATTTCCCATCGAAATTGCTGCTGTTCCACCTGTTATACCTATATCAGGATTGACATCAAGAGCTATACCTGGAGCTGATACTATTTCACCATCTAAGACAATCGCTAATCGTCTTTTATCACCAGTTTCTCTTGCTAATTGCTTTGTTAAATCTGTAAATTTTACAGCTGAAGAGTCTTTAAATTCTAAAGATACTATCCATTCATTCTCAGGGTATGCTGCAATTGCATCTTCAATATCATTTCCAGTTAAGACTGCTGGACCTAATTTATAAATTACAGGGTAACTTGATGTTATAGATAAAAGATATGACTCAGCATTTGGATTATCATCTAAAGTAATTCCAATTTCTTCATCAACACCAGGCGCTGATACTTTAATAGGATTTTCGGGGTCATCAGGATTAGGAAGATATTCAAAAGCAGGTGAATATCCAGTATCAAAAGAGGAAGCTAGTACTGGTCTAAACGTCAATAAACCAGTTGCTCCTAAAGCTTCAATTGCGCGTTCTTGGTCTGTAACTCCTGGGAGCTGAACTAGTACAGCATTATTCCCGCTTATAGATATTTCTGGTTCTTGTACGTCACCAAATGCCTCAATTCTTGTTCTCATTATTTCAACAGACTTCTCTAAAACTTCAGGATCAGTATTTTGATCAGCTGTAAGTATTACCGATATTCCACCTTGTAAATCTAAACCAAGTTTTGGTGATAAGGATGATTGATAAACATATACAAATAAACCAATAGAAAGGACAGGTAGAAAAAGAAACTTAAGGATTCGTCTCATGAAATACTGTTAATAAATGAAGTCTTAATTTTTATTTCACCATTTTTGAGAACTAATGTAACTGTATCATCACTTATAGATGTAACTCTTCCGTAAATACCTGAATCTGTAATTACATCTTCACCGATTTTTAGGTTTTCTACGAATTCTTTGTGTTTTTTATTTCGTCTTCGTTGAGGTAAGTATAAAACTGCATAAAATACAACAAACACAAAAACTAAGGGCAATAAAGATACTACGTCACTCATTTATAAATTCCTTTTTAAAACTATCAAAACTTGAGTTTAATATACTTTCTCTAGCTTCTTCAATAATTTGTTCTGTTTGAATTATATTATGAACAGTTAAATATAACCAAGAAGTTGTATTTTCATTTGCAAAAAGGTGACGTAAATAAGCTCTTGAATAATTTAAACAGGTAAAACATTTGCAATTAATATCTATAGGATTCTCATCATTTTTATATTGTTGATTTTTTATGTTGATGTATGTATTACGAGTTATTAATTTACCATGTCTTGCGAGTCTTGCTGGCCAAACACAATCAAACATGTCCACACCAGAATCAATCAAATCAATTAAACCCACGGTGTCACCTAGGCCCATAACATATCTTGGCTTATCTATAGGAAGTATTGAATTTAAATGTTCTACGACTTTTTTTCTTTCAGTACTTGTTTCGCCGATTGCTAATCCCCCAATTGCATATCCGTCAAAATCTAATTCGATCATTGATTTTGCTGAAGTTTCTCTTAAATCAAGATTTAAGCCACCTTGAACTATGCCAAACAAATCTTGTTTACTGTTTTTATGTATACTTTTTGCTTTTTCAGCCCAGTGACTTGTTATTTCTATTGCTTTCATTTGATCATCATCTGATCTGTCATAATCAATTAAATAATCAAATATCATTGCAATATCACTGCCTAAAAGATTTTGTGTGTTGATTGATTCTTCAGGAGTCATTTTAAAAAAGGATCCATCATATACATTTTTAAATTCAATACCATCATTTAATAATTTGGTTGGTAATGACCAAGCTTGAAAACCTCCAGAGTCAGTAAGTATTAATTTGTCCCAGTTCATAAATTTATGTAATCCGCCTAAATCATTTATTAACTGCGCTCCTGGTCTTAGATGAAGATGGTATGCATTTGCTAGAATTATTGAGGTCTTATCTAGATATTGATGAGGAGTAGATTTAATTGCACCTCTTGTAGCAACAGGCATAAATGTAGGAGTCTGTACTTCAATATTATTTATAGACAATAACCCAGCTCGAGCATTTTTATCATTTGAAATTAATTTATATGCCATTGTTTTTTATTTTAAACATTACTGCATCACCAAAACTTAGGAACTTCATGTTATTTTCTAAAGCAAAAGCATAAAGTTTTTTCCATGAATCCCCATATATAGCTTGAACAATTGAAAGTAGAGAACTCTTAGGAGCATGAAAATTCGTTATTAGATAGTCAGCAACATTAAATTTAAATCCTTTAGTTATGAACAAATTTGTTTTCCCTTTAAAAGTAGAGGTATTATTTACATGTTCTAAAGTTCTTAATGTTGTTGTACCAACACAAACAATATTATATCCGATCTTTTTTTTGGCAATTATTTCATGGTAAGTTTCTTCATTAATTTCATAATCTTCAGAATGTATATCATAATCTTCTACGTATTCAGTACTAATAGGTTTGAACGTACCGAGGCCAATATCAAGATTAAGGTATCTTATATTAATATCCTTTTTTTCAAGCTGTTGAAATAAATTTGGAGTGAAATGAAGAGCAGCTGTAGATGCAGCCACTGAAAATCCATTCTTACTAAAAAAAGGTTTGTAGTGTTCATATTTATAATCCATATCTTCAATGTAAGGTGGCAAAGGAGTTGATCCATAATTATTGATTATCTGTTCTAAAGGTAAAGAAAATTTTATTCTGAATCCATCGTTTACATTTTTTATAATATTTATTGAAAAATTTTTAAGTTCAATTTCTTCTCCAATTTTCTTTTTTCCATTAAATTTAAGTAAACAATCAGCTGAATATTCATCAACTATCTTAAGTATGAATATTTCAACCTTTCCATGAGTATGTTTTTTATTTGTTTTAACTCTTACATCTATAACTTGAGAATTATTAAAGATGAGCAATGATCGGTTTGGAATTACATTATTTATTTTTTCAAATTGATGAATTGTCATACTTTCAGCATCAAGAATTCTTGAATCTTCTGGATTTTTGTATGGATCTTGGGCTATCGAAGATTTTGGTAGATGATAATCTAAATTAGAAATATGGGTTTTGTTCAATTACTTGTTTAAAAGCTTAATAAAAAGTTCATATGACATTGACACAACTTCAGGCATTCCATCATTTGTTCTTCTCTTGTTGTCACCCTTTCTCTTAAGTTTTTTCCAAAATAACACAGTATTTTCATCGCTTGACTTTTCAATTGCTTTACCAAGTGATTGATGTAAATTTAGATTTTGTCTAGATTTTGCTTCAATAAAATACTCTTCTCCGTCTACAAACAATTGTATGTCACCCAAATCATTAGAACCACCTTCAGCAAAACGTTGAGCTTTCATATTTGAATTTTCGTTCAGTCTTTTTACGATATTTGATTCGTATGTAGTTCCCTGTTTTTTAGCTTTATTAACCACATAACAATTGTAGCTAAAATTATTCTGTTATTGCTTTTTCTAATAGTTTGTTATCAATATCAAAATTTGCATATACATTTTGAACGTCATCTAAATCTTCTAATGCCTCTATCAACTTTGACAGTCTGTCAAATTTTTCTATATCTAAATTTACAGAACTGGAAGGTAAATAAGCAACCTCCGAATTTACTAAATTAAAACCTGAATTTCTAAATAATTTATCTACTTTCTGAAATTCAGAAGGTTGGAACTCAAATGTAACACCGGTTTCATTTTCTTGAATATCTATACAATTATTATCTATTGCAAGATCTATTATCTCTTCTTTATATTCATCAAATTGAAATATTGCTTTTCTTGAAAATAAGTAATTGACACTCCCAGGAGAACCGGTATTTCCTTCATACTTATTAAAAGTTGCTTTTACATCTGATGAAGTTCTATTTCTATTGTCAGTAACGCATTCAACTAATATTGCAACACCATTTGGTCCATAACCTTCATATGTAATCTCATCAAATGATTCAGTTGATGAATCACCTGACATTCTCTTTAATGCATTTTCAATATTTGAATTGGGTACTGAGTTTGATTTAGCTTTACTGATCGCTTGATATAGTGCAGCATTATTATTTGGATCAGCTCCACCATTCTTGGCTGCAACTTCGATACCCCTGATTAATTTCGCAAATAATTTCCCTCTTTTAGCATCATTTGCACCTTTTTTTCTTTTTATCGTTGACCACTTAGAGTGACCTGACATTAACACCGTCCTTAAGGAAATTACTTAACCAATCTAAATAAACTTTATCATTAGTTAATTCTGGATGAAAAGAGAGAGCAACAATATTATTTTCTATCACGCCGACTACTTCATTGTCAATTGTTGCTATTGGTGATACTGAATCTTCATAAGACAGAATTTTGGGAGCTCTTATGAAACAATACATTTCTTTATTACCTAGCAAGTTGACAAGGCCCTCGAATGATTGATTTTGACGCCCGTATGCATTTCTTTCAACAACTGTATTTAAAACTCCCAATGACGTTTCGCCATCAATTACGTCTTTTGCTAATAAAATTAAACCAGCACATGTACCTAATGTCGGTACACCACTTTCTATTAATTTCTTTAATTCAGAAAATAAATCATTGTTTTCTTGAATTTTAATCATGGATGTAGATTCTCCGCCTGGAAGAATTAAGGAATCAACATTAGATAGATCAGAAGTATCTTTAATTAATACATAATCTTGATCTATAAATTTTAAAGATTG
The DNA here is from genome assembly GCA_902613615.1 of uncultured Candidatus Actinomarina sp. Classification (GTDB taxonomy): domain Bacteria; phylum Actinomycetota; class Acidimicrobiia; order Actinomarinales; family Actinomarinaceae; genus Actinomarina. Next base: position 273,250 of record CACMHQ010000001.1, on the reverse strand, counting down.
AACGTGATCGTAGAAAGAACCTTGAAGTGCTAAAACACCAGTTTTCATTACCAACCTCTTTTGGCTAATTTCTCCGCTTCATCTAAATCATCTATATTAATTCCTACCATTGGTTCACCAAGATTTTTAGAAACTTCTATAAGTTTTTCTGGATCGTTGTAGTTTGTAGTTGCAATTACAATTGCCTCTGCTCTTTCTTTTGGATCACCACTTTTAAATATACCTGATCCTACAAATACACCATCACAACCAAGTTGCATCATCAATGCTGCATCAGCAGGTGTAGCTATACCTCCAGCGGCAAAATTGACTACTGGCAATTTACCAATTTCATGAATCTCTTTAACGACATCAAATGGTGCTCTTATTTCTTTTGCCAATGACATTAATTCATTTTGATCAGATGTTTTAATTTTATTTATTCCATCAGTCATACTTCTCATATGCTTTACAGCTTCAATAACGTTCCCAGTGCCAGCTTCACCTTTAGTTCGAATCATAGCTGCACCTTCACCAATTCGTCTGCATGCTTCACCTATGTCAGTTGCACCATTCACAAAAGGAGTCTTTATATCATGTTTATAGATATGATTTTTATCATCAGCTGGTGTTAAAACTTCACTTTCATCAATAAAGTCAATCCCTAGGGATTCTAACATTTGCGCTTCAACAAAATGTCCAATTCGAGCTTTAGCCATAACTGGTATTGATACTGAATCTATTACTTCTTGGATTGTCTCAACTGAAGACATTCTTGCTACACCACCTTCTGCACGAATATCAGCAGGAATTCTCTCTAATGCCATAACAGCTACTGCACCCGATTTTTCTGCGATAACTGCTTGTTCTGCATTAACGACGTCCATTATTACGCCACCTTTTAGCATTTCAGCTAAACCTTTTTTTATTTTAAAAGTAGATTCGATTTTCATATATTTAATATTAACTACAAATTGTTATAGACATAAATCCAATCATCTAATACTTTTTGTAAATTGTAATTTTTATTTATATGCTCGTATTGTTTATTCCATATTTTGTCTAAATCTGCATTATTTAATTTATTTAAAACCTTCAGTAATGATTGGAGATTATTATTTTCAAAATAGATACCACTATCTCCTAAAAGATCGTTAAAAGCCGTTAAATTTGAACAAATTGCAATATTTCCAGCATTTATGGCCTCTAATATTGTTATTCCAAAGCTTTCAGAATGTGTTTGTGGTGCGATAAAGAAACCAACATTTTTAATAATTGAATTTTTCTCATCATCTGAAATATCAATTAGATATTTTATTAAATCGTCATTTGAAATTTTATTAGTTATTGCAATAAACTCTCTTGTCTTATCTATAGACTTTGATAAATTAATGAACAATTTTAAGTTTTTCCTACGTTCATTTCTTCCTATGAATAGAAAATTATTATTTGGAACAAAAGAAATATTTTCATTTATATAAATGAAATTTGGAATTATTCTTGTTTTCTTTGATAACGTTAAGGCATTAGCTTTTGCCTCATCACTTACAGCCGTAGAATAATAATTTTTATTTTTTAAAGTTAAGTACAAACATTTAAGACCAAAATATATAAACTTACTTATTTTTGCATGATGAGTAACAACAATTTTTTTAGAACTTTTTAATCTCCAAAAAAATAAAGGTATAAATGGTTCATGAATATGAATAATATCTGCCCAAGCTATGGCTTTACTTAAAATTTGTTTATTAGGTAAAAAAGATATTGGATTATTAGAACCATTGAAGGGAATTTTAAATGTATTACCAATGTTATAGTCAGATGAATCTGGCGCTAATATACGGACATTAAAATTAGTTTTATCTAAACCATCCTTAAAAAGTTTAACTTGATTTTGTACTCCACCATAAAAGTTAACGTTATATGGTGAAACTAATAATAGGTTAGTACTCACTTGTCCACACAGGTTGAATTGAGTGCCAATCGTTTATATCTAAGACCAATAATTCTTCAAAACTTTTAGATAGAGTCTTTAAACCGTGTTGTATACTTGTTGCTTCATTCTCAAAATACGGCACATAAAAGGGTTTGTTAAATCTTAACTTATATCCACGTTTTGTTTTTATCATCGCAGTTGGAATGATCGGCACCTCAGTTTTTAATGAAAGTGCGACAGGTCCTTTTGGAAAAGCAGCAAGTTGACCAAAAAATTCGGTTGCCACACCCGATTTTTTGATACTTCTCTCAGATAGTAGACATATATCTTTTCCAGATATCAATTTATTTGCAAGTAAATCAAAAGTGTTTTGACCTTTTCCTCCAATAATGATTTCTATACCAAGTGATTCTCGTAATGATTTAAACCAATTCAACACATAACTGTTACTTAATGGTTCAGCTACTGCTAGAAGATTTAATTTTATTGAATTACCTATTGGGATTGCAAATTCCCAATTACCAAGATGAGGAAGGGCGAATATTAAACCAGGATATTGTTTTTTTAACTTATCAACATATTCTTGATTTTCGATTTCGACATGTGGTGTGATATGTTTAGAAAAATTCTTATTTGTGAGCCACAAAGTTTCCAGCCAATATCGTGTGTAATTAATTTTTACAATTAGTGGTTTATAGTTTATTTTCAATTTCTCAAATATTTTTTTTCGTTTTAATAACTTTATTGATGATCTAAATGTCAAAAGAAAATATAGAGTACCAATTGGAACAGACAATAGTCTTACCAATCTATATGGTAAGATTTTTAATGTTTTATGGCTCAAACTAATAAGTAGAAATTGTAAAATTTTCATTTGAAATTGTTATATAGAATATTAAATCTTTGATAAACAGTAATCCACAATATAAATGTGAAAATATAAATACTGTAAAAAGGCAATTCAAAAAGCATAAATATTACAGCAAATATTACACGTTCTGGACGAGCAGCAATACCAACTTTGTTATCTATTCCCAAAGACTCACCACGGGCTCTTAAATATGGAATTAAATTTGATCCAGTAACGATTGATAATATAACAAACAATTCAAAATCTGTTGAAGTAAACCTAACAGCAACTACGCTCCATATAAAAAGTTCACCGACTCTGTCAATAAATGAATCAAGCAAAGCGCCTTTTTTTGAAATCATATTGGTTGTTCTTGCTAAAGGTCCGTCTAATCCGTCAATTGCGCTACCAATAAAAATTGTTAATGTACCAGCTGTCTTAATGTCATTTAAAAACAAAAAACATCCAGTAATTACTATCAATAATCCTAAGAAAGATAGTACATTTGGCTTAATACCAAGCTTTATACAAATATTAATAAATGGAACGGCAAATTTTTCAGAAGCAGATTTAAAATACTTTTCAAGCATCAATTATTTCTTCGGTATAGATATCACCTATAAGAACAAGATTTAAAGCATCGATTTCTAAGATAGTTTTTAAAGATGGTGGATTTTTATGATCATATACAATGACTGTCCAAACCGGATTTAAAAGTCTTAATTTGAATTTGAATTGAAAAGTTAAAGCAATGGAGTAATACCCTATTGAATGATTGATTTTATCTGTTAAAAATTCAAGAATTTCATTTTGATTTAATGAGATTTTGTTATCAATAGCATATATAAAAATACTTGTTAATCCTAAAATTATTGATGACGGTAGTAAATCTCCTAATTCTAATGTAAAGTTTAAACCCAACGCAATTAGGGATGCTAATAACACTAGATGGGCAAATCTTCTTCTTCTATGAGGGTTTGGAATAACGTAGCTTCCTACTGCCAGAGAGTTCAAATCATCAGGTACGTTTTCTTTCTGAACGTCTTTTTCATCAATGTTTATGCCTTCAGCCATTATATTTTAAAAATCGGTGTCTTAAGATTAGCTTTAATTTGTTTAATGGCATCTTCATACTTCACATTTTGCTGGTTATCTTGTGAACGTATATTTATAGCTAATGTATTTGATAATTCATCTTTTTCTCCGACAATGAGGGTGATAGGAACTTTATCTTTTGATGCATCATGTAATTTTTCACCAAGTCGTAAATTTCGATCATCAACTTCGTATCTAAATCCTTTTATTGATTTAGTGATTTTATTTACATAATTACTTACGTCACCAATGGTAAGAACTTTCACCTGTACTGGTGATAACCAACCTGGAAATTCACCAGCATAGTTTTCAATAAGAATTCCAGTGAATCTTTCAATAGAACCAAGCAGTGCACGATGGATCATGACTGGTTTGACTCTTTTATTATTACTGTCAACGAATTGAAGATCGAAATTATTAGGTTGTGCAAAATCAACTTGTATTGTCGATAATTGCCACCGCCTACCAATCGCATCTTTGACATGTAAGTCAATCTTTGGGCCATAAAATGCGCCTTCTCCGTGAGCTGTTACATAAGAAATATTTTGATTATCAAGTGCAGACCTAAGACTATTTGTAGCTTTCACCCAATCATCACTATTTCCGATTGACTTTTCAGGTCTTGTAGAAAGATCTGCTTCAATCGAGTCAAATCCAAAAGAATTCAATAGTTTTATTGAAAATGTTAATAAGTTAAGTATCTCTTCCTCAATTTGGTCTGTTGTACAAAATATGTGAGCATCATCTTGTGTAAAACCTCTAGCTCTTAATAGACCATGCAAAACACCAGATTTTTCATATCTATATACGGAACCTAACTCAAAATATCTAAGAGGTAGCTCTTTGTAAGACCGAATATCACTCTTATATATAAGAATATGAAATGGACAATTCATTGGTTTGAGATAATACTCTTCATCGTTTTCATTATTCTTTAATGGAGGAAACATCCCCTCTTTGTAATAATCTAAATGGCCGGATGTTTCCCATAAGACAGATCTACCAATATGTGGAGTGTAAGCATAGTCATAACCATTTTCAGAGTGTGCTTTTTTTGAGTAGTCTTCTATGATTTGCCTTAATACAGCTCCTTTTGGTTTCCACAAAAATTGTCCAGGACCAGTTTCTTCAGTACTAATAAATAAATCTAATTCGTTTCCTAATTTTCTATGATCACGCTTCTCAGCTTCTTCTTGTCTTTTTAAATAACTATCTAAATCATCTTTGGTAAACCAAGCTGTACCATAAATTCTTTGCAACTGTGGATTTGTTTCTATACCTCTCCAATAAGCTCCGGCAAGTTTAGTTAATTTGAAATGATTTATTAAACTAGTATTTTGAACATGTGGTCCTCTACATAAATCATTAAATTTATCATTTGTATAAATTGAAATATTTTCATCAGAAACACCTTCACTTTTGTCAGTTGAATTAATTAGTTCTTGTTTAAATGATTGTTTACTAAACATTTTATGTGCTTGATCTTTCGTAATTTCCTTTCTGACAAAATCTTGCTGAGATTTACTGATTCTTCTCATTTCATTTTCAATTTTTATTAAGTCAGACTCTTTAATATTTTCTTCAAAGAGGAAATCATAGTAAAAACCATCATCAATGGATGGACCAATTGCAAACTCAGTGCCTGGATATAGGTTTAAGACAGCTTGTGCTAATACATGTGCTGTTGAATGACGTAATGTATCAAGGGAATATTGATCATCTTTAGTAAAAACTTTACAAACTGAATCATTATCAATTACAAATGAAAGGTCTTTCAATTCACCGTTAATTTCAATACAAATAGCATTTTTAGCAAGACTATTGCTAATTGATTTAGCTAAATCATAACCAGTGATGCTTGAATCATATTTTCTAACTGATTTATCAGGAAATGTTATATTTATCATTACTTTTGTATATTAATTATTTATTTATTCTACCTAAGAAACTATAAATTAATTAAACATCTGTTTTAATAAATATATGAATAAAACTACAGATGTAATATTTGAACTAAACAAGATTGTAGTTTCTTTTAAAAAATTAATAAAAAACCAGATTGTAAAACTTGAATTTATACCAATAAATCAATATCAGCTGACATGTAATAAAATAGTTATTGAAAATAAAGAGAAATCCACCAATATTAATTCAACAGATTTAAGGAAAATAAATATCCACAATTTGGTCAAAACAAGTATTAAATTAATTGATAAAAATATTGATTTAGATAAAAAAACATATAAAAATAGCTCACCGATTTACGATCCAATACTTAAATCAAAGGATTTAATAAAAAGAATAAATAAGAAGGAATACAACAAAAGATCAGATTTGTTAGCTATCTATTCTTTATTGTACTTAAACACTGAAAGAGAATATGGTGAAAATATATCAAGAAAAATTAGTGAAAAAATTATATATAAAGAATCTTATGTCAAGAATCTTACAAAAGAATGTTTCACAAAAGGATATCTTAAAGGTTCAAAAAAAGGTTTAGCTGGAGGAATATTAACTAAAAAATCTTTAAAATTTCTTAATTCTCTTTAATTACAATCGAATTTATTACTATATCATCCAAAGGTTTATCAGAAGTATCTGTTTCAACACTTGCAATGGTATCAATAACATCAAAACCATCTGTTACCTTACCAAATATTGTATATTGATACGGCAAAGGGTAATCAGCATGCATTATGAAGAATTGACTACCGTTAGTATTAGGCCCCCGATTTGCCATTGCTAAAATTCCCTTCTCATAAGGAATCGGATTATTCAGTTCATCTTCGAATTCATAACCTGGATACTTGCCCATTTGTCCATGTCCAGTACCACTAGGATCTCCACCCTGTATCATAAAATCCTTGATAACGCGATGAAATATAACATTGTTGTAATATCCATCCTGTGATAATGAAATAAAATTATTAACGGTATTAGGCGCAGTTTCAGTAAATAACTCAATTATCATGTCACCAGAGGAAGTTTTAATTTCTGCTGTATATTGCTTACTAGTATCTATCGTAAATTCAGGTTTACTATCGTATGTTTTATCGTATGTCATTATTGTTTCCTCTGTTTCAATTACACTATCCTCTTGAATACTTTCGTCATCACCACAAAAAGTAATTAACAAAAATAATATCAAAAACTTTTTCATTATTTATCTATGTTAGTCAATCTTACAGTTGACCTTGCACACACTTCGTCATTATTACTTAGTATTGCTTCCCAAATCTGAGATCTTTTACCTAACTTAATTGGAGTAGCTTCACAAATTATCGTACCTTCAGTAACTGCTTTGATAAAGTCAGTATTGTTATTAACTCCAACCCATGTTCCTTCTTGGGTGTAGTATGCAGCATAAGAAATTGACGCTTCTGCCATAGTATCAATCACACCACCATGAACCATTCCCATTGGTTGTTTATGATAATCTTCAACGACTAAAGAACTCTTAATATAATTTTCACTAATCTCTAATATTTCATGATTTATGAAATCATCAAAAGTACCTTCTGTAAAATTTTTATTTTCCATACTTCTCAAAAATCTTGTTTAATCTTTTTTCACCAGTACCGGATACAAACCACCAAATACCGATAATAACAGTCACAATTAAAACAATAATAATTAAAACAAGAAAAGTGAAATTTAAAGATTTTGAATAAATTTGATAAATAGAATATAAAAAAGTTCCAAGACCATAAGCTGTTATAAAAAATGTTACAAAACTAAACCATGTAAATCCTCTTCCTAATACTGCAACTACAATCTTTTTATCATTAATCGGAAAGAAGTAATCATTTTCGAGTTCATGTCCAATTAAAACATCTTCTCCTAATTCATTATTTATTTTTAATTCAATGTATTCACTGTATTGTCTAGAAAATATCAAAAAATATGCATGAAAACTTAATAATACTGATCCGAATAGTGAAATTAATGGAAGTACATATAGAGCGTAAATATTCTGTAATGAAATAAATAAAAATACTGTATTTAATATAAATAATATTCTGACATCTAATAAAAATTGATCATGATAATACCTATTCATTGATCTCATTCTTTTTAATTGATCTAGATAAACGGTTAATTTTTCCATTTGTTAAAGTTTATATTGATAATGTTTAATATAAAATTTCCTATAGGAATAATAATTTTTCTCATTATTACGGTGATAGTTAACGTTTTTTCGACTATAACTATTGAATATTTTGGTATTTCTTATGAAATTTTCAGAACCTATGAAGTTCAATGTGGGAATATATATGAAGTTATTAACACTGTAGATATTGTCGATTTTACCCAAGAAAAAAGAGTGAATTGGAAGTATTGCCAACAAAAAGCTTATATAGTACTAATAACTTCTGGAATTAGCCTAATTTTTCTGGCTACTGTTTTGATCTTTTTGATATATTTATATAAGAAAAAACCAAAACAAGAAGATATAACTGACTTATTATCAATACTAAAAAGGATGAATAAAAAATGAAAATAGGAGCTATGGTACCACAAGGTTGGAGAATGGATTTAAATGGTATTAAACCAGAAAAACAATGGGATGCAATTCTTGAAGCATCAACAAAAATTGAAAAACTAAAATTTGAGTCTGTATGGGTTTATGATCATTTCCATACTGTACCATCACCATCACAAGATCCTACATTCGAATGTTGGTCATTAATGGCTGCATTGTCCCAAGTTACAAGTGAAGTAAGAATTGGACAAATGTGTACTTGTAATTCTTATAGAAATCCTGCATATTTAACTAAGGTAGCTTCAAGTATCGATGCAATGTCTGGAGGAAGATTAGAATTTGCAATTGGTGCAGGTTGGTATGATCAAGAATATAAAGCTTATGGATATGAATATCCATCCGCAGGTGTGAGATTAAAAATGCTGGAAGAAGCTTTACAAATATATATCGCTATGACAACACAAGAGAAAGCAACATTTGAAGGAGAATACTATCAAATAAGAGAGGCAATAAACCAACCAAAACCTTTACAAAAACCATATCCACCACTTTGGGTATGTGGCGGTGGAGAAAAAGTTACTCTGAAATTACTTGCAAAATACGGTGATTATGGAAATTGGGATGTTGACGTAAAGGGTTTTGTACATAAATCAAAAATATTAAAAGAGCATTGTGAAGTACAAAAACGTGGTTATTCAGAAATAAAAAAAACTCTTCATACGAATGTGATTATTGGAGATAATCAGAAAGATTTAGATGACAAATTAAGTAAAATTGTCCAAGTTACAGGTATTCCTGAGGAGATGTATACAAGCAAACCACTTGTTGGAGTAAAAGATAAAGTATTTGAAACGATTGATGAATTTTCTTCTGTTGACTGTGATTACTTAATAGCATATGTCCCTGATATAGTTTGGGGCGATACATTAGATATATTATCTGAGAAGCTCTAGAAAAACGGAAGCCCCCAAAAAGGAGGCTTCCCAACAGGGCTGCGTATCACACTTAATTGAAACGCACTCTTAGATTACCACGAACATTTCTAAAAAGTAAAGCTATTTAGCCAAAAGAAGGATTTTTTGTGTTCGGAACAAGAGAAATCCATACTTTTCCTTTAGGAACATACAATATGTTGTTGTTACTATCAACAATATGAAATGGATCTAAATTTGATCCTCGTTTCCATTTAGCATCCAACATTTTTCCACCATGTAAAATTATTGCTCTACCTTCACCAACAGTTTTAACTGAAGGTAGCTGTAAAGGATGAACATATGGTTCACAAAATAATGCAATTACAGTTTTAAATGCGATCTGTCCTTTATTTCCATTTATATCAGACCAGTAATGAACATTATCATTCTTTTGATTTTTGTAGGCATCATAATATGTCCTAACATAATTTGATCCATTCCATGTCCATGTTGTCTCTGTGTATCCAGAAAAAGTTAATGTTAAGTATGAATTTGTTTTCCAATTATCAAAAGAAGGTTCACCCCAAGGAAACAAAGGTTGTGGTGTATTGGTTTTTCTATATCCTCTAGACATTGCTGTAGATTTCAATTTGGTTGTATCTGCATACAAATTATGTGGGGCTCTTCTAGAAGAAATCCTAAAATAATCTGGTCTTCTATCTGTTATAACAGGTACTCCCATATCAACTATTTCAGGAATCAATCCACCAGTTGCTCCACTAGCTACAAGTACACCACCGATAGGTCTTAAAACTGTAGGATCAGTTGGTCTTGCAGATCTAATTGGACCGTGATAATTTGTATCACTCTGATAAAATATGTTAATAAACCTTGTCATACCACCTTCAACAAGTACTTCAAAAACAGCATCTGCATTTTGAGGTCCAGATTGTGGTCTAGCATTAACGTTATTGTCATTCTTAATACCAATAACAATTGAGTTATTTGAACCAGATGGCATTATTAATCCATTTACAGGAGAATTAACACCTCTTGTATAGTTCTGTGTAGGAACTTCACCAAGAGAACTATATGTTGTTTCTTTAGTTGTTGACCAATTTTGACTTAAATAAGCGTCTAATTCAGCTTGTGAATTTACCTGCGCAGTTTTTCCATATCTAAAAACAAGTACAGGATAAAAACAAGGATCAGGAACCCAAATTCGTGAGTCATTAACATATCCATCAATACATGTACCATTTGGGTCATAGTTAATCAAATCAACAGTTAATGCCCCGTTATTAGATGAAGAACTGCCTTTAATTGTATTTACAGATACATATGAATCCTCGCCTTTTTCTAATGCTGCTTTAGTGTTTGGCCCAAGTACACCATCAATGGTTAACCCAGCTAATTTTTGAAATTCCTTGATTGCAGATTTGGTATCTTTTCCATTAATACCGTCTATTTCACCAGTGTATAGACTCAACTCTTTTAGTGTTTTTTGAGCATTTTCAATTTCTTTAGAGTAAATAATAATTTCAACATTATTAACATCAGCACCACCAATATCAATATATGAATCCTCGCCTTTTTCTAATGCTGCTTTAGTGTTTGGTCCTAAAATACCATCAACAGTGAGTCCAGCAAGCCTCTGGAACTCTTTTAATGCAGCTTTAGTTTCATTATTAAGTTCATTATTAATTTCACCGGTATATAAACCAAGAATTGTAAGTTGATTCTGAGCATCTGTAATGTTTTGAACAATAACAGGCACAGTAGTTGTTGTTGAAGTTGTTGTTGTTGAAGTTGAGGATGTTGAAGTTGTTGTTGTTGATGTTGAGGATGTTGAGGATGTTGTCGCGTTAAAGTCTTCAGAAATTGTTTCATTTTGCTCAACAGATAATAAATTTATTGCACTCTGAGAATTACTATAAAAAAATGAATAACCAAAAATAATTAGACCTGAGGCAATAATTGTTGTAAGTAAAGCTAAACGATTATATTTTTTCTTATTAACAACAACGACACTTTCTTCAATTTCAATATCCTCTTTATCTGATGGAAAAATTGTTATTTTATTTACAGGGGGATAGTTTCTTTTCTTATTTCTTTTTGTAAATAAATCTTTATGTAATTTTTTATGCATACACAACCCTATAGATATTTTAGTGATTTATGTAAAAAGTTATATAATTAAAAGATTTTAATTATCTGAGATAAGTATTTCACCATTCAATGGTAATATATGTATCCATTGCTTGCTTGGTGGAACTTCTATAGGATTTTGATTAGCATCAATGAATTCGAATGGGTCAGTTATATCATTGCGTCTCCATGTTCCTTCAATGTATTTTCCATCACTAAATATTGTTACTGGTCCAACACCTACTGTAAGAACGCTTGGTAAGGTTGTAACTTCGTCATTATAAAGTGGGCCTTGTATAACCACTACTGTAGGAATTTGAAGTATGTCAGTGTAACCATCTCGAGTAATGAAGTTATGAGCGACTGCATCGTCTTCAGGTGAGTAACCATCAACAATAAATCTAATATATTTATCATTATCAAGTTTCCAAATTACTGTTGTAAAGTCACTGTACTTAACAGTTACTCTACCAGCACCTGTTGTCCAGTTAGATTGATCATTACCAAATTCGTACAATGGATCAACATCTTGATTGAAAAGAAATCCTTTTTGATCAATATATTCTCTAACTAATTCAGTATCAGCATATAAATTATGTGGAGCTTTTCTATTTGCAATTCTAAACATTATTGGAGCAGATACTTCTTCCAGAACTGGAACACCTAATTCTCTAATTGCTGGAATTAAACCAGCTGTTGCACCAGAAACAACGAGGATGCCTCCATAAGGTCTTACTAAGTTTGGATCAGTAGGTCTAGCTGATCGGATAGGACCAACATAAGAACTGGTTTTATCCATATAAAAAGCTAGAAACCTTGTCATACCACCCTCAACTAAAATTTCCATTACAGAGTCTGCTTCTTGAAGGCCAGATTGAGGTCTTGCATTTAGATTATTATCAACTTTAAAAGCAATAACTCTTCGTGGTCTTTTCAACCACAATTCTGGACTGAGTTCTAAACCTGTAAATGGTGACATTTTTTCCTTATCATATTCGTAATTTTCAACGATAGATGTATCTGAAGAGTTGTCTGTCGGTGAAGTTGTTGTAACATCTTCTTCTTCAATTGAGTTATCTCCTTTAGTTAATGATGTAGTTGTGTCAACAACTTCTGTAGATTCATTTGAAGAATTGCATAAAACAAGTAAAAAAGCTAATAAGATAAATCCGAACTTTTTCATAACTTTATACTAGTGCAGCAAAAATTAATTTTAAGAAATTTATATTTGAATTTTGAATTTGATAGTACGTCAAATTTTTAAATAATCTTCTTGCCTTCTTGTTAGTAACGAACCAAGGCGGATCAATAATTCTAGATATTCTAAATTTAGTATTAACAACACCTTTTAATGGAGATTCAAAAAGCATTGAATTATGAACTACTGACTGACCACTTTGTATATCATTATCTCTATTACCAGGAAAACCTCCCCAAGGAAGTTGAGGTATTATGTAGCCAATTGCTGCCCATTCATTAATAGCGACTGTACCATAGTTCAACTTATCAACATACAAATTAGTAATATGCTTGTTAAATTTTCTATCGTGATCTTTTATGATTACTGATACTCCGAGATTTCCCCAAAGTTCATCATTGCAATAATTAATAGCTTTATTTGCAAAGTCTTCAACACTTGTGTACTCAATTTTTTTAAAATATATCGTTGAAGACCAAACTTCATCAATTTCAAATTTACTATAGGCTTTAATTTCACGAGTTAAGTGAGGAGTAACACAACTCAACGCATTAACTCTCTCATATCCTTTGTCTTTTTCAAGTTTTTCTAAACGTTCAATACTGTCTGGATAATAAGCTTTACGTTCTTTTGCCTTACTCATGTAATGTTTTACAAATTTAATTAAAGTTTCAGTTTGTCCCCATCCATCTGGTAAAACAACTACCTGTGCAGCAATACAATTGAAACCATTGTTATTTAATTTGGCTGTAACAATTTTTCTTGCTTGGTATTTAATATCTGAAGTTGACCACTTGCCTGGGTGAATAATAATCGGAGTTACATTCCCAAGTTCTGATGTAATAGGTTTGTTGTTTATTTTTGAAAGAGATTTAGATTTTCTTTCTTTTTCTGTAAGTTCTCTACCATATACAATATCTTCAAATGTTTTATCTGAACCAGTTAAGTGAATATGATTTATGCCTGGATGGGTAGCCATATATTTCGATTCATCAATATTACCTGTCGTAACAATAATGTATCCACGTTCAATAAAGTTTTGAAATACTTTTTCAAATACAGGTTTTAGATATTCATTTACTGGGTTTAGCTTTAACAAAATTACAGATTTTCTAGTTATCAGATGATAAAGGACATCTAGATAAGGAATAGAAGAAAAATTTCCAGCACCCAAAACTAAAGTTATTGATGGTTCAATATCATATCTTTTTGAAAATCCTCTGTATTTATTAATATCATCAAAAGACATGGATTTATTAAAAATAACTTTCGCATCAATAAAAGGGAAAGTAATTCGCTCTGTAAAATTGTTTGGGAAAACCTCATAACTATTTTCTTCACTGTTGTATTTTTTTTCAACTAAGTCATCATCATTGGTGAGACTTTTTATGTAATATTGAGTTGCTAATACTGAGGCAAAAGGACCACCTAACCACTCTTCACCTTCTGCAGGAGTTTTTGTTGTTCCTTTGTTATCAGAACAAATAGTTGCCCAGAAAAATGAAACTTCTTTAATATTCAATATAGTTTCTTCCAACATAGAGGCCAATTGAATATTATTAATTGAATTATATTCTTTTGATTTCGTCCTTAATGTAGTAATAAATCTATCAATGTCTAACTTTGTAAGGGACATACTTACATATTATTCAGTTATTTCAAGAAGTTCAAAATCTCCCCAATTAACTGTTAGATACTTTGCAGGAATAAGCTCATTTGGTCTTCCAACTGGAAGGTTTTTGGGATAATCCTCAAGAACAGTGTCATCTTTCTGTAGATCATCAACTATAAGTTTTAAATTTTCTGCTAAATCATCTAATGTTTCTTTTGATTGTGTTTCTGTTGGTTCGAACATCAAAGCTTCTTCAACTATTAAAGGAAAATAAATTGTTGGAGAATGAAATCCTTTATCAAGCAAGGCTTTTCCAACATCATAAGCTTTGATCTTATGTGATTTTTTTAAATTTCTGACAGATGCTACGAACTCATGCATACACGGTTCATCATATGCAAGTGGAATAATTTGTGATACTTTGCTACTTAAGTATCGAGCATTTAAAACAGCATAAGCACCGAGTTTATCAAGTCCTTCTTTACCAAGTAATTTCATATAAACTAATGCTCTTAGTGTAACCAAAAAGTTTCCATGGTAACCGTGCATTCTACCGATACTGTTTTCAGGTTGATACCAGTTATATTTACGATCTTTATTCTCAACTATTGGTCCTGGTAAATATTCTCTTAAAAAACCTTTTACAGCTACAGGACCAGAACCAGGTCCACCACCTCCGTGAGGTGTAGCAAATGTTTTATGTAAATTTGAATGAACTATATCAAAGCCCATGTCACCAGGTCTTGAAGCTCCAACTATTGCATTAAGGTTCGCACCATCATAATATAAAAGACCGCCAGCATTATGAATTATTTGAGAAATTGTTAGGATTTCTTCCTCAAATAGTCCCCCTGTATTAGGGTTTGTAAGCATTAATCCCGCAGTGTTATCATTCACAATCTCTTTTAATTTATCAATATTTACCATTCCACGTGAGTCCGTTTCCACTTCTAATACTGTAAATCCAGCCATTCTTGCTGATGCTGGATTAGTTCCATGTGCTGAATCTGGAACAATGATTTCTGTTTTGTGATTCAAATTGTTTACTTCTAAGTATTTTTTTATTATTAACAATCCTGTTAGTTCACCAGAAGCACCAGCAGGTGGTTGAAAACTAGCATCGTCCATACCAGTAATTTCACAAAGATAGTTTCCAATTTCGTAATAAACCTTTAAACAGCCCTGCGTAAATTGTTCAGGCATTGAAGGATGCATATTTGCAAATCTTGTATCAGAAGCAATAGAATCTGCAAACCTGGGATTGTATTTCATTGTGCAAGACCCAAGCGGATAGAAACCAAGATCTACAGCAAAGTTCCTATGAGCTAGTCTTGAATAATGCATAACCAAGTCATGCTCAGATACTTCAGGAAGTCTAGCTTTTTCTTTTTTAAGAGACTCGTGGTTAATTTTTACTTCAGGTACATCTAACTTTGGAAATTTAGATGCACGACGTCCAGGACTTGAAAGTTCCTTTATTGTAGGTTCAGGCTTACCACCAACTAATGGTAATGAACTTGCGTTACCTCCACTAACCATTATCAACCTCCATTAATGATTCTATGTAATTATCAATCTCAATTTTTTTGCGTTTTTCTGTAATAGCTACAAGTATGTGCTTTTCATCATATAAAATTCCTGCTAGAAAACCTTTATCACCCATTTTGCTGATTACTTCAGCTGCATCAGTTTTAACTTCAAGCAGGAACTCTCTTAAACTTGAATCATCATTTGGAATTACATAACCATTTTTAATGAGCTGCTTTCTCATATAGTTAGCTTTTTGTATAGCATGGTATCCCATTTCAAAGATACCCTCTGGTCCAAGCCACGAGAGATGTATAGCTGAACCGATTGCATTGAGAGTTTGATTTGTGCATATATTAGAGGATGCTTTTTCCCTACGTATGTCTTGTTCTCTTGCTCGTAATGTCATAACATAAGATTTATTACCGTCTTTGTCTCTAGACTCACCTATTAGTCTTCCAGGAACTAAACGAGCAAACTCTTTCTTGGTAGCAAACCAACCAACTGTTGGACCACCAAAAGATAATGGGGATCCTAATGACTGGCCTTCAGCAACAATTATGTCAAAGCCCATTTGTCCAGGTGTAGTAAGTACTCCCAACATTGATGGGTCAACATAACAAATAGTTACAAGGCCTTTTTCTTTTGCACGTTCAACAAGTACAGTTAAATCCTGACATGAACCTTCGTAGTGTGGGTATGAAACAACAAATGCAGCTTGAGTATCATCAAATTCAAAATTTGTTGGAAATAAATAATTTTCTAAATCTACATAATTTAAATTAAATTTATTCATATCAATTAATGTATTGATAACTTCTTTACTGTTTGGATTTAAACCCGATGATATAACAACTCCATCACGTTTTGTTTTGTTAATTGCAACTGATATCGCTTCAGCTATAGAAGTTGCACCATCGTATAAAGATGCATTAGCTAATTCCATGTCAGTTAAATCACATACTAATGATTGAAATTCAAATAAAACTTGAAGAATCCCCTGAGATATTTCTGCTTGATATGGAGTATATGATGTCATAAATTCAGGTCTCATAGTTAGAGATTTGACTGTTTGTGGAAGATATACATCGTAATGACCTCCACCAGCAAAACAGACTAATTCTGATTTATTACGAGCTGCAATATCGTCAAAATAATCAATGGATTCAAGTTCTGATAAGGACTCTGGCAAATCAAGACCATTTTCCAGCAGTAATGCGTCGGGAATATGGGTAAAAAGATCATCTAATGAATTAATTTTTAACTCATCGAACATCTTTTTTAAATCTAATTCAGAATGTGGTACAAACATTAACTTAAAAACCTTTTATTAACAATATTACCTTCTATTAAATTACCACGAATATCAAACTCTATTAAATCGTGAGAGGGCATATTTTCAAATAATATAAAGCCGATACTTTTATTTAATACTGGGGAGAAGTTGCCAGAAGTAACTAAACCCTTGGTTTCTCCAGCAATACCAACAGTTTCTGTTCTTGCTATCTTTCTCGAATTAATTGTAAATTTCTTTAAAACTTTATGGCTTTCACCCGACAATTGATCATTTATTCTATTTGAACCTAAATACTCATTTTTATTATTAATTGTCCAATTTAGAGATGCTTCAACAGGTGTTATATCTTCTGTCAATTCAAAACCATACAAAGGAAGTGAAGCCTCTAACCTAAGTGTATCTCTAGAACCTAATCCACAAGGTTTTACACCTTTTTCAGTTAAATATGTTAATAATGACTCTGCGTCTTCATTATTCGCCATAATTTCGACTCCATCTTCTCCCGTATAACCTGTTCGAGCGTAAAGAAAGCTTTCTGTAAAATTAGTAGAAAATTTTTTTGGAATCTCAAATCTATCTTGGATTAATTCAATAGTATCTGGTCCTTGTACAGCTATAAGAACAGTGTCTGGTGATTTATCAATAAATTCAACATTGTGTGCAACTAAGTGAGATTTAATCTTTTCTAAATTAGATGCATTAGGAATCAGTATGATCTTGTCATCAAATTTCCAAAAAATAACATCATCAAGAGCATTACCATCTGCGTTTGTAAAAATAGAATAAAGCGCCTTGTTAGTAGGAATATCAATGATTTCAGAACAAATTAATTTAGATATTTTTTTAATTTCAGAATATTGGATCTCTAAACGACCCATATGGGATACGTCAAAAAAACCTGATGATGTTCTTACAATATCATGTTCTTTTAAAGTACCTTCATAGGAAAAAGGCATCGACCAATCACCAAAATCAATAAATTTAGCTTCTTGAGATAAATGGTATTTATGAAGTTGAGTAGTTTTTTTGTCCATTAAGATACAAAAGTTTCATACTCTTGATAAGACATTCCTGAATCATCAACAGTATTTACTTTTGCTTTAAACATCCACCCATCACCGCATGGATCATTATTAATGGTTTCAGGCTCAGTTTCGAGTTGTGAGTTTACAGCTGTAATTATGCAATCCATAGGCGCATATGCATCTGCAACAGTTTTAGTTGCTTCAACTTCAACTACTGCAGCACCCTTTTCAAACTCTTGTCCGACTTCAGGCAAAGTTACATAAACAATATCCCCTAGCTCGTTTTGAGCAAAATCGGAAATACCAACTGTGATTTCGTCATCTTTCATGAGATACCACTCATGAGTTTCTAAATATTTTATATCTGACATACTCTCCTATCTCGGCTTAACCGTTGATAGACCCCCATCAACATGTATAGTTTGACCAGTAACCCATTTTGAGTCTTCTGATAACAACCATTTTACAACAGGAAGTATATCATTAAAATCACCAATTTTTTGTATTGGATACATTGATTTTGATAATTCTCTGGCTTGTTCTGTTGCCAGTAATCGTTGACTCATATTCGTATCCATAAGTCCCGGTGCAATAACGTTTACTCGGAGATTATCTTTTGCATAAGAAGCCGCAGCTGATCTTGCCATACCTTCTAATCCAGCTTTAGCAGCTGCAATAGCTTCGTGATTAGAAAGTCCTTTAGTTCCAGCAACAGATGAGAAAAATATTGCAGATCCATTTTTCATACGTCTAGCAAAAGAGCTTAAGAGATAGTAGCTTGAAAAAAGATTTACTCTAAGAACTTCTTCAAACTCTTCAGTCTTAGTTCCGTGTAGAGGTTTTATCAAAATTGAACCTATGCAATTTACAAGACCTTTAATTTCTTTATCATCAGGAATTATTTTAGAAAATTCACGTTGTTCTATGGTGTTAGTTAAGTCAATAAGTGAATACTGTGCATCGATTTCTTCACTTAATGCAGAAAGTTTTTCTACATCTCTTCCAATTAGATGAACTTCGTTTTCTTTGGCTAATTCTTTTGAAATAGCACTACCTACAACTCCTGTAGCTCCTGCAATGATATAGACCATAATATATAGTTTAAAAGAAAATTATTTAATAGATAAAACGTTTGTAGATGAAATATTGCCAAACCAAGATGCTGATTGATGAGGTATTCGTTCATATGTTTCCTTATTAACCTCTACTAAACCAAAGTTCATTTGATACCCAAGGTCCCATTCAAAATTATCTAACAATGACCAATACAGATAACCAATTACATTATTGTGTTCAGCTTGAAATCGGTGGACATCCTGTAATACAGTAGTTACAAACTCGATTCTCTCATCGTCATTGTCTGTTGCTATGCCATTTTCAGTAATAAAAATTTCTTTATCAGGAAATATTTCATTTAATCTCCTTAAGTTGTATAGAACAGCTTCTGGTCTATATTCATACCCCATTTTTGTTGTACGGGTTTCGCTTGTAATTGCACCATTTCTTCCTGCAAAAATTTGAATAATACGAGGTAATAAAAATTTTCTAATAAATCCAATATTTAAAAGTAAAGAATTAAAGATTTTTAAAAAAATATTTTTGGGATATCTTACGATTGTATATGTTTGTAAACCTATAAAGTCGTCATTTACTGAAGCATCTAAAAATTTATCCTCAAGATGATACTTCAAATATTCTTTTAATTTATTATTATCATCATCTTCCCATTCTTGTAAAGCATGAGTCATACCTACTTTTGCATTTTGATTATATTTCTTTATTGTCTTTAATGCCTTTTTGTGAGCAGACATTATATTCTCTGATGCTTGTATGAATTTTGTTTCATTAGCTATACCTGGAGGGAATTTATTTGTTGAAAAATATCCAAAGAAGGCAAATATTCCTGGCTCATTTATTGTATTAAAAAATTCAATTTCATTTGGTAAGTGCTCCATTAATTTCTTAACATAATTATCAAAATAATTATCAGCATTTGGGTTGAGCCAAGAATCCTTCTCATATAACCATTCAGGGGTGGTGAAATGGTGAAAAGTAATTATAGGTATTATGTTGCTAGCAATTAATTTTTTGGCTTTTTCTACGTAATGATTAATTGCTTCAATGTCAAAATTTCCTTTGGTAGGCTCAACTCTACTCCATTCTATTGAGAATCGAAAAGCTTTTATGCCAAGATCTTTAAGTAGTTCAATGTCTTGATCTAACATTTCAAAATGTTTACATGCTTCATTACATGGCTCTATGCACACTGAATTATTTTTGTTTTCCCATATAGTCCAATCATTATTATAAATACCGCCTTCTACTTGATATGAAGCAACAGCAGTACCAAAAAGAAAATTGTCGGGAAATTTAAAATCGTTCATTAGAAACTTATGGTAGCGTGATAAAAATAAGATTACCGGATAGTGTTGAAATTACAATTTCTTCATTGTACAAAATTAAAGAAGTTATACCCCAAGTATCACTAACAGGATAAATGTTAACCTCAGAATTTATCATGTTATAAGACATTATCTCTTCTGATATAAAGTCTGTAAAAAAAATGTTGTAATTATATTTACTATCAAAGTTATCAACCACATCGCCACCAATAATTGCAGTTCTTGGACCAGGATTATGTGTATATGTAAATTTTGGGAAAATAGATTCAGTTTCAATAAAACCTAAAAGATTAGAATTTTTTGAATCAGAGATAACGTCTATAGATAAAGAATAATTATTTATATTATAAATGTCTGATGTTTGTTTTATTCCCTCATAAAAAGGCCATCCAAAATAGGCAGGTGTATTCTCATATTTTAAAATATTTACTTCTTCATAAACATTCATACCAACATCAAAAACAATAATGCGGTTCTTATACTCAAGAATTCTCCATGGATTACGAAAACCAAATGCAATTATATTATTTTTTGGAGAAATATTTTTATTTCCAGTGTGAATAATATCGGATGATACATCTACATTTTCATTTAGTAATATCACTTTTCCTGGATAGATTGTTGTGTTAACAGAATTAGTCTGAAATATGGCTGTTGGTGTTGCCTTTGTGAAATCGCCGATTGATGCAATATAATTATTATAATAATTTGACCATATGACACCCCCTGCGTAATGAAAATCTGATTCATTGTTTTCTGAAAATAATATTTCAGAATTTGTTACATTTGATAGTTCGCCATCATATGTAAATTTTTCAAATATAAGGTTTTTGGAAGAGTCACTATAAGAAATTACGTAATTATTTTCAATAGGT
Organism: uncultured Candidatus Actinomarina sp.; assembly: GCA_902613615.1. Classification (GTDB taxonomy): domain Bacteria; phylum Actinomycetota; class Acidimicrobiia; order Actinomarinales; family Actinomarinaceae; genus Actinomarina. The sequence continues at coordinate 251,909 of CACMHQ010000001.1, read as the reverse complement.
GATGCAGCAAAACTTAAAAGGCCGCCTTCATTATTAATTGCTAACATACCAACTTTATTGAACAATTCGTTTTGTTCTCCTGAAACTGGATCATATTCAATTAAAAGACCTTTTTTTATTGAAATATATAACTTATTATTAAATTTTGTAACAGAACTTATCGTATCATCACCAAATGAAACAATAGATCGTATTTTTGCACCAGTTTTACATGAAATTTTTAAATTAGATGCATTCATATCGAGGCAATTATCAAATGAATAAGTTCTATTAGATAATTCACCAAATGTAGTTTCTGGGACTGTAGTGGTAGTTTCTGGGACTGTAGTGGTAGTTTCTGGGACTGTAGTGGTAGGACTGTTACATGCTAAAAATGTTAATAATACAATAAATTTGAAATATGACATAGGTTATTAAATCACAAATTTTATAAAATCATTAATCAAATAAAAAAATTAAGTATGCAACACCTATATAAAAGAACTGCAACAAAAGTCTTAAAAAATGTTGGTAATTTGATAAATATCGATTTCCATAAGGTAGATCATTTATCCATACATTTAAATTTCCAATATAAATAACAACAAGAAAAACTATCATCAAAATAGCTGCCTCTTTTCTGAATCTTGTAAAAAAAAACAATGGGAGAATTATTTCGATTACACCTGTTGCTAAATGAACAAAACGTGGGAATGGAATAAAATCAGGTACAATTTTGTCGTAAAAAATTGGATTTATAAAATGGTTTATTCCAGCAACTACGAAAAACCCGACATAACCAAGCGTGATAAACTTTATAACCAATTTTTAGCTTTTTCAATTGCTTTATACCAAGATTCAAGAGAGTTAATTCTTTTCTCATTACTCATATTGGGATTCCAAGTCTTTGATGACGTAATATAATTTCCCATTGATGAAAGTGGCAAATCCATGACATAAAGAAAACTTGCCACACCAACTCCAAGAGCAGTTATTTCATTAATTTCCTGTGAATGAATAGATTTATCCAATATGTCTGATTGAAATTGCATTAATAGATTGTTTGCAACCATTCCCCCATCTACTTTGAGACTTTCAAAATCAGTATCAAGATCTTTTTCCATACTTTCAAGCAACTCGTATGTTTGAAATGCAACAGATTCAAGTACCGCTCTTGCCATGTGTGACTTATTTGAAAATCTTGTTAACCCAAATAAAGAACCTCTTGCTGTTTCGTCCCAATGAGGAGAAAATAATCCAGAGAAAGCAGGTACAAAATATACATCACCGTTATCTTTCTCCAGCATTGCTAATGATTCAATATCTTCACTTTTATCGATAATATTTAAATTATCTCTTAACCATTGGACTGCAGCTCCAGCAATCGGAACTGACCCTTCCAATGCAAACATTGGATCTTCTCCTTCTTTTTGGTAAGCAATAGTTGTTAACAATCCATTGTTTGATTTAACAATATCTTTTCCTGTGTTTGTGAGTGCAAAACAACCAGTACCATATGTATTTTTAACATCACCTTTGTTAATACAGTTTTGTCCAAATAATGCAGCTTGTTGATCTCCTAAAATTGCTGTAACAGGAACACCAGGTATTATCTCCTTCATCTCTCCAAAGTTTGAGAAAGATGGTTTTACCTGTGGTAAAGAGTTGATAGGTATATCTAATTTTTCTAGTAGATCACTGCACCATTCCATATCATATAAGTTATATAGAAGAGTTCTGGATGCGTTTGTTACATCAGTATAGAAATTTCCGGTTAAATTATAAATCAACCAACTATCAATCGTTCCAAAACAAACATCATCTTCTAAAGACTTTTTAATATCAGGAACATTGCGTATAAGCCATAAAATCTTAGATAAAGAAAAATAAGTAGCAACAGGAAGTCCGGTTTTTTCAAAAAGACTTGAAAGACTCTCATCAGCAATTAATTCATCACAGATATCCTGTGTTCTTGTATCTTGCCAAACGATAGCGTTATAAAAAGGTTTCCCAGTAGATTTACTCCAGGCAACAGTAGTTTCTCTTTGATTTGTTATACCAATACTCTTGATACTCTTTATATCTGTATCTTTTGTTACATATTGAATACAAGCTTTTACTGTATCTAATATTTCATAAGGATCGTGTTCAACTGATTTATTATCTGGAAAGATCTGTTTAAATTCAACTTGATGAGTTGACTTTATGCCACCATCTTGATCAAACAAGATACACCGTGTACTAGTTGTTCCTTGATCAATTGATAAAAAATAATCCATAATTAAATATTAGAAAAAATGTTATGAGTACGCGTCTATATTTATCAATTTAACGCTTCTGTAAGTATCGCTATCGTCTTGAATAATTCTCAAGTATTCAATGTCTATATTTTCTTCAAATTCAATATATATAGATTCATTTATACACGTAAAGGTCTTGGAAATGACACTTATTGGATCTTGATAATCAACTCGAGAGTAATTTTCACTTTCTATTTCGTTTGTGACCTTTAAACCACTACTCACATCAACATCTTGAATTCTTAAACGAACAAACCTATTAAATGAAGGAAGTGAGCCAAATATATATATTTCTTCAAATTTACATATCTTGTCATCTGGAGTTGTATAAGTATCAATAATTTCTATTTCTAATTCACGAATATTAAAAATATTTAAATTAACTTTCGTCTCATTGTATTTTTCCAACTCATAAACTCCAAGTTGAACACGTTCTGACTGTTGTGGCCTAATGAATAAAAATGTGTACAAAAGAAAAAAGATATAAACATAAAAAAGAATGTACTTAGGGGGTTTGTATTTCACTAAATACCTAAGACAGCACCAAATGGACCAATTACAGTACCTACAATTGCACCGTAAAGGAATCCATATATAAGTCCTTTTCTTAGATATTTAATAGTTTCAATTTTGAATAGTTCTTCACCAAATTCAGATATTTTAAATGTCCTTCGATATTTATCATTAAAAATATGTTTCATGACAGGATATAAGTAAAAAAGTGCGCCAACACCTATACCTGACAGGAATCCCTGAGCTATTCTTTCTGAAACTATTGTCAACATTATTAAAAATCTAGTTGTATTATCAAATAAACAAGAACGATTTCAAAAATTTTTTTATGGACATTACTCAAGACACTAATACGGTATATTTATTTCTCTTTGGGGTTTCAATTCTTGCTTCGTTTATAGACTCAATCGCAGGCGGCGGTGGGCTATTAACTACACCATCTATGTTGTTGGTAGGAATAAATCCATTGACTGTGTTGGGTACAAATAAATTTCAATCCTCATTTAGTACTTTTACATCATCAAGAAATTACTACGTTAATGGATATCTGACAGATATAAATAAGAATAAATATTTTATATTGTCTTTTATTGGATCATCAGCTGGAACGTTAATGGTTAGTAGGCTTTCAGATGACATATTAAGAACATTAATTCCAATCCTATTAATATCAGTTGCTATATTTTTTGTCATTAATAGACAGGTCAAAACAGACTTAAGTAATTATATAATTTTATTAACACCATTAATTTTTCTTATTGGTTTTTATGATGGTTTTTTTGGACCGGGAACAGGCTCATTTTTTGTTATGTTATTTCTAGTCTTTAAAAATCAAACTTTACTTGAGTCAACAGCAACCTCAAAATTATTGAACTTTGCTTCTAACTTTGCAGCATTTATCATCTTTGCGATTCAAGGTTACGTTATCTGGGAACTTGGATTAATTATGGCCGTAGGTGGAATAAGTGGTGCTTATTTAGGTTCAAAATCTGCAATAAAGATTGGTGATAAATTAATTAGACCGATACTTGTTATAGTATCAATTTTGTTATCTCTTAGAATCTTAACAAGCTAGTTCAACAGCTTTTCTGATAACTTCGATATCGTTCTCTCTTTTATATTTATCTAGATCAAGCAGCTGTAGATAGACAGATTGAATACCAGCATCCTTCCACATACCAATTGTTTCAGCTATTTCTTCAGGAGTTCCATAAAGATAACTTCTATCTTTCCAGTTTTTAGCAATTTCATCTTTAGGCTGAATCAGAGATTTTGCTGCATCGACTAAAGATTGATCAACTTCGTCTTTTGTAAATCCAACAACAGGTGGACATGCAGTGGAGACTTCAAGTTTTTCTACATCCCTATTATTCTGGGTAGCAACATCATAAAAAAGAGAAATACTGTTTTTTAATACATCTTCAGGTCCTGCGTAAATATTAAATTCATCAGCATATTTACCAGCAAGAGTTGGAGTCTTCTTCTTTCCACCGCCTCCAATAATTATTGGTACTTCGCCTTTAGCGCTTGGAAGTATTGGAACACTATCAAGTTGATAATATTTACCGTTAAATCCATTATTTTCTCCAAACATGGCTTGAGTTAAATATTCAAGTGCCTCGTCTAACATTTCAAACCTCGTTTTAAGATCGGGAAAATTGATACCAAATACTTCATGTTCAATTTCTAACCAACCAGTGCCAACACCTAATCTAAGTCTTTTTTTTGCCATCTCATTAATTGTCGTAGCCATTTTAAGAAGAACACTTGGGTGTCTAAATGTAATTGGAGATACTAAAACGGAATATATCATTGACTCTGTATCGCGTACTAAGCCAGCTATTGCGGTTAATAAATCTAATGCTGGTGCTGGTTCATCTTTATCTTTTCGTTGCTTACCCACGATGTAATGATCTGGCAATCCGATACGTTCTATGTTATTACTTTCGCACCATGTTGATAAGTCAAGTAATGTTTGATAGTTACCTCTTGCCTGTAAGTAAATCTTCATACATATATGTTATCACTATGATTTACGTTTAAAATTTGAACCTCAAGATAGCTTGAATCTACAATGTAGCTATGAAAAGAATTTACACCTATGGTCATGAACAAGTTCAAAGAAATATAACTATTGGGGACATCATAGAAAATAAAAAAAATGGTATAAAAATGACACAGGTGACTGCACAAAATAAAGAAGAAGCGGAAATCCTTTCTGACCAAAATATTGACATGATTATCACTGGAAGTGATGCATATGAGGATGTAAGAAGTGGTGCTCCTAATACATTTATTACAGCAGCTTTATTTGCTGGAAGATTTATAACAAAAGAGGATATATTAAAAGGCGCAATTGAAGTAGCAATGAAAGGTGCTGATTCGGTATTAACACCACGTAGTCCAGAAATAGTTGAGATGTTAGCAAATGAAGGTATGCATGTTCAAGGTCATGTAGGTATGGTTCCATCGAATGCTACAAAATTTGGTGGGATAAGGACTGTCGGGAAAACAGTAGATGAAGCGCTTGGAATACTAAAAGATTTAAAAGATCTTGAGAATGCAGGAGCATTTGGAGCTGAAGTTGAATGTGTTGCAGAAGACGCTTTGATTGAAATAAGTAAACATACCAATCTTGTATTAAATTCACTTGGAGCAGGTTCTGGTGGTGATGTTATATTTTTATTCTTTGAAGACATTGTTGGTGAAACAAAAGAAATAAAAATGCCTAGACATGCAAAATCATGGGGCGATGGTAATAAAATTTTAAATAAATTAAATCAAGAAAGAAGTAAAGCAATCAAAGCATTTAAAACTGATGTACAGAATAGTAGCTATCCAAATTCTGAACACACTATATCTATGGATGATGGTGAATTAGATAAGTTAATTAACGAGCTAAATAAAGAATGAGCACATTCATAAAAAGATTTTTTTTATTATTTGGTTTTCACAAATCATATGGCAGACTCTGGGTTTCGAAACGATTTGAGAAAATAATATGGGGATCATTTATTGTCTTAGCATTTTATAGATACTTTAACTAATGTCTAATATCGTAGTTTCTCCACATTATCTTTCAACTAATGCCGGAATAGAAATTCTTCAAAATGGTGGGAACGCTATTGATGCAGCAATCGGTACCAATATTGTCCAAGGAGTCGTAGCACCTGAGACTTGTGGAATAGGTGGTGATTTATTTTCATTAATTTGGATTAATGGTGAGAAAATTCCTTTTTGTTTAGATTCTTCAGGATATGCTGGTTCAAATGTAGATATTTCACAATTATCTACACAAAAAAGTATTCCTTTGGATCACCCAATGTCGGTAACTGTTCCGGGAGCTGTTAAAGGCTGGTTTAGTATGCATGAACGATTTGGGAAGTTAAGTATTGATAATATTTTTAGTCATGCAATTAAGATATGTGATGAAGGTTTCAAAGTTTCAACTGAACTACATCATTCTCTTTCATTTCATAAAGATACATTAATTAAACAGGAATCTGGTACCGAATTATTTCCTGATGGTGAGTCACCAGAAATTGGAGCAATTATTAAAAGAAGCTTACTTGGTAAAACTTTAAAACGTTTAAGTATCGATGGCCCTGAATATTTTTATAGAGGATCAGTTGCAAAGAAAATTTCAGAAACGCTTAATCATGTAATTACTGAAGACGATTTGAGATCTTTTGAATCAAAGTGGATTGAACCTTTATCGATAGATATCTACGGCAAAACAGGCTGGGTTACTCCCCCTCATACACAAAGTTATCTAACACTTGGAACATTAAAAATTTATGAGCTCCTAGATGATGGATCAGATTATATTGACTTTCATACACTTGTTGAATCATATAGAGCAATTGCATCTGATCGAGATGACCTGACGTATGATTATGGTGAAAATATTGATCAATTTAATGGTCTTGATCTTGAATATCTTAAAAATCTTTCAAAACTGATAAATAAAGATACGACATCAGTATTCGGTCAGCCAAAAGAACTAGGTGGTGGAACGGCATACATGTGCACTAAAGATAATGATGGGAATGCAGTCTCACTAATTCAATCTAATTTTCATGGGATTGGTAGCACTATTGGTGTTGATGATTTAGGATTCTTTTTACACAATAGAGGGGCAGGATTTAATCTAATACAGAATCATCCAAACTCATTAAAGCCAGGAAGAAAACCACTTCATACATTATCCCCAACTATGTGGAGTGTAGATGGAAATCTTGATATGGTCATAGGTACAAGAGGTGGAAGGTATCAACCACAACTATTAAGCCATTTCATTTTAAAAATACTTAAAAATGAAAATTTAGAACATGCAATGATCTCTCCTAGATGGAATATTGATGAATTCGGAAAAGAATCAGTATCTGAACTAAATATTGAACCTGGGATAGATGAAAAAATTATTAATGATCTAATTAAGAGAGGTCATAAAGTAAATCAACTTAACGATTTGCAAAATAGCTATGGACCTATATCAGCAATTGTTAATACTGGTGAAAGTTGGAAAGCTTCACATGACATTAGGGTTGATACAGCAAGTTCTATAATTAAATAAAAATAAAAGGAGAAAAATGCAATTACATAATAACAGTGGAAACATAACAGTAATTATTGATGTGTCATTCGATGACAGAGACATGTTTACAGATTTCATATTGAATGAACAATGCCAGTTTATTGATAGTGTCGATCCTGAAGGTTTGATTAAGTTTGAATGGTTCCTTGATGAAGATTCCAACACAGGAACTTTGGTTGAGGTTTTTGAGAAATCAGAAAATTTTCAAGGGTTAGCTGGAAAAGTAATGGGAACACCTGTTAATTTAAAATTTCGAGAGATTGCAAATATTGAAAAAATGACAGTTCTTGGTGATGTATCTGATGAGTTAATGGAAAGTCTTGCACCCATGAATCCAATATCTAAAAGATATAAAGGTGGGCTTAGCTAAAAATATAGTCTCAACACGTAAAAAAGAGTCCAGTTTCCTGAACTCTTTTTTGAGGTAACAGGCTTATTACCTAAACAAATATTACACAATTAATAATTAAATCCAATTGAATAATTTAAATTTTCTTATTGAATCCGTTCATTAACAAGTGGTTTTACCACTTCTCCAATAAGCGTAAATGTTTGTAATAAATCATCGTGACTTAAACCTGCATTGTCTATCTGAAATGTAAAACGTGATAACCCTCCTAAAGCTTTACTATGTCTTACTAACTTATCTGCAACTTCTTCGGGGCCTCCAATTACATATGCACCCAGATCGCCTATTTGTTCTTCAAATCTCTCCATTGTGACGGGTGGCCATCCTCGTTCTTTACCAATTTGATTGAACCAGATTCTGTAACCAGGGTAATATTTCTCAATAGCCTCCTCTTTAGAATTGGCAACGAAACCTAAAGAATGTAATCCAACCTTTAAAGTTGATTTATCATGTCCCGCTTTTTCTGCCGCCTCGTAATAAAGATCTACTAGTGGTCTAAACCTATGTGTTTCACCACCAATAACAGCGATCATTAATGGTAAACCAAGAGTTCCTGCTCGAACAAAAGAAGCAGGTGTTCCTCCAACTCCAACCCATATCGGTAATTTATCCTGTACAGGTCTTGGATATACGATTTGGTTAACTAAAGGAGGTCTAAATTTACCAGACCAAGTAACATTTTCTTCATCTCTAATTTTTAACAAAAGATCAAGCTTCTCAGCGTATAAATCATCATAGTCACCGAAATCTAACCCAAACAAAGGAAAAGCTTCGGTAAAAGAACCTCTACCAGCGACAATGCCGGCCCTTCCATTTGAAATAAGATCTAAGGTTGCATAATTTTGAAAAAGTCTGACAGGATCTGTTGCACTGATAACTGCCACTGCACTTGTAAGTTTTATATTGTCTGTTTTTGCCGCAGCTGCTGCAAGTATATTATGAGCTGCTGAATCTAGGAATTCTTCTCTGTGATGCTCTCCAAGTCCAAAAACATCAAGTCCCACTTTATCTGCATGTACAATTCTTTCAATTAATTCAGACATTGCTTTTGCATCATCATCCACTGTCCCACCGTCATTAGTTTGAGTTTTTTTAGCGAATGAATCTATTCCGATTTCCATACCTAAAATTGTTCTTTCTCACCATTCTTAAATCTTTCGACAGGTGTAACATCTAGATCTCTTTGAAATTGTACATAACTTACAATTTCTGGATTTTCAAATTCATACATGGTTGTATCTTTTATAAAGAGATTAGATAATACTCTTAAAAATCCGTTTAATTCTCCAGCAGTTACATCTCCATCTAAAACTTTTTTTTCATAAGCAGTGATAACTTTTGAAGCTAGATTGTGCAATCTTGCAATTAATGAATTATGGTATATATTTCGAATTTCATTTACAACGGCTTTACATTGTGGAGTTTGTAATCTTCTATAAACAGTAGATCTATTAATACCTAATGCAACAGCAATCTGTGGGTTAGATAATCCTTCAACGTGTAATTCAGCAATTCTAAAGTCTTTATTATCTGGTTTAATCTCTTCCATATTGATAATTTTAACATTTGAAATCGTCATTGGTTTTAGCGGGTCTGTCTGATTAAAGATAAATCAGCTTATTGATTTATATGCTTCATTAATTAGGCTTTGACCTCTTTCATTAATTAAATATTCACCACCTAATTTGTTTACAAGGTAACCAAAAGCTAATTTACAATCAGGGTCAGCAAAAGTTGCGCTACTTCCACCAAAGCCAACGTGACCAAACGCATTGTTCCCAATTAAAAAAGATCCACCTTCGCCTTCAAAATTTCCTCTATTGTCCATATTTAACATAAATCCTTCAGAAAAGTTTGTAGGAAGTAAAAGCATACTGTCAATATCTGATCTAATATTGGAATGACTTAAACGCTTAACTCCTTCTTTCGAAATAATTCTCTCATTGTTTTGTGCTAATGGAGACATCATTTTAGCTAGGGACCGTGCATTAGTTATACCTCCAACTCCCCCTAATTCGGATCTATAAGTGGCTGGAGAGTTGTAATCGTAGCCACCGGTATTTGTAAGTGATAGTCTCTGCATAGAAGATAGATCATTTCTAAATGCATCGGCAAATGCACTTGGTTTATCTGATGGACTAGATGTGAAAGGAGTAACTTTAGCAACTCTTTGATCTTCACTCTCAGGTAGTCCAATCCAATACTCAAGATTTAGTAGATCACTAATTTCTTCTTTGAAAAATTGACCCAGAGATTTACCAGAAATTCTTCGTATAATCTCTCCTATTAACCATCCTGTTGTCATCATGTGATAACCTGTTTGTTCACCTGGTTTCCAAAATGGTTCTTCATTTTCCAATAAATTAACTACATAATCCCAATCTAAAAAGCCACCATCTTTTACTTTGGTTTTTAAAGCAGGTAATCCAGCTGAATGATTCAGTATCATCTCTACTGTTGTGTCTTCTTTTCCATTTTTGCCATATTCAGGCCAATACTTTGTTACTTTATCTTGTGCATTAAGAAGTCCTTTATCAATTAAAATATGAGCACATAAAGCAACAGCAGCTTTTGTGCATGAAAACGCAACAGCTAACGTGTTTTCGTTCCACTCTTCGTGTTTCTGGTTTGTTGTATGACCTGTAAATAAATCTACGGTAACTTCCCCATCAGCAATAACGCATAATGAAGAACCTATTTCAGAATATTTATCAAAATTTACAGCAAATATTTCAGCTACATTTTGGAAATCTTCATGACACATTCCCTTGATAGGTACTGTAGGTTGATATTCAGTCTCGACAATATTTTGACTCATATCTTTTATGTTTATATATTATTTCTCTTAATTAAAAATTTTCTTACAGAATATATAAATATAACGATTGGGATACCAACTATTGAGATAGATACAAGATATCCAATTAGCGACTCTAGCCAGCTCAGAGCTCTTTCAACATAATAATTCCAGGAAAATAGTGAGATTCCGGCACCCTCCCTTATCTCTAAGGAAAGTGTTGAATAGTTTACAGATGTTTCATAAAACTCTTTTTGATCTTGTAAAATTTCAATTTCCTGATTGATGTACCTCAACTGTGACTGAACCTCGAGTTTTTCCGACGTAGATAATGCATTAGATTTTATCTCTTCAAGATCTTGTTTTTCATTTATAAGTGCGTTGAGACGAGAATCAATATTTAACACATATGTCGCCACATCATTTGCATTTATACTGATATTTTTAAATTCTGATATATCCTCTATATCACTTATAAATTTATCAAATTGTTCTGCCGGTACATTTACTGTTACTGTATAACTTTGTAATCCTTGATAATTAGTCGATAAGTATGTGTTCGATATAGATCCTTTATAAGTCAAAATTAATGTCTCAAATTCATTTATTGTATTTTGAAAATTGGATGATGAAACTTCTATAGTTCCATAGGCAGTTTTAATAATGTAATCACCTGAAGACATGTCCATTGATCTGGATGTACCGATTTCCTGGATTGAATCAGATATAAATGGTTCTTGATATGTCATATCGGATATGTTCCCTTGAGATCCTCCACATGCTACAAAGAGAATGATTAGAATAATTAAAGATTTTTTCATATGATACTTGAAATACTAGAATGTAATTTGTCAATTTTCCAATAACCGCACAAAAAATGAAAGTATTTGAATTAGCTAAAAAATTAAATAAAAAATCAAAAGAAATCCTTTCGGCTGCAGAATTTTTAAATATAAAAGTTAAATCACATTTATCAACTTTAAATGACGAAGAAATTAGAGAAATCATTAGATATTTTAGAAAAAGAAGGTTTATATTCTTTTTTAAAAAATACCTAACACTGTTACTTTTAATTTTTTTTATAACAATATTATTTTTTATTATCTATCCCCAGTCAGTTGTATCTGGTGAAATAGACGCTTCTGTAGATGAAGTTGGAGAATTAACAATAGATTGGGAAATTTATGAATCAATTGAAGAAGGTGCTGTATTAGTTGAATCTGAATCAGAATTATTAATTATTGAAATTGATGAAAGTATTGGAAATGTTGTCGAGTGCTGTTTTGAGGAAGATCTGAATATTTTATTGCTAATAACAGATGAGAATGATGAAATAATTGAAGTTGAATCTGTTAACTTACCACTATCCAATAAATCAATTTCAACAACATCTACCAGCACAACAATGACTACCAGCACAACAACTTCTACAACAATTCCAGAATGTAACGATGAAAATTTTCAACCTTACACGCTTTACGATTCAGAAGGAAACGCAAATACAGTATTAACTTGTCGAAATGAACAGGATGCTTTTGATGCTGGTTTTATATATACTGTTAATCCAAAACCTACTGCACCTACTTCAACTCTTGCCCCCACAACGACAACCACAACAACTCTTGGATCATTAATAGATGAGATTCCAACAGATGATAATGTAAGGGAATCTTCTTTTTGTAGACCAATGACTGTAGGAAATAACATAGGTAAAAATAAATTTCAGTATCAAGCAGTTTTTACCAGTGATATTAAAGAGTATGAGTATAAATTAAGATTTAGATTTAATGGAAATAAATGGAAAGACTGGAAAAGAGGAAATTTTAAATCAATAGGAGGTAAGAATAATAAATTAAAAATTAGAATTCAAAAAGTTGCTAAAAACAAAAAAAATGCAATTTCAAGCTTCGAATATGAATTTACATATCGAAACAAAGTTGGCACATTTGAAAAGACAACAGAGATTTTTGCTTGGGAAAAGGATATTCCATGTGCTTTTATAAATCCTAATAGCACAAAAAAAAGTGTTGTTGAAAAACAGGAAAGATTAAATTTTACCGATGATTTGAATGCGATAACACCAAACAATACGATACCACCATCAACTACCTCTTCTACAACTTCTTCTACAACAACTTCAACTACAACAACTTCAACTACAACAACTTCTTCTACAACAACTTCTTCTACAACTACCTCTACGACTATTCCTGAGCCTACGTATATAGTCTATGACCGTGATTGTAATGAGTTCGGACCATACCCTATTGATGAATACAATGAGATCATAGGAGATGGAAGTGTCTATTTAGGATATTGTATAATTGACGTTTATGCGACTTCAACTACCACAACTACCACAACAACTCTTCCCGAACCACCAGCTCCAGCACCTACTGCAACAACTTCAACTACTACAACTACTCTTCCTTCTAGCATAAACATGACAACAGGTGAAACATATTCTGGAACGTGCTATTACAATGACAGTACCGCTGGAGTTAGGCAATATGGAACTTATTTCACAAATAATGAAAGTGAATCCATTTATATTTTGCATCAAAACTCAATGGGGGTTGCGCCCACACAGTTAACTCCAGGTGAAACTAGAAATTTTAGTACCTATACTGCTACTCATGGTGCAAATTCAAGACAGTATAAAGTAGCATCTAGTCAAGCTGGATTGAATGATACCGAATTTATTACAAGAAATTTCAACTTAGATTGTCAAGCTGATATTGACATCACACATAGTTTGGCGTCATGCGCTGGTAGTAAGGGTTCTAGAACAAGAATTTCCTCATTAAGTTTTACTAATAATGAAAGCGAAACAGCATATGTGGTCACCAGATACTCTACAAATGGCGGTTCTACTTGGTCAAGTAATGATTTAACTACTATTTCAGCCGGAGCAACAGTGAGCGGTCCTAATTACACCGTACCTAATGGAGGATCAATTATATGGCAGTCTCATAAAGGTTTTACAGCAGGTACTAATGTTAGTTTTTCAGATTCTGATTATTATACCGAGAACACCTCTAATACAATAGATTGTCCTGATGGTTACTACGTAAATGTTGATGGTTCGAATACATATTCTTTGGACGTAGAATGCAAAAAATGGAATAACACTACAAAAGTAAGGTTTCGGGCTAATCCCTGGTGGGGTGATTATGATTTAGCCAAAGATTACATGTTTGCACTCATTGCATTAACCGGTGAATATGACAACGGTGACAGTAGTGTTGATGTAGAAGACTATTTTGATTATTCTCAATTTACATGTGGAATTGTTCCAGGGGCTTACTTCGCATATCAAAAAGGTTTTGTTGAGTTTATTGGACAGGCAATCACAGCTCCTTCATGGAATTCAACTACTGATCAAGAAGATGGATCTAGCAATCAGAAAGATTTTTACATATTTTCTGAATTAGTACCTTAAGTGTTATTTAAATACTAAGAAACTTACTTAAAGATTTTCATCATTAATACAGGGGTGTTTTCTTTGTACTGTTGGTATTCAGATAAATCACCATAACGCTCTTCAGCGATACGCTCCAACATAGGGACACCTTCTGCTTTTCTTAAGAGTAAATACACAAAAACTGGAGATACAATAGCTGTCACATACTCAATTCCAGATAAAGAACTTAGAGATAATACAGCCATACCAATCCAAAGCGTGATCTCCCCAAAATAGTTTGGATGTCGAGATCTTGCCCAGAGACCACTTGATATAAACTCAGTTTTTGGATCAGATGTTTCTCTGAATTTTCTTTTTTGATAATCAGCGATAACTTCAATTAAGAACCCTGACCACCATAAAAATATTCCAACAAATGCAATAATGTCTAACTCTGTTTCTACTGGTGATAAAATGGCTAAGACAGATGCGCCTGCGGTGAATACAACCCATGCAGCTTGTCCCATCCAGTACTGCAAGAACCAAAAGAATTTCTTTTTAGCTTTATCAAATCGTACATCTTTACCAACTTTATTAATTCTTCTAAAGAGGAATATTCCAAGTCTTCCAGCCCAAATAATGACATAAAGATAAAGTATCGTATCAGTTGTCGTAGGGTTATCAAGTGAAAAGTAAGCAAAACTTGTTACTGATATATACGTAAGACTACCTGTAAGATCATAAAATTTTTCTGTTTTAAATATAAAAGAAGGTAAAAAAATTAAAAATTGGATTAATACTGCAATGCTTATCAGGAATTTAAAAGAATTAAATCCAAGTATTTCTGTTTTTATATTGTTTGCAGTAAAACTATAAAGATATATTGCGATAAGAGTTAACGAAACGTTTATGATATTTTGAGTCTGTTTATTCATATTGAATTATTATAAGCAGATGGATGATTACATTATTAAAAGATTTGAAAACCCTGATGAAGTCAGAGAGTTTGATAAAGGAAAATATGAAGTAGTAAATCTTCCACATATGACTATCGGTAAGGCAACTTATCATAAAGGGTGGAAATGGTCAGATGATGTCTCCCCTCTTTCTGGAACAGAGTTTTGCGAGACGGAACACTTAGGAATGGTTATTAGTGGAAATGCTACAGTTGCATTTGAAAATGAAGAGCCAAAGATAATTGGTCCTGGAGATATATTTTATGTGTCAAATACCCCACACGATAGCTGGGTTGTTGGAGACGAGGATTATGTCTCAATTCATTTTATGGGTGCAGAGAAATACGCTGACTAAATAGGCTTAAGGACCTTATCATGAGTAAAAAAATTTATATTCTCTGGTTTGGTCAAACTTTATCATGGACAGGATCGGCAATGTCTTTTTTTGCGATTGGTGTCTGGATATTTGAAACAACAGGCAAAGCAAGTGCATTATCTTCAATATTGTTTACTGTAGGCATAGTCGGAGTTATCACTGGACCATTTGGAGGTGTTCTCGCTGATAGATTTCCAAGAAAACAATTAATTATAAGTTTTGATCTTATAATTGCATTTTTAATGTGTCTTATTGGCTACTTTGCAATAAACGATAAATTAACACTCATAATGCTCATTCCATTTGCGTTAGCATTTGGGATATTTGAAATAGCTCATTGGACAACTTGGAGTGCCTATCTTGGAGATGTTGTAAAAAAACAACATGTTACAAAAATCTCTGCATTGTTCGAAAGTGCTGAGGCATTTTCTGTTTTGCTTGGGCCAATTGGTGGAGCATTAATTTATTCGTATTTCGGCCTGCCTGGAGTAATTCTTGTTGATCTTATTACATGTATTTTCGGGATTGTAACTATCTCTTTTTTCAAAAGTGAAAAAAATGAAAACAGCAATAAATTAAATTTCAACAATGTGTACTTTGACTTAAAAGAAGCATATGTATGGTTAAAAAATCAAAAAGGATTACTAACACTTGTCTCTATTCTGAGCATTTCCAATTTTTTGTGGGGTTTTACAACTGTTCTTTTACCACCAATGGTTTTAACTTTTTCAGATGCGAGAGGTCTTGGAATAATTGAGTCAACCATAGGATTAGCATTTCTGATTGGTTCAATTATTTCTCTACGTAACTCAGAACACCTTCAGGGAAACTTAAAGCTAGCTATACAATGTGGACTGTTAGGTGGTGTTAGTTTAATATTTGGCTCACTTCGACCAAGTATCCTCCTTCTTTGCATATATGGAATAATTAGCGGCGTAAGCGGAACTGTGCAATATACAATTTCTTCAGGCGCATGGCTAGCTATAACAGACAAAAATATTAGAGGTCGAGCATTAGCACTTCGTGGAACCATTGCCCAAATGTTACGCCCAATTGGTGTACTTATTGCTGGACCTCTAGGAGATTATTTAGAGTTTTCATTTTATCCAGACAACATAGAATTGCTTTCACCAATCATTGGAACAGGGCCTGGAAGAGGTTATGCTTTATTGTTTTTATTAGTTGGTATTTTATATATCTGTGTTTGGTTGATGAATTACCAAAATAAAAATTTAAAAAGTCTTAGTAATCAGGTTCTAGAAATTACAAATAATTAATTACTCTGCAAGATATTTAAAATATTCTCTTTAGGTAAATCTAAAAATTTATCAAATTCCACAAGATATGATTTGTAGTCATTTCCAAATTGCATTATGAATGCTTCTTCAAATCCGTACTCATCAAGCAGAGAATAAATGTTGAGAACTTTTTCTTCACCGTGTTCTTGAACAAGATATGCAACGAACCATGCACCTACTTCATAACCAATTTGTGAATCTACTGGTTCTGGATTTTCATCATATCTTATATTATTTAATTTTATTCCAGATTCCTTGTAAACTTGCAATCTACTTTTATTGCCATACATATCATATTCACAAAACAATGTACATTCCATTTCATCTTTAAACCAAGATGGATCGTTTGTCTCACGAGCATAATCTATATAACTGAAATATACCGTAACACCCTCATGCCACCAAGGTACGTCATGATCTGGATTATCACCTGATTTTCTTCCATTGATGATTCTTTGTTCGTCGTAATCATCTGTAGAAGTTATGTGTGAATTTTGAAATATGTGGAACATCTCGTGTAGGGTAACAAAACCCATCGATGAGGCATGTTCTGGTAAGTCATGTGTTCGGCTTAAAAATAATGAATATCCATCTCGTTGTCTAATACTCATTATGGCTGAACCAGCAACATCACCATTTGGTTGTACAAAAAATCCATCTCTTTCATATTCCTCTTGAGACCATTTATTATCAGCACATCTACTAGCGTCATAGCCATCCCATCTAAGTGGCTTCTTATGTTCATCTTCTAGAAATTGACAAAAAATTTCCTCTAGCTCGGAAGCTGATTGAGCGTTATCTCGATCTAATTGAACAATATAAATTGGATAAAGATTGTCAACAATTGCACTAGATCTTGAAAAATAAAGCCGTTCAGCTCTTTTGACCCATTCTTTTAACATTTCCTCATGTTCATTAGAAACAGTTGAAGCGATAAAATACTTGATATCTCCATCAATATTATTAACTGTCTGGTTGTTAGTAATTTCAGAAGCTTCTGATGTTGAATCATCTGAATTTATTGTTGTGCTTTCATCTGAACCTACAGTGCAAAATGAAATAAACAAAGATAATAATATCAAAAAAGATTTGTTCATATTTGTGGGAGATACAAGATTTGAACTTGTGACCCCTTGCGTGTCGAGCAAGTGCTCTGCCAGACTGAGCTAATCTCCCGTATAAAAAAATATAGCAGTATAAATCAAATTTGTAGAATGATTATTTCTCTACAGTAACGATTCTTTTACCAAATCGAAGAAACAATCTCTCTGTTAACTCAATTATTAAATTTAAAACCCAAAGGCCGAGATAGAGAGCAATAAAGAAATTGATAATTTGAAAAAGAAGAAAAACTATTGCACCATAAACAATTATCCAAGAGATCGTAAACTTCAGTGAATAAATTGGTGACTGACTATTCATTAAAAAGGAACCTCGTTGAATTCCTCAATAAGCGATGCATTATTGTTCTTTGGATTATTAACTGATCTTGTCACTTGATAGTATTCAATGGTGCTACCAAAATCATGTGAGATATTTTCATGAATATTTTCTGGGTTTTCGTCTGATAACCAAATACCCATAGATACATCATCAAGAATTAAAGGTGAGCGGTCATGTACTTCATTAATTTCTATCGGTGCAGCAGTTGTTATGATCGTAAACTCTATAGTTCCATCTGATCTCTGCCAATATAATCCTGCGGCAAACATATTTTCATTATCTATATTTTTAAAGAAAAATGGTTGTTTTGCATCGTCAATTACTTTCCATTCATACCAGCCAGATATTGGTACTAAGCATCTACTCTTCTTAAATGCAGATATAAATGTTTTCTTCTCCAGTAATGACTCAAATCTCGTATTAAACAATGGCTTAGAATTACTTTGGTCTTTCAACCACTGTGGATAATAACCCCAAGTACAATTTACTAAACTATTATCAATTACAACCGGGACACTGGCCTGTGGTGCAATATTGAAGTTATCTTCAAAATTATAATTGCTGAGATTATCTACAAAAGATAAGTTGCCAAGATCAATTGATAAGTAATATCGTCCACACATTTAAAAATCCAATACTGATAATTCTAATATGTCGCCATTCTTGAATGATTGCTCATCTTTCTTGTGCATAATATGCACTTCTTGGTCACCTATAATCTCTAACTTATCACCATTGAGTACGAGATACGTATTCATTTCTAATCCAAGAATTTTATATTTTGATTTATGAATCTGTTTAGATGAGGTAAGTATTGCTTTGTACAATACTTCATTCCAGTGAGGTAAAACCATAGAGTTTTTAAAAAAACCAAAACCTCTACCCTTATTCATTTTCTCACCCATAATCATTGCTCCTGCACTGCAGCCAGCCAGAATACCACCATTATTATGAATAGCTATTATCTTTTCCAGAGCTAAAGAATTGCTAAGTGTCTCATAAAGATGATTCGGGTTTCCACCAGAAAAATATATAAAATTTGCTTTCTCGATCTCAGCTATAATCTCAGGTTTGTTGAAATCGGTTACATTAAGGGCTCTTAGAGATTTATGTTGTACGCCTAATTTTTCAAAATGTTCATCAGCTAAATTTAGCCAGTATTGGATTCTCTCATCACTTTCAAGACCTGCTGCAGTGGGAAATGATATTACATAAGGTTCTTCATCTAATTTATCTAATAACACTTTGTCGTAAGGACGAATAGTGTCTAAATATTCTCCGGCACCAGTAATAGCAATCATATTTATTTGAGGCGACGACCGGAATCGAACCGGTGTACAAGGTTTTGCAGACCTCTGCGTAGCCACTCCGCCACGTCGCCGTGAGCGGAAGACGGGGTTCGAACCCGCGGCCTTAACCTTGGCAAGGTTACGCTCTACCAGCTGAGCTACTTCCGCAATAAATTAATGATAGTTTATATCTGAGTTTTTTAAAAAGAAATTAATCAGTGGATCCAAAACCACCAGATGATCTATCTGTCTCTGGCAATGAATCGACTACTTTAAAATCAACACCATGTGTATTAACAAGAACGAGTTGAGCAATTCTATCACCAGCTTTTATCTCGTAGTCTTTGACTCCATGATTTATTAATGGCACTAATAGTTCACCTGTATAGCCTGGGTCAATTAATCCAGGACTATTTATAAGAGTAATTTTATGTTTCGTTGAGAGTCCAGATCGTGGTAAAACAAAACCTGCACATTGTTGTGGAAGATTTATTGCAATTCCAGTATTAACGAGAGTGACTTCACTAGATTTTAATGTGACGTCATCAGAGGCACTAATGTCATAGCCGATATCGGACGAATACTTTTGTGAAGGTACTTTTCCATTTGGGTTTATAAGTTGTATTTCTATCTCAATATTTTTATTCAATGGTAACCTTTCATTGATGAATATTAGAGATTATCTTTTTATAAGGAAAGCGAAATCCTCAAATAAAATCAAAATTCTTGATGTACTCGGTTTTGAAGCTGATACAACAATTATCCAAACACCAGACATTATTAAAGAGATGGATAATTTAAGAATTACCAATGAATTTGAGATCGTAGATGAAGAGATTGAATCTATAGAAATAGGTCGAGAACTTGTTACGACGAAAGAGAATATTTTTGATACACCTGAAATTGAAGAATCTAATCCAGACACTCAGACGTTTGTTCCATTAAACATAACTTCACAAATAAAGAAAATTTGGACAGATTTAGAAATGAGAAGACAGTGGGTTGTTCCAACACTGTTAGTAATAGCTACAATAAGCATCATAAGTTTTGTATCAGTGTTTTTTATTAATATGCGAAATAATAATATTCAAAATGAAACTATTGCTGTTTCAATTACAGAGAATACGAATAATAATATTGGTCAAATCCCTCAATTATTAGATGTTGCAACTAATCCTTTTTATTCCCGTTATGACGTATCAAATGCCAGCGCAAATTTACAGATTATTGAAACTTCCTTACTGCAATATCAAGAAAATTTAGAAAATAGAGATATTCCAGACTCAGAAACTGTCTCTGCATCATTAGATACACTTTTTGATATTGTTAATAAGCTCGATCAATTATTTACTTATAGAATTATGCATTCAGAAATCCTTATTTACGATGATATTCTTCAAATAGATGAAGATACAAATATCGATACACTTGCCACTGAATTGTCATTAATTGGTGCAAAAAGTAATTTAAATGGTGAGACATTACCTGATCTAGAAGAATTTAGAGATCATAAAGAAGTCGTTAATTCTGCTTTAGCTACAGCTCAAGACCTTCATGGCCGATTAGTTGCATCTTTAAGAAATAACGAAAATGAAGTTGCTTTAACATTAATAAGTGCCATCGAACTAAATAAAGAAACAGAAACAGCCTTTTTTAATTCTTCATTAAAGATTTTTAACGATAATTATTCGAAAATATTAGAAAATATAGAAATTTTACCCTAATTTAATTCCGCAGCTTCTTTTTCAAAGTCTGAGACAGCTGAAAATTCCTTATAAACTGATGCAAATCGTAGATATGCTACTTCATTAATGTCTTTTAAGTGTGAAAGAACAGTTTCACCGATAATTTTGCTTTCAATTTTTTTCCCATGATTCTTTAGATCTATATATATAGTTTCAACAAGGTTTTTTAATTTTTTATCACTTAATTCTTGTCCTCCAAAAGCATTTTCTACACCACTGAATAGCTTTTCGTACTGAAATTCTTCTAAATTACCATTTCTTTTCTTTACGATGAGTTCAATTTCTGATTTTTCGTATGTTGTGAACCTTGTATTGCACACAGAACACTGTCTACGCCTCCTTATAGCGTCACCATCAACATTTTTTCTTGAATCTACAACTGCAGTATCTTCTGCGTTGCAAAAAGGACATACCATATATTGTGTATTATAGAAATCTTAAAAATTTCTAACAAATAATTTAAGGAATTATTAATATTTGGTCTTCAAAAATAGTCGAATTATCAAGATTGTTTAATTTTTTTGCCTCAAATAAGAAATTTTCAATATCATTTGAATCATACTTTAAAGCTATATCCCAAAGGGAGTCACCTTTCTGGACCTGATATGTAATAAGTCGATTGTTTGTTGGGGTAATTAAGGAATTATTTTTAATTATTGGTGTTGTAATTAGTGAAAATATTGTCAAAAATGTAAATAATATCAACTTTTCTTTCATAAAAATATATTAAAAACCGTGTATGACACTTTTTTTACTCGAACATATGTACTAATATATAATTATGGTTTCTGAAAAACAAAAAAATATTTTAAATTTTATAAATATATTTATCGAAAAAAATGGATATGCCCCATCAGTAAGAGAAATTTGCGAAGGAGTAAGTCTTAAATCAACAAGTACAGTCCAATATCACCTTGAAAAACTAATCCAATCGGGATTACTCCAAAAAAACTATAAAAAATCTCGTGCATTGACAGTAAACAACCAGCTATCAAATAAAAAAATTCCGATACTAGGAGAAATTGCTGCAGGTTCTTTACTCATGGCTGAAGAAAACGTTATTGGAACTGTGAATTATCCAGATACTGATGAAAAATCTGATCTATTTGCTTTATCAGTTTCAGGAGATTCGATGATCGATGAGGGGATTCATGAAAAAGATTTAGTTATTATTAATAAAAATGAGCCAATTAAAAATGGTGATATAGGTGCATTTCTTATAAATAATTCAGAAGGTACTATTAAATTTCTCAAAAATATTCAGGGTAGACAATATTTAGTGCCTGCAAATAAAAACTATGAAAAAATTCCAGTTAATGAAAATATACAACCTATAGGAAAAGTTGTTTCGTTAATTAGAGATATGTAACTTCACCTTTTAGATACAACTTTTCTTTTTCATAAGACAGTTCGAGTTCTCCACCAGGATATAAAACGACTGCATCATCATCAACTTTATTAATTTCTCTTAAATAAGTAAACAAAGCTAAAGCTCCAGATCCACAAGCATCTGTTTCGCCAACTCCCCTTTCGTTTACTCTTGCGTAAATAAATTTTCGTTCAACAACTGAAAAGATTTCAATATTTACACCATTAGAAAATACTTCTAGCTTTCTGGCATTTATTGAAAATTTATCGAGATCAAATTTCTCTACATCATCTACTTCAACCATAAGATGAGGATTTCCAACTTCACTAGTGGTACATATATAGTTATCAATTTCGATACTCTCACCAGTCGTAGGAAGAGGTGCCTCAATTTTTACATAATCATTTTCTACAAAAGCCTTTATATCACCAACTGGAGCTTTAACAATTAAATTTTTAGTATTCACTAAGTTATTGTCTACTGCATATTTTGCTGTACAACGTACACCATTTACACACAGTTCAGCAGGAGTTCCATCATTATTAAAATAGTGCATTTTCACTGTTGAATTATCTATACACTCTACCAATATGACTCCATCAATAGGAAAAAGTGAATCACTTACAATCGAAATAATTTCTATATCTGACAAGTCCCGGTCATACTCAGTACATAAAAAATCATTGCCTGTTCCTGACATATAAGATTCATTTACCATCTATAATCTTTTCCATCTCTTTACGAATAACTTTTTCATCATCGGTGTCAACAATTTTTATTCTATCTTCTTGTTTAAACCATGTAAGTTGTTTTTTAGCTAACCTGTTAGTTTTTAAATTAATATTTTCAGCAAGGTCATTACTTAAATTCATTCCTATAGCTTGTAATACAGTTTTAGAAGGATTAGAAATAGCATTCATCTCATCTATGACACCCTGTTGTATCATTTCATCGGTACGCTTACTAATTCTGTTTTTATAATCAGGATGATTCCAAAATATCCCAACAATATTTTCTGGAATGTTTATTGGTGGGAAAACATACTTTACATCTTCTAAAATTGAATCTTCTATATTACGTATAAGTCTTCTTTTATTAATTTCAACATCAGGTGTTTTAATTTCATACATTTCATGGAACTTTAGTAATTGATCAACATTCAATTGTTCTAATTCAGATCGTATAGCTGGATCAGTAGGTCTAAACTCAAAACTATTAATTAGTGAACGAAAATATAAACCGGTACCACCAACAACTAGATAATCTTTTTTAAATGATTTTTCTGGAATTTCCATCTCGATTAAGTAATTAAGATAATCTACTACAGAAAAATTTTGATCAGGTTCAGCTATATCAAGACCGTAATATAAAACCTGTGATCTCATTACATCATTTGGTTTAGCAGTAAGAATATCCAATCCTTTGTAAACTGCCATTGAATCAAGAGAAATTATATCAAAGCTTCTTTCGATAGCAAGTTCGTGAGCAAGTCTTGATTTTCCTGATGCAGTAATCCCTGTAAGAAAATAAAGCAAGATTACAAAGTGGCTTTCAAGAAAAAAGGTGTGGAATCATATATGTTCACATTTAAAAGTTTCCCAATATTTTCATTACTAGATTCCAAATGTACTATGTGACCACCTTCAATACGACCAGTCAAAATATTATTATCTTTTTTTGAAACTTTCTCTACAAGCATCGTTTGTTTCGTATTTTGGTATCTTTTATACCTTTTTTCGCTGATTTCAGTTTGTCTAACTTTTAATCTCATAAATCTATCATCAATAAGGTCTTTTTCAACAAATTTATCGACATAATCGGATGCAACTGTTCCAGGTCTAGGTGAAAATTTAAACATATAGATCAAATCAAATTCAGCGTAATTAACTACATCCATTGTTTGTTGAAAGTCGTCCTCGCTTTCACCAGGAAAGCCAACAATAATATCAGATGATATGGAGACATTAGGAATTAATGATTTAATTAAATCTATTTTTTCAAGGAATCTCTTTTGGTTATAACCTCTATGCATTGAAGATAATATTTTATTACTACCACTTTGAAGTGGAATATGAATTTGATTCGCTACTTTTGGTAATTCTGCAACGGCTTTTAATGTTTCTATTTTAAAATCTTTGGGATGTGGTGATGTAAATCTAATACGTTCAATACCTTCAATATCGTGAATTTTGTAAAGAAGTTCAGTGAAATATGGTTTTCTCCTATTATTGATCATTAAATCTCTACCGTAAGAATTTACATTTTGACCAAGCAATGTTATTTCTTTAACTCCATCATGAGCAAGACTTTTAATTTCATTGATAATGTCTGAGGGTCTTCGACTTATCTCTACACCTCTTACAGAAGGTACGATACAAAATGTACAACTGTTGTTGCAACCAATTTGAATTGTAACAAAGGCACTGACACTTGACTCTCTTATAGCGGCGATTTCTGTTTCAATATTTGTTGTTTCTTCAATAATCTCTGTAATCGGACCCCAGTCTTCTGCTTGGTTGAGTAAATTAATAATGTCTGTCGTATTGTGTGTTCCAATAACAACGTCTACCCAAGGTGCTCTTTCTCGAACTAATTCTTTATCTTTTTGCGCTGCGCAACCACCAACAAGTAATCGTCTATTTGGTGCAAGTGATTTCCATTTTTTTAAATGACCTAATGTTCCATATAATTTATCATCCGCATTTTCTCTGATTGTGCATGTATTAACAAAAAGTACATCAGCATTATCAATATCATCAGATTTTGTCATACCATCATTGTTAAATATTCCAGCTATTTTTTCTGAGTCATGCTCATTCATCTGACAACCAAAAGTTTTTATATGATATTTAAGACCATTCCTAGATGCTTTTGGTCTGATTTTATTTTCTATATGTATAGAAGTTTTCACATAACAAATTATAAAAAAATTATAAGGAAAATTAAGTTATTTTTTGTTTTTAGTCTCTTTAGCAGATTCATCTTCATTTTCAGTTGTTTCATCTTCTACAACCTCAACTTCATCTGATTCAATAAGACCTACAGCTTTATAGACATCTGTTTCTAGCTGTAAAGCAAGGTCAGGATTCTCTCTTAAAAAACGCTTAGAATTCTCTTTACCTTGACCAAGTTGTACTTCATCATATGTAAACCAAGCTCCTGCTTTTCTAGCAATACCGTGCTCAACTGCAACATCTAAAAGGCTACCTTCTCTGGATATACCTTGGCCAAACATAATATCAAACTCTGCTTCCTTAAATGGTGGAGCGACTTTATTTTTAACTATCTTGGCTCTTACTCGGTTTCCTATTTGTTCTGGTCCAACCTTTAACGTTTCTATTCTTCTTACATCAATCCTTACAGATGAGTAGAATTTAAGAGCTCTACCACCACTGGTTGTTTCAGGAGATCCCCACATAACACCAATTTTTTCACGGATTTGATTAATAAAGATCACAGTTGTACCAGATTTATTGATTGAACCAGTTAATTTACGCAAAGCTTGAGACATCAATCGAGCCTGGAGACCAACATGAGTGTCTCCCATTTCGCCTTCAATCTCAGCTTTTGGAACTAATGCTGCAACAGAGTCAATGACTACTAAATCTACACCTCCAGATTGAATTAACATGTCTGCAATTTCAAGCGCTTGTTCACCAGTATCTGGCTGAGAAACAAGTAGTTCATCAACATCAACACCTAATGCTCTCGCATATACCGGATCAAGAGCATGTTCAGCATCAATAAATGCTGCCACACCCCCTGCTTTCTGTGCTTCAGCTGCAACATGGAGAGATAATGTTGTTTTACCTGAAGCTTCAGGTCCATAAATTTCAATAACTCTACCTTTTGGAACTCCGCCGATACCTAAAGCTAAATCAATTGAGAGTGCTCCTGTCGAAATAGCTGGTATTTTTTTGATGTTATCGGCACCAAGCTTCATTAACGAGCCTTCACCGAATTGTTTTTCTATTTGATCAAAAACTGTATCTAGTTTTTTTGCCCTGTCTTTATCCATTTTTTCTCCTTAATTAACAATAATTAATTTATATTAAAACATCTAAGTAAGACAATTTTACTAGAACATTTGTTCTAATACAAGTTTTTTATGAATTTAATCAATTCCCATTGAGCTTTATTTGCTGCTCTTTCTAAGATTTCGGCTCTATTTCCATTCATTTTATGGTCTGAAATAAATGTTTTCTTTCCATTTGAAATACAAATAAAGATTGTTCCTACAGGATATTGACTAGATGATATTGGTCCTGCCTCTCCTAAAATTGTAAGAGCTATATTAGATTTATATTTATTTAATGAGGATTCGGTTAGGTTATACGTTAACTCTTCCCAATCTTCAAAATTAATATTTTCATCGTTTAATAATATTTTTTTTGACTCATTTGTATAAACAATGTCAGATCCAATAAAATATTTACTTATCCCTGGATTCTTAACAAGCAATGAGGAAATCAAACCCCCAGTGATGCTTTCAACAAAAGAGATTTGAAGCTTTGAATCAGTAATTAAATTTCCAAGTACTTTTTCGACTGTTATATTTTCGTAAGATAAAATATCATCTTCAAACGTTTCATCTATTTTTTGCAGAAACATATCAGATTGATCATTTGAGACAGAGTTTTTATCAAATCGTAATTTAATGATCCCTTTACTTGCAAGATAAGCAATATCTAATCCTTCTGGTTTAAATTTATTTATTTCAGCAGCCAATGATGATTCTGCTTGATTGAAAAACATAACAAATTGATATTCTGTATTTTCTTTTTCATAATTTTTACTTAGAAAAGGGATCAACTCATCCTCAACAAGAGGTATAAATTCTCTTGGCGGTCCTGGAAAGATAAAAATGAATTTATTATCATGATTAATTTTTATACCAGGTGCTGTTCCCTGAGTGTTGGTGAGTTTTTCACTTCCAATTGGAATATAAGCTTGCTTTATATTTGTATCAGGCATAATTAACCCACGAGCTTTCCAACGTTCTTTCATCCACTCTAGATGATCATTATCTAGCTCAAGTTCCATTGATAAAGATTCAGAAATTGTTTCCTTTGTTATATCATCTTCTGTTGGACCAAGACCTCCTGAAGTGATAACAACATCACAATCTTTAAGTAAAAAATTAAGTGCATTATGAATTTCATCTTGCTGATCTGAAATTGTAATATCTTTATCTAATTTAAATCCATTTTCATATAAGCGTTTACCAAGGTTCGTTAGGTTTGTATTGACTGTATCCCCTAGTAGTATTTCCGTACCAATTGTTAAGAAACCAATTTTCATATTTTTAGGTTAGCAATGTTTAATTTAAATATAACTATGATAAATGTATGAGAAAAGCATTCATACTTTTACTTTTACTATCTTTTTGTTCGTCAGGATCTGATTCTGCCACAGATGAACCAACACAAAGTGCAGCGGCATCATCAATTGAACAACTTGTATATGAAGATGCAAATGGAAATTTAGTAAACGAAGACCTAACTAATAAGAAAACACTTGTTGTTTTCTGGGCTGATTATTGAGGAATTTGTAGAGAGGAGTTGCCTCTCTTAGAAGCTAATCTAGCAGCAGTTAGCCAAAACTATGATGTAATCGCATTAGCCCATAGTGATGTAGATTCCACTATGACTTGGGTTTCAGAAAATCTAAAAGGCGAAATCACAATTGGTTTTTCTACATCTGAAATGAGAGATGATTTAAAAATTATTGGTCAACCAATTTCTTTAATTATTGATACAGATGGAAATATTCTTTCAAGAGAATATGGATACGTTCCAAACGACTTATAAATTTACAAAAATTTAACTTAATACCCGAGCAGTTTCTGTCATAAATTGTATGATGAGAGTGTAATCAAGCGGAGGAAATTGTGAAAAAAACAATTTTAATTCTATTATGTCTCTCTCTTGTGTTTGCTGCTTGCGGTACTGCAGAAGAGGAAACAGTAGAAGAACCTGCAGTTGTTGAAGAAACAGAAAGCCTAGATGCACCAGCTACTACTACAGCTGAAGTACTAGATAAAATAGTTTTCGGTTTTGTGCCAAGTGCAGAGCAAGCAGAACTTTTAGACAATATTCAACCGATGATGAAAGTTTTATCAGAGGGATTAGGAATTGAAGTTGAAGGTTTTGTTACAAGTGACTATTCGGGATTATTAGTTGCAATGGGATCCGGTCAAGCAGATGTTGGAGCATTTGCCACATTGGGTTACGTTACAGCTATGAACGCATTCCCTACAAGATTTGAGGCGATTGCCAAATCTGTAAGATTCGGTTCTGGATCATACCATGGTACGTTCTGGACAACAGATGCAAGCATTTGTGAAACAACACCAGTGATAGGTGCTTTTGAAAACATCGATGGAGTTGCAACCTTAGTTGAAGGTTCAGCAACAACACCACCAGATGTTAAAGCATTACAAGTTGGATGGGGTTTTGGAGATGACGGACTTATACCTGAAGTAAGAGATGGTGTTACAACTAGTCCAGGTCTTGCATGTGAAGCTGACTTATCTGTAATGATTGGTGAAGAAGTTCTTTTCGTTGAAGAAGGATCTACATCTGGATATTTATATCCATCATTACAATTGAAAAAAGCTGGTATCGATTACACCAGTGATATAGTTCAAAGATTTGCTGGTTCTCATGATGGAGTTATTTCTGGATTGTATAATGGTGATGCAAAATTTGGTGTCACTTATGATGATGCAAGAAGAACTCTAAGAAAAACAAATGCAGATGTTGGTGAAAAGGTAATTGCTTTTGCTATTACAGAAGAAATTCCTAATGATGTCATAGCAGTTAGAACAGATCTACCTGAAGACATTAAACAACAAATTTATGACATATTATCTGCATATATTGCCACTGATGAAGGTTTAGCCATAATGGATGAAATTTATGGTTGGACTGATTTAGTGCCAGCAGTTAACTCTGAATTCGACGTTGTAAGAGAAGCAGCGGAAGAATTCGGTCTATACGACGATTAAATCTTAGTTTTAACCGGGTTGTTCTTCAGCCCGGTTAAAATTTTTATATGATCAAATTCAAAAATGTAAGTGTTACCTATCCAGGTGGCGTAGAAGCGCTAAAAAATCTTGATCTAGAAATAAATGAAGGCGATTTTTTAATTATTGTCGGCTTATCTGGAGCGGGTAAATCAACTCTACTTCGAACAATCAATAATTTAGTCAAACCAAGCAATGGTGTTGTCTTTTTGGACAACAAAGATATAACTAATGCAAATAAAAAGCAACTAAAACAAATTAGATCAGAAATTGGTATGATATTTCAAACTTTTAATCTAGTAAATAGGTCAACAGTTTTAAAAAATGTACTGACAGGTAGATTAAGTAAAGTCTCCACTATAAGGTCAATTTTTGGATTATGGCCAAAAGATCAAAAACAAATGGCATTTGAAGCATTAAATCAAGTTGAGATTCTTGAAAAAGCATATGTGAGAGCTTCTAATCTCTCCGGTGGACAACAACAAAGAGTAGGTATTGCCAGGGCTTTGTCTCAAAAACCAAAAGTAATGCTTGCAGATGAACCTGTTGCTTCGCTTGATCCAATCACATCAAGAGTTGTAATGAGTTATCTTAAAAAAATAAATAAAGAGCTTGGAATTACAACAATTGTAAATTTACATTTTCTTGATTTAGCTAAAGAATTTGGAGACAGACTTATTGGTTTACGTGATGGTGAACTAGTTTATGATGGCAAAGTTGACGACGTTTCAGATGAAGACTTTGAAAATATTTATGGAAGATCAATCAAACAATCAGATTTAATAGGTAATGATTAATTATCCCAAAAAACCAAATCCTTCATTATTAGTTTTAATAGGAATACCGACTGGAATACTTTTTTCAATATTTTCATTTCTTCAGATAGGCTTTAATTTTGAAGACTTTAAAAATAACTTGTCAAACAGATATCTCGTCACTGATCCTTTATTTGATCCTAAATGGGCATGGGCTTGGGAAAATTCATCAGAGGCATTGATAGAGACTATACAAATTGCTATATTGGCAAGTATTGTAGGTTGTGCAATTGCTTTGCCATTATCTTTTTATGCATCGAGAGCTACAAATCTAAATAAATATTCCTATTTCGTATACAAGTCATTTTTAAATCTAGTGAGAACAATTCCTGATTTATTCTGGGCTATGATTTTTACTGTTGCTGTAGGCATTGGACCATTTGCTGGTGTTCTTGCATTATTAATGTTTTCACTCGCGATAATGGGTAAATTATTATCAGAAACAATAGATAGCATTGATCCCGGTCCTATGGAAGCTGCAAAAGCTACTGGTGCATCACATAATCAATCTGTATTTACGTCTGCTTTGCCACAAGTACTGCCAAACTTTACTGCTTATTTTTTATATATATTTGAATTATGCATTAGAGCAAGTGTGATTCTAGGATTAGTTGGTGCTGGTGGTGTTGGAAGAATAATTGAAACACAAAGAATTTTTCTTAGATTTGACAGAATCTCACCGATAATTGTTCTTATTCTTGTTGTTGTCATATTGATAGAACAATTTAGTGTTTGGTTAAGAAGAAAAATATTGTGAAAGTTCCAAAGCAGCCATTAAATCAAAGAATATTTAAGTATTCATTAACTAGTTTGATTGTCGTTTCTGCAATCTGGTCTGCATCAGGTTTAGAAATAACTCTAGATAGAATACTTAATGCTCCAGCACAAATTGCAACTTTGGTTGGTGCTATGTTTCCATTAGATTTAAGCTCAGAAGCATTTGATAGAATAATACCAAAAGTTTTTGAATCTTTATTTATTGCGTGGGCGGGAACAGTTATTGGAGCAATATTTAGCTTTCCCATATCCTTTTTGGCAGCTAATAATATAACAATTGGTTCTGTTAACAGGGTAATTAAGCAAATACTTAACGGCATAAGAGCTTTTCCTGAATTGATATTAGCTTTTGTTTTCTTACCAATAACCGGACTTGGTCCGTTAACTGGAACACTTGCTGTAGGAATTCATTCAATAGGAACTTTAGGAAAGCTTTCTTCGGAAGTTATAGAGGGTATCGATGAAGGACCACTAGAGTCAATAAAAGCTTCAGGAGGATCAAAAATTAATGAACTTACTTTTGGAGTAATACCTCAAGTTATGCCAACAATTACATCGTATTGGCTATATCGTTTTGAAATTAATTTAAGAGCATCAGCAGTTCTTGGTGTTGTAGGAGCAGGTGGTGTTGGACAAGAATTGATTAATCAACTTAGATTTAGGGATTTTCCAAGAGCAGGTACAGTACTGATTTGTACTATTTTATTGGTACTAACTGCAGATACGATTTCTGCTGCAATTAGAAATAGAATTATAAAAGGTAAAACTGTAAAGAGCTAATTACTCTTCGTACCAACTATCGTCAGTAGTCTCTTCTTCATCTATTACTTCAGATGTATGATCTGTATCAGAAATTTCATTATCATCATTAATTGAAGAAAGATTGCTTGTTTCATATTCTTCAACTGTAATCAAAACCTCTCTTGCTTTTGATCCTTCAGATGGTCCAACAATTCCTTGAGATTCAAGAATATCCATTAATCTACCTGCTCTAGCAAATCCAACTCTTAGTTTTCTTTGTAACATTGAAGTAGATCCTAACTGTGATCTAACAACAAGATCTGTAGCAGTTTTAATTAATTCTTCATCTTCACCTAAATCATCGTCGCTTTGAACAGTTGAAGATTTTTGTTCTTCAATAACAGCAGGATTGTATTCAGCTTCTTTTTGTGACTTAACCCATGAGACTACATCTTTTATTTCTTCCTCAGTAACCCAAGCACCTTGGATTCTTTCTAATCTAGGATTCGAAGCTGTAACAATCAGCATATCTCCAAGTCCAATTAATTTTTCAGCACCAGACTGATCAAGGATAACTCTTGAGTCTGTTGTTGAAGCAACAGAAAATGCAAGTCTTGAAGGAATGTTTGCTTTCATTACACCAGTTATAACATCTACTGAAGGTCTTTGAGTTGCAACAACTAAATGTATTCCAATTGCTCTAGCCATTTGAGCAAGTCTTACAATTGCTGATTCTACTTCCCTACCAGCAACCATCATCAAATCATTCAATTCATCAATACACACAACTATGTATGGAAATCTATCAAATTTTTCTGTATCTAATAGTCCGGCATCAAATTTCTCATGATATCCATTAATGTCTCGTACTTGCCCATCAGCTAATAAATCATATCTTCTATCCATTTCAGAAACAGCCCAAGTTAATGCATCAACAGCTTTCTTTGGGTTTGTAATTACTTTTGTAAGTAAATGAGGTACATTGTTGTACTGTCCTAACTCGACTCTTTTTGGATCAACCATTACCATTTTTACCTCATCTGGATTAGTCCTCATTAACAGAGATGTAACAATTGAATTAATACAGGATGATTTACCTGCACCAGTTTGACCTGCTATCAAAACGTGAGGTAGTTCAGATAAGTTAATTAATCTTGCTTGACCTGAAATATCTAATCCAAGTCCTACATTTAAAGGATGATCTAATTTTTTTGCCTCTGGAGAGGTTAGAACATCTCCCAATGAAACAAGTCTTCTTTGCCTATTTGGAATCTCAATACCAATCGCACTTCTTCCAGGAATAGGGGCTAAAAGTCTTACATCTGGTGTAGCTAATGCATAGGCAATATCGTGTGAAAGCGATGTAACTTTAGATACTTTAACACCAGGTGATAACTCAATCTCATATCTTGTGACAGTTGGTCCAGGAACAATTTTTGTTAATTCAGCTTCTACACCATGTTCTTTTAAGAGATTTTGTAAATCTGTTGCCGTTTGTTGTAAAAGTTTTTTTGAGGTAGAAACATCAGTACCCATTTTTAATAATTTCAATGGTGGAAGTACATAGTTGGATGATTTTGTATTTGGTTTTTTCGATTTAGGCAATGAAGGTTCTTTTGACTTAGGCTTCTTCGAATTAACTGATTTTTTGACTTTTTCCTTTTTCAATGTAACAACATTATTAGTTTCAACTTCTTCTGATGGAGTCATAGTTTCACTATTAATAAGATCAAAATTTATTTTGGATGCCTCTCTCCTAGCTTTATAAAATGCAAAAATAAACCTATATGAGTAAACAAAAATTGCCTGAACTCCACCAATGAGATCTTTTAGTTCTATATCCGTCATATATAAAACAGAAATGATCAAACCGAATAAAAGCACAACATGCGTCATTTCTGCAGCTAGTAAATTATTTAATGGGTAAACAATGAATGCAGAAATAAAACCTCCGGATTTTTGTAGAGCAGCACTCCCAACACTTATTGACAATGGTTCAGAGTGTATGTAAAAGTGAAATAACGCTGAAGTGAATATTTGTACCCAGATCGTTCCAATAAATACTTTTTGGGTATTTATAAAGTCTTTATCTCTTATAAGAATTGCAGCACCATAAATTAAAAGTAGAGGAAATAAATATACACCATAGCCAAACGACCATGTAAGTAAATTATTTACAAACTCTCCTATTGGACCAGCTTTGCCAAAAGAAGATAATCCTACAAGAATGCCTAAACCTGTCATAAACACAGCAACAGCTTGGTAAGACTTAAAAAATGAACTAGTGATATTTTTTGAAGTATCTGAAATACCTCTTAAAGTTTGAGGTACTTTTATTAAATTTTTCGGTTTAGACACCCGCTTACGCCCATCAACCCTTTTGCGAGTGGATGTCTTAACAGCCACATGTGAATTATACCATAAAAAATAGTAAAAAAAGCCTAATTTTCCTTTATTTTTTTGTAAAAACCCCTAATTTTATTGGCTAATTCAGGTGTTATTGAGGTTATTGGAAGTAAAGGCTCTCCAACTTCCTCCCAACTTTCAGATAAGATTTTTTTAATTGGTCCTGGACTTGGCTCTTCAAATATTGCTTCAAATAAATTAGATAATTGCATATTGATCTCTTCAGCTTTTTCTAAATCATTATCTTTAGCAAAACTTATCATTTCAGAAATCTCATCACCAACAACATGTGATGCAACTGAAACTACTCCTACTCCACCATTTATTACAAAATCATATGTTTGGTTATCGTTTCCAGAATAAATATCTACTTTATCCTTTAACAATTCAAGTTGCTTTTTAGAAAATTCAAAATCACCAACTGCATCTTTAATAGAGTGAATGCCGATATCCTCAACAAGTGTCTGAAGAGTTTCAAGTTCAATTAATGTACTTGTACGACCTGGAATGTTGTAGGCCATTATTGGAAGATCTGTTATTTTTGATATTTCTTCAAAATGACGCAAAATTCCATGTTGAGAAGGTTTTGAATAATACGGAGTAACAATCATTATTCCATCTACTCCAAGAGAATCTGCCATCTTAGTAATTTCAATTGATTCAGAAGTTGAATATGTTCCAGTACCAGCAATAATCTTTGCTTTATCACTCACAGAATCAATAGCAGTAGAGTAAATAATCTCTCTGTCTTTAATTGAAAGGTTTGGTGATTCTCCTGTTGTTCCAGTAAGTACAAGTCCTTCCGATTTGTCATGCACCAATTTTCTACAAAGTCTCCAAAGAGTTTCAGTATTTAATACACCTCGTGAATCAAATGGAGTAATTGAAGCTGTTAATAAACTACCAAACTCAGTCATGATCGGTCCATTGCTTCTTTCATAAGAGTTTCAAGTCCATAAACATAAGAATTCAGATTTTCCATTTCACGTAATACTATCTCGATACCTGTTAAATATGCTTTTCTATCATTAACTTTATGATCAAGAATAAATTCTTCAAAAGTATTAGAAAATACGACTTCTTGTTCAGCTAGATAATCATCCGACCTTAATGAGTAAATATTGATTGAATTTTCCTCTGTTTTTGCAAAATAGTCCCCCTCTATATCTTCTGAGTTCATCATTTCTAAACTTGAAGCAACATCTTTTGAAGTTCCAGATGGTGCATCTTCCTTATTTGAATGATGTTTTTCTACTATGTGTACATTCTTAAATGTATTTGATAACTGCTCAGAAAAAACTTTTTGGAAAGCTGCACCCGCTGAAAAATTAGGAATAAGTGCAACTCCTTTTTCAGAATTTTTTAATAGTTTAATTGATTCATCATTCACACCTGATGATCCAATTATTAATTTGGCATCGTTATTTACAAGAATCTTAATATTTTCATTAACAACAGATGCTGGAGCAAATTCAAAAATATAGTCACATACAAGATCATCTGATATCAAAAAGTTCTTAAATGTTGAGTCATTTTCTCCAGGATCAATTATCCCAATTACTTCAAAATCATCTAGATCATTAATAAAATTTGAGACCATCACTCCCATGCTTCCTTTACCACCGGAAACGATTACAGTCTTGTTTGCAATTTCATTCAACTTAATATTCACCTTATACTTGTATTATCAGTCTTTAATGATAATGATAAAAAATGGAATTTAAGAAAAAAACTTTAGAAACTCAAATTATTGAAATATTTCAAAAAATTAGTCCAGCAATTACACGACTAATACAATCCGAAACTGATAATGCAAATATCGTCATTAATCTAGGTAAAACTAAAAGCAAAAACAAAAACGAGATAAACATAAATCCATCTATTTTGGTTAATGCAGTTTCAGATTCAGAACTTGAATTTAAGGAATTAATAATTGGAACTGTAGTTCATGAGGCTATACATTCTATGGAAGAATATAATTTCAATGTTGATGAAGATCTCACAAAATATAAAGATGACACTGAAGGGTTAACTAACGTTGATGAAGTTCTTGAAGTTCTCGCGGGTCCATTTGGAAAATACATTTTTGAAATACTTGTACATTCCTATGATGAGTTTCAATTTGTAAAAAACTTTAACGGGCTTAGATCAATCCTCGAGGATATTTATAAAGAATCTAGTATCAACATAAAAAATTTAAAGCCTTTCAATAAATTTTTAACATTGCTTTTTCATAACATCACAGGATATGTTGAATTAGATATAGAAAAGTATCCAAAAAATATTAAAGAACCCTTAAAAGAGACTTTAAGAGTATTAGATAATTTTTCATATGATAAAAACTTGATAGAAGACACTATTGATATAACGATAGAAATTACAGATATTTGTAGAAGATACAATCTATTACCAGATGTTGATAACCAAACATTGGGAGAACGTAGAGAATCAATAGAAAATTTTGAAGACTCCGTAATTGACGATTTAAACAAAGTCTTAATTCCTTCTAGTACAAACATTACTTCAGGTAATACCTTAGAAAAATTCTTAGGTAAAAAGGGTGCAGATTCAGAAGATGAAAAGCTTAACTTTATGGATGATCATGTTTCAAAAGTTGGAACATCCTCAACCGTCTATCTTCCAAATGGTAAAGTATCAAAATTACTGAGTACTAATTTACCAAAATCATTTAAAAATTTATATACAAATGGCTTAAATACTTATAACTCCCTCTTGGAAGAATGGGATCTCCCCGTATTCAAAGTTACAAACAAAATAAAACCTTACTTTATACATAACAAAAAAAGGCTCAGAATCAGTGGTTATGATCAGGGAGATTTATCACCACATGTTCCTTTAATGCTTGCATCAGGTAGGTATGAAAGAATGTTTGAACAAAAACAAAGGCTTTCAAACAAATCTTATGCAGTATCTTTACTAATTGATGGAAGTGGATCAATGCTTGAAAGAGATAAAGGTGATTTCTATCCCTGGTCTCTCTCAGCGGCATTAATAGGAGCAAGTTATCTTGCACAAATCTGCCATGAATTAGATATTGATTTTGAAGTAGCAATTTTTAATAGGAGCTTTGCGGCAGATGAATTAGAAAATGAAGAATTATATTTAAAAAGAAAGATGGCTGTTTCCTCGATGCTAAATACAAATTATGGATCGAATGCTGAATATTACTTCAATACAACAAATCATTATTTTATTAAAAAGTTTGATGATTCATGGAAAGAAAATTATGAAAAGTTTATAGGTTTAATTGAATTTTCAAGAAACTTAAGGGAGTCATTAGACAAAATAGAATCTAATTTGGATCACCCTCCTGCAAGCATGTTTGAAAGAGGAACCAATGTTGACGAAAGAAATATAATGTTTTCTACAAAAAGACTTCTAGAAAAAGGTTCTAAAACAAAACTTTTAGCAGTACTGTCAGACGGTATGACAAGAGGATCACTTGAGGATTTAAAAAGTTCTATCAATTATGCTTCCAAAGTTGGGATTGATGTAATTGGGATAGGTATTGGAGAAAGAGGCACTTGGAAAGAATATATCAATAAGACCCAGATAAATGAACCTGAAGAGTTAATTCATTCAATAGTAAACATCACAAAGGATATACTTATAAAGAATATTGAAGAATCTACAGGAGTGGCTTGATGGCTGAACAAATATTTAAAAACCCAACTGGTAAGGGCGATATAAAGCTAAATGAATGTAAGCTATCAAAATCAATTCCTGATTATGAATCTAGAGCCGAACGGATACCTGAGTTAGATAAAAATTATGTAGACTTTGGAATTCAATATAAATTAGCTCAAATTATTAAGAGCAAAGAAGATACGTTTAAAAATGAAATCCCGATTCATATTGCACTTAAAGGACATATGGGAACAGGTAAGGATCACGATATAGAGCAATTAGCTGCAAAATTAAATTATCCATACTATCGGATTCCTTTATCAGGTGAAGTTAGAGACGTGACTTTACTTGGTTCAGTTCAATTATATGGAGATGGAGTTGGTGGAACAGATTCCAAATGGCAGGATGGCGAATTAACCAGAGCACTAAGAGGACCTTCCATTATTAATCTATCAGAATTAAATGCAGCTGGACCAGAAGTTTTATTTGCTTTACATTCACTATTAGATAGACACAAAAAACTAGAGCTTCCTAATGGAGAAGTAATTGAATTAAGAAATGATTCATATATTTTTGGAACAATGAATCCAACGAGCTTAAGGGATTATGCAGGAACACAAACTCTAAACAAAGCATTTGCTGATCGATGGGTTATTTGGGATAAACCTTTTCCTAACAAAGAACAGCTTGAATCAATATTTAAAAAACGATATCCAAAATTACAAAATGAATTCACAGATCTAATAATCAAATTGGCTATTGAAATTAATAACTCATTTTTATCTGATGACATAAGCATCAATATTGAAACACCAATGAGTCTTAGAACAGTTGTAGAAAGAATTCCCGTTGGATTAGATTTGTACAAAAATGCTTCAGATCCTTTGCATGAAACATGGAAAAATATGGTTCTTCCTCATGTAAATCCTGAAGACCTTGATCATTATTCAACACTATGGAATACCGTGGTAAGAAACGGTCCAAATATAAAACCTAGTTTGTAACAAGTTTTACTAAAGGAATATCTCTCTCTGTTTTTGACCTGTAAAGATTAAAAGTAGGATAGAAATCAGTTAATAGTTTCCAATACTCTTCCTTTTCAAGTTCATCAACAATTAAAGGCTTTGCATCTTTGTATTCTTTATTAACGAGTATTTTTACTTTGTCTGTATTTATGTTGAAAAACCAATCAGGAGTTTTGTCTCTCCCTCCATATGAGGCTGCAACAAGATATCCTTCATCAATTACAACATAAGTCAAAGGTGTTTTTCTTAATTTATTTGATTTACGTCCAACAGTTTCTAGGAGTAAAATATTCTCCCCTATTAGCTTTCTGCCAATAAAAGTATGATTGAATTTCATAATATTTGAATGGGCAGTTGTTATGAACTTGACGAGCCAAGTTGGCCAATATGAGAATGTTTTACCTAGTAATTTCCAGATATTTTACTCCGGAGAGTCTTGATTTTTATTTTTAAAACCGTCGATTTTATTTTGAAAATCTTTAATTTTCTGATCAATATCAGACATTTCTAAATTTGTAACTTCTTCTTTTAATTTATCAATCTGTTCTTTAACAAACTTGTTTTCATTAAAAACGTCATAAAATACTTTTATTAAAATTGTTGATATTGCTAATTTTATGATTTTCTTCATATATAGATAATACGTAGATTTAAATCATAAATAAAGTATTTTATTTGATGTTCCTATTGGAGTAAGAGAGTTTCACAATTAAAATTAAATTGTGAAAGATTTATTAAGCAGTCTTGTAGCTGAACAGCAACTTCTAGATCAATACTTACAAAGTATTCCTGTAAGAAATTGGGATACCAAAACAACCTTTAAGAATTGGAACATCACAAATCATGTAAGTTATTTAGCAGGACTGGAAGATCTAGCGCTTAATGCAATGAAAAAAAAAGGTACCGATTTCAATAAATACAGGGGGCCAAAAGGGTTAGAAAAATTTGAAAAAGAATGTATAAAAAAAGGAAATGAGATGAGACCACAAGATGTTATTGAGTGGTGGAGACTCTCAAGAGCAAAGGTTGTAGAAATTTTAGCTAAAGGATCTCCTGGGAAAAAAATAAAATGGTGGAATAACGAAATTGATTATCTCACATTTTCATCTACAAAATTAGCTGAAACTTGGGCTCATGGCTTAGACATTTACGACAGTATGAAAAAAGATTATGAAGATACAGTAAGAATTGAACATGTTGCATTATTTGGATGGCTAAATGCCGAAAACACAAGTAAACAGAACAAAGTCAAGTTTAAAGATTTGAGA
Source organism: uncultured Candidatus Actinomarina sp. (assembly GCA_902613615.1). GTDB lineage: Bacteria > Actinomycetota > Acidimicrobiia > Actinomarinales > Actinomarinaceae > Actinomarina. The sequence continues at coordinate 211,728 of CACMHQ010000001.1, read as the reverse complement.
ATTGAATTAATTGGTCCTGAATACAGAGCATGGCAATTTGGAAATGAGAAGTCAGAAAATAGTATTAAAGGAAATGCAAGTGACTGGTGTAGGATTGTAACTGGTAGGACAAATAAGGGATTCAAACCAACTCTTTCAGTTGAGGGTGATTTTGCAAAAAAATATCTAAAACTACAGCACGCAAAAATTTAATTTATGATCATCCATGGCGTAGTTCATTTAAAAGCTTTGCCGGGTTCACCGTCAAATTCCTTAGGATTAGATGTGATCACCAAACTTGCCCAAAAAGATGTAGAAAATTTATATACTGCTGGGGTTGATGGAATTATTATCGAAAATTTTGGCGATGTACCTTTTGTTAAAAATGATATTTCAAAAAGAACTCTTGCTAGTTTTACTTCTGTTGTACAAAAGTTAGAAATAAATTCAGATTTAAAAGTTGGTATAAATGTTTTAAGAAATGATGGAATAGCAGCTCTATCAATTGCAGAAGCTACGAATTCAGATTTTGTAAGGATTAATGTTTTAAATAATGTAATGATGTTTACCGACCAGGGAATAATTGAAGGTGAAGCACATGAAATTTCTGATTTTAAAAAAAATCTAAATAATGATATTGAAATATATGCTGATGTGTTTGTTAAACATGCAGTACCACCAGAGGGTTCGAAAATAGAAAATCATGCAGAAGAATTAATAAACAGAGCTGGTGCAGATGTTGTTATTGTAACGGGTGATGGAACTGGTCATCAAATAAATATGGATGACCTTACAAAGGTTAGAGAGATAGTTCCTGTTGGAAAATTAGCAATTGGATCAGGAGTTGATCATACAAACATTAATCAATATGAAAATATTGCAGATATTTTGATTATTGGAACAAGTTTTAAAAAAGATGGAAATGTTGAAAATCCAGTTGATATTGATACGGCAAAAGAAGTTATTGATCAATTAAAATAAATTTTTAATAAAACTCTTAAATATTGATTTGCTTACTATCATTTCTATTTGAATGGAAGCCATACTTAATCCAGCAATTATTTTATTTATTTCTGGGATCATCATTGGACGAATATTTAACGATACACTGCCACCAGCTCTATCAAAATATTTAGGATATTACTTGCTTCTTTCATTGGGTCTAAAAGGTGGTATCAGTTTGCAACAAAACGGATTCACTAGCGAAGTTGTTAACGCTATATCCCTTGGAATATTTTTTGCATTGCTTATTCCTATACTTTCTTATTTATATTTAAGAAATAATTTAAATATTGATGATGCAGCTGCTCTTTCTGGCACATACGGTTCTGTAAGTGCAATCACTTTTGTTACTGCAATATCCTATTTATCGACAAACTCTCAAGCATTTGATGACTATATGTCAGCTGTTCTCGTTGTAATGGAATTCCCTGCAATTTTTATGGCACTATTTCTTATTACAAGAAAACGTAACGTTGACCAAAATAATTTTGAAATAATAAAAACAGCATTTTTAGAAGTGCCAAATGTATTGTTAATATCCTCACTGATAATTGGCTTTAGTATCGAAGGCACAATTTCAGATAATGTTGAATTCTTCACTGATACTCTGTTTGAATATGTTTTATATTTATTTTTATTTGTGATGGGCACTCGTGTAGCTAAAAGACTTAAAGAGCTAAAGGGTAAAGGTAAAACTTTAATACTTTTTGCATTGATCACTCCCCTTATAGGATCTCTCTTAGCATTATTTGCATCAAACTATTTTGCACTTTCAATTGGAAATGCAACATTACTTATGGTTTTGACGGCCAGTGCAAGCTATATTGCTGTTCCAGCAGTAGTTAAAGATGCAATTCCAGATGCAAATCCAGCAATTTATCTTGGTTTGAGCTTAGGTGTGACTTTTCCTTTTAACATAATCATTGGCATACCCGTCTATCACGAGCTTGCAAAATATTTTATAGGTTAGTTAAGCTGTAATAAATGTACACCCGTAAATATAAAGTAAATAGACAAAAAGTTCACTATGTAAAATTTGATAAGGATACCTATTTACTCGAATCATTAACTGAATATGCAATCAACAATAAAATAAAGACTGCTGAAATTTCGTTTATAGGTGCTGTTCAAAATTTAAATGTTGTTTACTTTAACCAAGAAACTAAAGAATACGAAGATCACTTTTTTGATGGTGGTTTTGAGGTACTGAGTGGTCTTGGAAACATCACATTATTTGAAAATAAACCATTGGTCCATATCCATATATCTGTATCTGATAAAGATGGAAAGGCATTTGGAGGACATTTAGTTAATGGTACAAAAATTTGGCTGATAGAGGCCATCATAAAGCAACCTACATTTATAGGAAAAAGTTATATAAATAGATACTTTGATGAAGAATTATGTTTGAATGTTTGGAATGACTAGGATAAAGAATTTCCGTTAATACTAAACCCACCATCAACAGTTAGTATTTCCCCAGTTATCCAGCCAGCTTCTTCTGAGCACAAGAAATATACCGCTTCTGCAATATCTTCTGGTTCTCCAAGTTTTTGAAGCAAATGAAGATTTTTTGAATATTCTTCATTTTCCCATAAAAGTTGTGAGAGCCTTGTTCTAACAATTGCCGGAGCAACACCATTTACTCTGATATCAGGTGCTAATTCATAAGCAAGCTGCTTTGTCATGTAAATTAGAGCAGCTTTAGAAATATTATATGCCCCCATTAGATCAGACGGAAAATATCCTGCTACAGAACAGATGTTCATAATAGCTGTGCTTAATTCATTTTTGTATGCTGCTCTTGCCCAAAGTAAAGGACCTTTTTGATTTACTGCCCATGTTTTTTCAAGAGCTCCCATATCAACATCCATTAAGTTTCCACCAGCAGGATTTGTTCCTGCATTGTTGATCAAAATATCAAGAGATCCAAATTTTTCATTTATTTCTTTACAAGTACGATCAGCGGCTTCTTCGTCATCAGCTTTTGCCATAATTGTATGAAAATTATCGTTATTTACAGAATTTTGAAGTTCTTCTAAGGTGTCAGGTTTTCTTCCTGTAACAACTACATTAGACTCTCCATCACTTAAATATTTTTCAGCGATTGCAAGACCAATACCCCTGGTCCCTCCTGTGATAAGTACAGTTTTCATAAAATTAATTATAACACTCATAAATCAGTGAGCAGTTACAGTAAATGAGTCATGGATAACTTTGAGAAATACACTTTTTTATTAACTAAAAATAAAGATTTTCAAAAACTTTTTTATGCGAAGTTTATAACTTATATGGGTGACTGGTTTTTAACAGTTCCACTTTTAAGCATTATTTATGAACTAACCAATAGTCCGCTGATAACTTCAATTGTTCTTGTAGTACAAAGTGCTCCCTATGTCATACTTGGTAGTTTTGGAGGATATCTTGCTGATAAATTCGACAGAAAAGTTGTAATTGCTGTTTCGGAATTTCTATCCGGATGTGCTGTCTTATTGATTATGTATTCTGTATCTACGGAAAATGTTTTATTTATCCTTATTTCTTTTTCCCTTTTAGGCGTTGTAAATTGTGCTTATATGCCTGCTTCAGACGCTGCCTTGCCAAATGTAGTATTAAGAGAAAATTTACCTGAAGCAAATGTACTAAATTTTTCAACTTGGGGAATTGCTGCTGGACTTGGAGCTGGACTTGGTGGATTTTTATCTGAATTTTTATCAAGAAATCAATTGTTCACAATAAACTTTCTGTCTTTTATGTTCTCAGCATTCCTTGTATTTCTAATTAAAACAAACTTAAATGAAAATTCAGGAAATGTTGACAATACCAATAGAGTTAAATTTCGAGATGGACTGAATTTTGTTTTATCAGATAAAAAAATATTCTATTTAACTGTAACAAAGGGAATGTTTGGTATCTCAGCTGCTGGCTTACTTTCATTGTTTACAATACTTTCATTAGACATATACAACACTGGTGATTTTGGAGCAGGTTTAATGTGGAGTGCTCGTGGCGTTGGTGCATTTATAGGGCCAGTAATGTTTAGGTACTTTTTTGGAAAAACAGATCAGAAACTTCTTTCAACTATTGGTCCCTGCATAATGATCTGGGGTATTTTCTACTTTCTAATAACCTTCTCACCTAGCTTATATATAACAACTCTTCTTCTTGTCCTAGGTCACTGTGGTGGAGGTGCACAATGGGCTTTTTCATCTTACGGTATACAAATTTTGACCCCTGATAATATTCGAGGACGAATTGCAGGTTTGGATTACTCTTTTTATTTTTTAATGTTTACAAACTCAAATCTTATTATTGGATACTTGGCTACTCAGTATGACGTCTTAACTTTATTTAAAATATTTCCAACTTTAGGATTTTCCGTTGGACTTTTTTGGTTTATTAGAACAAGATCTTTCTGGAAAACAATCGAAAGTTAATCAACTTTAGGAATGTCTATCAATTTGGTTGTGTAAGCAGCTGATTTTCTATCAGCTCGCATTTTCCAGTTTTTTTGAATTCCCTGTGCTCCCATAAATAGAGTTCCATTTCCAAATCTATCATTTAACTGGTCTAGTGAATCCATAAGAATATCGGATCTCTCATAATTCTCATGCTCATAGAAGCTAAACTGTTCATATTTGGCATCAGATATATCCAAGAGTATTACGCCTATTTTCTGATACTCATAATTTGGCAAAAAGAGTTTATTTGTTAATCTTTTCGCTTCTTTGATTATTTTTGAAGTATTACTAGTTGGAATTGTAAAGAAAGAGCTCATTCCATTGCTATATTTTCTTTCATCTTCTATAAATGGACTTGTTCTTAAAAATACGTGAATACCTCCAGCTCTTGAATTCTGAGCTCGTAACTTTTCACAAGCTCTTGCAACGTATGTTGAAACAGCTTCTTCAAGTTCATATACTTTTGTTACTTTTTTCCCAAACGACTTTGAAGAAATTATGTTTTTCTTATTTTTAACTTCTTCAATTTGCATACATGATATGCCATTTAGCTCATGATAGATTCTCTCTCCTACAATGCTCAAAGTCTTTCGTATCTGTCTTGGATCTCCTGTTGAGAGTTCATATGCTGAATTGATACCAATTTTTCTTAGTCTTCTACCCCATCTTGTTGAGATACCCCATATATCTTCTAGTTCGAGGTCTTTTAGAACTCTTACTCTCTCTGACTCTTCACGTATATCAAAGACATTTGATTCCTCATATTTTTTTGCTTGTCTGTTTGCAGCTTTTGCCAGAGTTTTTGAGGGTCCAATACCAATCGAGATTGGTATCCCTGTCCACTGCTTTATTAGTCTCCGTATTTCATTCGCTGTCTCCGTTAAGTCGCAATAATAAAACTTGCTAATATCTAAAAAAGCTTCATCAATTGAATAGATTTCGATGTCTCCAACTATTGATCGTAAAGATGTCATTACTCTTGCTGACATGTCTCCATAAAATGTATAGTTCGATGAAAATACATGGACATTGTTTCTCTTTATCAATTGTTCATATTTAAATAGTGGAGCGCCCATTGGAATGCCTAATGCTTTTGCCTCATTTGACCTTGCAACAATGCATCCATCGTTGTTTGAGAGAACAACGATAGGTTTTCCTTCCAGTTTTGGATTAAACACCCTCTCACAAGATGCATAAAAATTATTACAGTCGACTAAAGCAAAAATTTTATTTTTCATTCTTTATTTATTTCTTTGAATACTGTACACTATTCTAAGATAAAAGAAAGACATTTTTATGCCAAAAGGTGGAGCAAGAAAAGGAGCAGGAAGGCCTAGAGGTCAGGGCAAGTATGGCGAAGCAACTAAAGCGATTCGTGTACCCGAAAGTAAAGTTAAGTACATTTCAGAAATAGTAAGTAAAGGCCTTTACGAAATTCCTCTATACGGAGACCGAGTTGCAGCAGGCTTCCCATCCCCTGCAGATGACTACTTAGAAGACAAGATTGACCTCAACCAATATCTAGTAAAACATCCTGCATCAACATTTTTGGTAAGGGCATCAGGAAATTCAATGATAAACGCTGGAATATTCCCAAATGATATTTTGGTAGTCGATAAAAGCATCAAAGCCGAAAATGGGAATGTGGTAATAGCAATAATTGATGGTGAGCTAACAGTAAAAAGATATATTAAAAAAAGATCATCAGTTGTCTTGCAACCTGAGAATGAAGACTATGAGCCTATAGAGTTGAATGGAAAAAGGGAAGCACAAATCTGGGGTGTTGTTACCAGCGTAATTCATAACCTTTAATCATGAATCAAGATCAAATTTGTAAATACCTTTTGCCATTAGTGAAGTTTCTTGTTCAGATAATTTAAGATAAATCTCATTTTTAATCTCACTAAATAACTCTTTGTTTACTGTGTAGACGGCGTCAACAATAACAGACGCTTCTCTATATTTTTCTGAAGAAACTAATGAGTTTAAGAATTCAAGTAAATTATCTTCTCCTCCGGCCATGTCAATATAGGTTTTTCCTATTTCATCAAGAGCAGGAGGTTTTAATTCCGATGGAGTTCCTGAGTACCAACCTCCATATTGTCTCCATACAGAATTAATTAGAAATTTGAAGTCATCATATACAGAAACTAAATATGGCTGTTGAAATTCAGGAGGAAGTGATAATTTTGAATGAATTTCTCGAAGAGAATGTCCACTATTCATCAAAGATAAAACATTGTCCTCAATCCACAACATACAATTACTTGTATCAAGAAGTACTTTAGTAATTTCTTTTTTTCCTTTGATCAATGGACCGTGACCAGGAAAAAGATATTCCGGATTTAATTCAGACATTTTTTTAAGCACTTCTCCCCACGAACCCACATATCTTTGAGATTTGGATGGATTTCCAGCATTAGGTAAGGACCATATAAAAAAATCACCTGTGAATAGAGCATTGTCTTTTTCTGAATAAATATAGGTTGCGTCATCAGTTTCACCTTTACCGTGAAACAACTTTAGTACGGAATTGTTAAATTCAAGTTCATAACTATCATCGTATGTTGTATCAGGATAAGTAAATTCATTAGGAAAAACCGGAGAAGGTAATCCGAACTGTCTTTGGTTAATAATACCGTTATATCCAATAGTTTTTTTATAGCGATCAAACCTATTAACAATATTTTTATGACCGATAACTTCTGTGTTGCTATTCTCAAATGCATTAATGATGTAATCAGTACCAGTAACGTGATCTACATGCCCATGGGTATAAATAATAAATTCCACATTTTCAATTCCCCATTCCTTTAATTTACTTACAACTTGAACAGATGAAACTCCCATACCTGTATCTATTAACAATGCAGATGTATCATCTTTAAAAGCAGCTACATTCCCGAAATTTTTTATGAAAGCTAAATTTTTATTAACTTCATACAACTCAACATTGAAACCCTCTTGAATACTTACCTGATTAGGCAATGTTTTTTTTGTTAAAAAACTTTTTGATAAATCAATAGGATTGTAGTTATTATCTGTATTCACAAACTGTAGTCCTTCTAAACTCATCTAATTTAGAGATCTCATCTGCTGAATTAACTAATAGTCTCCAAAAAACTGTTCCTTTATTTGTTGTTTTTATAGTTTTTATTTCTTCATTTTGGTTATTTGAGCTTGTTACCAAAAATTCATACCTTTCATTTTCTATTTGTAAATTATTAATTTTAAACTCAACAGTTGTATTGTTATTGTGCACATGTACAACCCAGTAACGTTCATCTTCTGGTACGGGCATAGATACAAATAAATTCCCATTAGCTAAGTCATATCTGCACATGGTGTACATAAAATCATAATTTGGCATTCTTGTTGAGGATCTTTTAGAGATACAAACCTGATCTAAATATCCAATTATACCGTCATAAGTATCCTCACAGCCGTCGAAGGGATTTTCGATAGCATCAGCAATATTCCTATCCAATTGATTCATAACTATATATGGACCCATAAAAATTAAAAAAACGTGGGTGATCAAAGCAACTATTGAAATTTTTATAGTCCAACTTTTCATTTACAACCTTCATTGATAATGCTTGCGACAGGAATCGATATTGGATTTTCATAATAATTTAAGTTAGGTCCGTAAATTCTATAAATTAAGGTGAAATCATTTCCAAAATGACTTAATGTTCCATTTTGATTAATTAGATTATTATCTATTTTTATTATGTAATTATCACCAATTATCGATGTAAGCTCGCTTCCATTTGTAACTTGAGCAAACAAATCATCAAAAGTTGGTTCATCAAATAAGCTATTAGGATCTTGTAGATAATAGTTATCATTTCCATAAATTGCATAACTCCAGTAACGTGCATCAGGAACTTCTCCTGATAATGTGTAGCTGCAATTACCAGACAGTGACTCTCCCCCGTCATCAAAACTTGTCTGCAGATAAATAACTTCGGGACTAACGCTAGGTAGTAATCCTAATAATGAAACATAAGCCCTTTGCCAAATATTTTGAGACTCTAATCCGTAATCAAGATAATAATTCCACTGATTAATAGCATCTTTCCCAAAACCAGTTAGGAATGCGGCTGTAGATGTTGGACTTGTAAATGGTAAAAAACTTACGATGCCGATAATTATTCCAATAATATATGGAAGAGACTTATTGATAGTTTTTCTCATTATATTTATATTAATTTAAGTTTTTTAGGCTTGATAGTTGCTTTGAAGTAAATAAGAAAATTATAATCATGATTACTAAAATATAATCATGTCAATTTTAAAAACAGATTTAACTTTATTTGAAAATCTTAGTGATTGGAAATTTAAAGAAAATTTCACAACTGTAACTTCAGAATTTGGAGAATTGAATATTCATTTTGTTGATGAAAATTCTGCTAGTGATGAATGTGTTCTCCTTTTACATGGGAATCCTACTTGGGGATATCTATACAGAAACATGATCGATCCATTAAAAGAGAATGGATACCGAGTAGTTGTTCCTGATTTACCTGGATTTGGAAAATCTGATAAATTTTCAGTGAGGTATAACTATTCCTATGAAGGATTTGTAGATTGGATGTCACAATTTATTGAGAATACTGATTTAAAAAATATTACACTTTTTTGTCAAGACTGGGGTGGCTTGATAGGTTTAAGACTAGCGGCAAAGTATGGTGATAGATTTGAAAAAATTGTTGCTGCAAATACAGGACTGCCAACTGGCAAAGCTCCTTTAAGCGAAGGGTTTGCCGTGTTTCGTGAATTTTTACAGATAAAACCAGATCTTCATGTTGGTGGACAGGTAAGAAATGGGACGACAAAAGGAATAGATGAAAATGCCCTTGCTGCATACAATGCTCCGTTTCCAGATGATGATCACAAACAAGGAGTTAGACAATTTCCAAACTTAGTTCCAGGGACACCTAGAACTCCAAGTGCGGAACCAAATAAAGAAGCCTGGAAAATATTAAGAGAATGGAAAAAACCATTTTTATGCGCATTTAGTGATAAGGACCCAATATTTTCTGGTGTTGAAAATTCATTTTATAAGTTAATTCCTGGGTGCAAAGACATGCCTCATGTAACAATTCAAAATGCCGGACATTTTTTACAAGAAGATCAACCAAATGCTTGCGTTGAAGCAATTCTTTCAATAAAAGATATCTAAGTTGTAGCTACACCCCAATAGTTATATCCTAAAAAACGTTGTGTGCCTGGTAAGTACATTGCATCTAATTCTTGTAAATTAAAATCATTACTCTTCAATAACGAAGGCATATCTCTATTTAAATGACATCCTCCAGCAATAGCAGGCCAGAAAAAATCAATACCGTTTTGGAACATTGCGACACCTTTTGATGGAGCAATACCGTGTTCACAGAATAAGAATTTACCTTCAGGTTTTAGAACTCTATAGATCTCTTTAAGTGAAAGTGCTGGGTTTGGAATAGAACAGAGAGTATATGTTGAAATTACAGTATCAATAGAATTATCAGGAAGTGGAATTTCCTCAGCTGTTGTGATTAGAAAATCGATTGGAATGTTTACTTTGTCGGCATTTTTTTGTGCAATCTTATTTAACTCTGCAGAAGGATCTACTCCAATAATTTTAGTTACTTTAGTAGGATCATAAAATTGTATATTTATACCTGGTCCAATTCCTATTTCAAGAACTTCACCAGATGCTCCAGGTATAACTTTTTTTCTTTGATACATTGTTGGCTTAGACGAACATCCCCTATTAATTGTGTTTGGAAGAACCTTTTTTTCATACCAAGATTTACTAATCAATCGAGCTATTGGTGCAAATATAAATAAAACAAATGATGATTGAATGTAATAAATTGCTTTTTTCATTAATACCTTAGAATTATTCTACTTTTACATTTTGGACATTGCGATAAAAATGAGACATACTCAGTAAGTTTTGTTCTTTTCCATTTATGTTTACATTTAATACATTTCATTATTTTTCTAATAATATTAATTAAATGGAAATTAATTCTATTTTTTTAGATTTAGTACCGTATTTAATTCCACTCCTAATGATTGGGGTTGGTACTGATTTAGATATTGAAAGTTTTAAAAATTTAATTACAAATTCTAAAAGCTCAATTATAGGGCTTTTAATTCAAGTTACACTTTTACCAATTGTCGGAATAGTTACAAGTTTGTTCATTGATAATCAATCAGTAGCAATCGGAATAATTGTAATAATGTGTGCACCAGGTGGTCATATATCTTCAATGTATTCATCATTAATGAAAGGCAATGTTGCTCTAACTACATCACTTACAATTGTGACTCAACTTATCGCGTTTGCAACTATACCTTTTTGGCTAAATGTTGCGTCTATATTTAATGATAAAGTTGGTGTACAAGTACAAATTGACTCAACAGAATTATTAATAGAGTTACTTTATCTTGTTTTGATTCCTGTAATTATTGGGATGGTTATAAAATATTATTTCCCAGAGAAAGCAACTAACTCCCAACCAAATATTAAAAAAGTTTTTACTGTTGTTACATTAATTCTCGCTATAGGTGTACCAATAGAATTAAATGATGTTCTTGTCGATATTTTTAAATCATCATTTATATTTGTAGTTTTAAATCTGTTAGCAATATTTGTAGGAATTAATCTTGTATCAAAAATAACAAAAATTAGTGATGAAGACAGAAAAGGAATCATTGCTGAGGGTACATTACAAAATTTCCCAATAGCAGCAGCTGTAGCATCATTACTAGGGTTAAATATCATTACGATTGTTGCTTTGAGTTACTTCTTGATAAGCTCAATACTTGTTGGTTTTTACGCAGTATATAAAAGTAGAAGTTAATATTCTTTAATATTTAATAATTAATAATCTAACTTCTTGAGAACAAAACAACTTCGTTCAAAGGAATATGACTAGCTGTATGAGATCCATAAAATGCCTTTTCAACAATACCATTTTCATCGATAAGTATGTCTGCTGGTATTCCTAAAAATGCACCGCTCATGTTTGAAGCAGGGTTATACCCTTTAAAAACAGCTTTAAAAAAGCGATCTACTCTAATTGTTATACCAACTAAAAATCTGAGGAAACTGTTTTGAACTTCAAACTTATCAAAATATATACGATCATCATCACATAAAATTGTGATTTCACCATCGTGTTTTTTTGAATTTTTAACTAAATCATCAAAGTCACAGTCAAATATTGCAATTGGTACAAAATTTTCGCCGAATTCACTTTTTTTTGAAATAATCTCATTAATTCGTAAATGGCAAAAAGGACACGAAGAATATCTGTAAAAGGATATCATTGCTTTCTTACCTTGTATTGATTCTAGATTAAAAGTTGAACCATCTACAGAAGGTAAAGTAAGTTCACTTATTGAGTCGCCTTTTTTTAATTTCATAAACTCCCTTCAATAAATTATAAATCAAAATCTTAGATAGAAAATTTCTAAAATATTAAATTAATGTCCACCCCGTGGCACACCACCATACTTCATTCTTGTATCCCCCATGTAAGCGACCCTTTCATCTGGGTTAAGTGTTTTACAATCAATAATCTCACCAATAAAGAAAGTGTGAGTTCCTAGATTAATTTTTTGGTTAGTTTTAAGTTCAAACCATACAGTTGCATTATCAAATATTGGAACTGAGTTTTTTGTTAAAGTTATTGGCTCTTTATTTAAAAAGCCCTCTGAATACTCAGCAGGTTTTGAAAATTTAACGAAGACTTTTGTATATTCGGGTGAGAACATATTTAATGTAAAATGATCACTTCTATTCATTAAGTCAAAAGTTACACTTTTATTGTCAATGCCTACTCCAATAAGAGCTGGCTCCATACTAACTTGTGTGATCCAGCTAGCAGTCATACCGTTGAACTCACCATCTGCATGACTTCCAATGATGCCAAGTGGGCTTGGAATTTTCCAAGTAGATACGTTTATATCTTCATTAGTTACTTCTGTCATATCAAAGCTGTATTTGTTTTAATTCTATCAAGTTGTATCTGACTTGGCTCTGCACAACAAAACCAAGTTTCTGATAATTTTGGTACATTTTGATACCTGTAATTTAAATCTGATATCAAATTGGATTGTGTCATATTTTCAATAATTTTGACCATACCTAGATATTGACTGTGCTCATCCAAATCAGGAGTGTCTAATAAATAATTAAAAAGAGACACTTGCAGTTTATTTACTTCTTCATCTTTATAATCCCATATGTAACTCAATGAATTTTTATCATAATCCTTTAGATATCCATTAATTTCTGACCTTTGGAGAATAAGTGAATTCTTAGGAATCAATAATTTGATGGTTAATTGTATAGGGTCGACCGTTTCTCTAAGTTTATAATTTTCAATTAATTTAATTATGTCAATTAAATCATTTTGATTTGTCCATGGAGAAAAAGGCATCCAAGTAGGACGAATATCAATATTATTTGTTTGTGATATCTCTATAGCGTTAGCTAAATCAACACTTGAATGATTTTTTTCTAAAATAGTTAAAACTTCATCATTTGTGGTTTCAAATGCAGATATAACAAAAATCATATTTAAAGAAGAAAGCTCTTTAAAGTACTTTTCATACTTAATTATGTGCTCTACTTTAATTGTTGAATCATAAGTCACTTCAGGAAATTTTGAATTAAGGTTTTCAAGTATTTTTAACGCATGGATTGGACCATTAAAAAAATCTGGATCATTAAATGAAATGTGCATTGCACCAGAGTTAACTTGGTTTTCAACATCAAGTAATATTTTTTCTAAACTGTAGGTCTTAAAATTACCGTTAAATGAGATTGGTATTGGACAATGTGTGCAAGAATGTTTACAGCCATAGGTTGTTTCAACTGATCCAGCTATCAAGTTTGAAGATCCGTTTACTAGATGGGCATAATTAGATATATCGGGAAGAATGTCTCTATTTGGTATATTGTTTTTTAGTGAGAATAATTTATTTTTATTTACATCTAAGAATGAATCTAACTCTCCATTTTCAATATTGCTAATGTGTTTGATTGATGAGTTAAAATCTTCAAGTACAGAACCATAAAGACCAAATGTAAATATTTTCTTTGGTAATGATTTGTTCTTTAGAAATTCAATAGATAAAACAGTTGCAGTATGCATTGGTGCATATATACCAAGTACATCATATTGATCTATATTTATTTCGGGATTGTCTATTGAAAAGTCAACAATATCAAATTGAATATTTTCAGCTTTATACTTATCAACGATTTCAGCGATAATTTTTGGTTGCTTACCTAAATCATAAAACGATGTTAAAAGAATTTTCATAACAATTCTTTTATGAATTTAACCGTTTCAAAATCAATTGGAAGTGAGAGAGATATCTCAGTTATGTTACTTTCTTTCCAGGTTTCCAATTTCTTTTCTATGTCTTTCTTGGTACCTACAAGTGTTAATTCATTTAACAACTCTTTTGGAAAAAGTTCTTCAGATTCTTTTTTATTACCGCTCAAATAAAGATTTTGAAGCTCATCTGCAATATCTTCATACCCATATTCACAAAATAAGTTGTAATAGAAGTTTTTTGATTTTGCACCCATACCTCCAACATATAACGTATAAATATTTCGTGCGGGATATAGATATTGATCAATTTCATCCTCTTCGCAAACACGACCAAATACAGTTGTAACAATTTCAAATTTATCTTTTTTATCAGAATCACCAGATTTTTTGAATCCATTATTTAGAGATTCTTTATAAATATCCTCTCCCTTAATAGGTGAGTACATAAATGGTAACCATCCCTCGGCGATTTCTGCTGTTAGTTCTACATTTTTTAAACCTACTGCAGCTAAATATATTGGAATTTCACTTCTGTACGGTTGCTCAATTAGCTTAAGTGGCTTACCTAAACCTGTTGTCCCATCACCTTCTAAAGGCAAATCATAATAATCGCCATGATGTTCAACTTTTCCATCCCTGCTAATAATTTTTCGAACTAGTTCTACATATTCTCTAGTTTTTTTAAGTGGCTTTCCATATGGTACACCGTGCCAACCTTCCACAACCTGTGGACCTGAAACACCTAAACCTAATCTAAATCTTCCTTTAGACATTTGATCAAGTGTTACAGCTGTCATTGCTGTCATTGCTGGTGTTCTTGCAGGAATTTGCATAATCCCTGAACCAATGTTCATCTTCTCAGTCAAGGCGGAAAAATATGCAAGAGGTGTTACTGCATCGAAGCCATAAGCTTCAGCCGTCCAGACACAAGATACTCCAATATCATCTAATTTTTTAATTAAATCTTTGTCTTCTGAAATATGAGGTCCAAAATAACCAACATTGATGCTTATATCCATAGTTTGTAATTTTAATGTATTTTTAAATTTTCGTTCTCTGTGAGAACATAATCCATAAGTATATCGTGTGATTCTTGGGGTAACTCATCATAAAGATTTACACTTGAACATATTCCTATCTTTATTGAATTTGGATATTTTGCTAAAAGTCTATCATAAAGTCCCTTTCCCCTTCCGAGTCGTACTCCAGATTTTGAAAATGCCAATCCTGGTACAAAAAATATTTCAGTACTGTTAGCTATCTCTACATTTTGTGGTTCCATAATTTTAAGTTTGTTGATTACAAAAGGCTCTTGCAAAAGACAAACATTCAACTCATTATCATCAAGAAAGGTTGTTTGAATTTCTAAAAATGTGTTTAAGAATAAATTAATATCTAGTTCAGATTCCAATGGAATATATGTACATATTTTTTTTCTTTCTATTAATTTTGATATAAATTTTTGGTTTTGATTCGATAGATTAAATTCTTTGTAATCAACTTTTTTTAAGTTACTTCTAAAAATTTTTTTTTCGTACATTTTTACTTATGAATATGATATCACTGTAATATAAGCCCATGCTCAAGAATAAATTATTAAGCTGGATCAACTTATTTATTATGGTGCTTTATACAATTCCTGTAACTTATAGCATTTGGTTAGTAGGCCTTTTTAGTAAGTACGGTTCTCTAAAATATCACATTGCACAATCATGGGTAAATCCATGGTTATGGGCAGCAAGAGCAAAAACATCATTTACAAAAGCTGTTGAATATAAGAACAATGAATCTTATGTTGTTATATCGAACCACTTATCAAATATTGATTCATTAATATTATTTAAACTTCTTAAAATTAAATGGGCATTTATGGCCAAAAAAGAAGTCTATAAATTACCTGTCTTCAGAACAGCAGCCAGAGCATTTAACTTTATAAAAGTTGATAGAGACAATCCAAATGATAGAGAATCAATAAATGAACAAGCTAGAAATCTTTTTAAGAATGGGTGGTCTTTAATGGTATATCCTCAAGGAACAAGAGTGGATAAAAATGAATTTAAAGAATTTAAAAGTGGTGCATTTCACATAGCACAACAAAACAATGTAAGAATCTTACCAGTAGTGATAGCTGGTACTGGTGATATTTGGCCTAAGGGTCGAAAATTCATGACTAGTGGAAAAGCATTCATTAAGACATTAGAACCTATAGACATGTCTAAGTGCACAAAAGAAAATATAGAGGATCTCGTAAAAGAAACTCATAAAAAGATGAAAAGTGTCTACGACGATATGACTATAAAACTTAAAAGCTAATTATGGAATTACTTTTAGCAGCTGGTTATATTTTTATACTTCGTCTTATCGACCAAAGTTTAGGAACACTAAGAACTCTCTATGTAAATAAAGGAAAGCCATTTTTTGGAGCAATTCTTGGATTTATTGAATCAGGTATTTGGATTATTGCCATATCTCAAGTAATTAAAGATTTAAATGATCCTTATTTGGCAGTTGGTTATGCTTTGGGATTTGCTGCAGGGACTATAGTTGGATCGTACATTGAATCATCTATTGCAATAGGTGATGTTGTTATCCGTATTTTTTCTCCAAAAGATAGTGATAGTAAAAAATTAGCAAAAGAACTCCGCAGTAATGGATATGGTGTAACTGTAATAAATGGAGAAGGTATGGAGGGAGAAGTAACTATTTCCTGGTGTGTCACACCAAGAAAAAAAGTTAAAGACGTTCTAAAAATTGTTTCAACTATTAGTCCAGATGCTTACATCACAACGGAATCAACAAATCCAACAAAACTTACTGCAAATCGTAAGTAATTAAATACCCTTCTCGAATTCGTCTTCGAAAGAAACTCTTTTTCTTTTCTTATTACCATCATTGTTTTCACGAGGCTTTGAAGATCTTGGTTTTCTTTCTCTCTTACCAGATTGTCTCTTCTCAATAGCATCTTCTGGTATTTCGATATCGTTTACAGGTGTTAAACCAACTTTTCCATTTTCAATTGAGTCAACTACTACCTGAATTTTATCTCCTACGGTAAGTACCTTTTCTGGGTCGCCGACTCTAATTTCAGAGTGAAATTTTGATATATGCATTAATCCATCTCTTCCAGGGAGAATATTAATAAAAGCCCCATATTTTGCAAGACTAACAACCTCACCTTCATACTCTTGATTTAATTCAGGCTCCTCAGGATCAATAATTGCCATTACCATCTCTTTCGCAGTATCAAGAGATTCTTGTTCTGTTGAACCAAGTGTGAGTATTCCATCATCATCTATCTCAACACTTGCACCCGTTTCCTCTTCAATCTTCCTAATGTTTTTTCCTTTAGGCCCAATTACCTCACCAATTTTATCTTTAGGTAGTTCAATTGATTCAAGTCTTGGAGCATTACCAGATAAAGAATCAGCCGGTTCTGAAATAGTATCTTCCATGATATCCAAGATATGATGTCGAGCATCTTTTGCTTGCTCAAGAGCTTTTCTTAAAATATCGGATGGTAGACCTTCAATTTTCATATCTAATTGAAGAGCAGTTATCACTCCTCTGGTTCCTGCAACTTTAAAGTCCATATCACCTAATGCGTCCTCTGCACCTAAAATATCGGTTAAAGTTACAAATTCATTATTTTTAGATATTAAACCCATTGCTATTCCTGAAACATGTTCTCTAATTGGTACACCGGCTGCCATTAAAGAAAGACTTGATGCACATACAGAAGCTTGGGAAGTAGAGCCATTTGATGAAATAGCTTCACTCACAACTCTTATCGTGTAGGGAAAATCAGCCTTTGGAGGAATAACAGGTAGTATCGCTTTTTCTGCCAAAGCACCGTGACCTATCTCCCTTCTTTTTGGACCTCTCATCATATAGGCCTCACCTGTTGAATATGGTGGAAAATTATAATGATGCATATATCTCTTTGAGGTGACTGTATCTATGGTATCTAGCATTTGTTCAAGCCTTGACATGCCCAGCGTTGTTACATTCAATACCTGAGTTTCACCTCTAAGAAACAAAGATGATCCATGAACCATAGGTAATAAATTGATTTCAGAAGAAATATTTCTAATGTCTGTTGGAGATCTTCCATCAAGCCTTGGTCCTCCACTAACAACCCTATCCCTAACTAACTCTTTAAATATTGATTTATAAGCTAATTTGATAGCTTTAGAGTTATCCTCTTCTTCATCTAAAAATTCTTCAACAATTTTTTCTTGTAATTCATTTTGGCGTGAGCTTCTCTCAGACCTATCAATTATTGAGGCAATTTCATTAAGTTCGTCTTTGCAGCTTGTTTCAATTTTTGACTTTAGTTCATCGGTGTAATCTTCAATTAGTGGCCAATCAACGGATGGGATGTCATTCATTGAAACTAGCTCTTTTTGAGAATTTATTAATGATAAAATATAATCTTTAGACATGTCTATACCGTCTGCAACTATATCTTCAGATGGTGCAAGGCTTCCTTCGTCTATTTTTTCAAATGTATTTTCCTTAGCGCCAGCTTCAACCATGACAATATCAATTTCATTATTTTCATTGAGTTTTCCAGCTATGACCATATCAAAAATTGAATCTTCTTGTTCTGTATTCGTAGCTTGTACAACCCATTGATCATTAATGAGAGACATCCTTACTGCGCCAACTGGTGATTCCAATGGAATACCAGCAAGTTGTAAACCAAGTGAGGCAGCATTTAGAGATAAAACGTCATATTCGTTTTCATTATCAACACTCAAAACGGTTGCAATAATTTGTGTTTCACATCTAAAACCATCTTTAAAAGATGGCCTTAGTGGTCTATCTATTAATCGGCAAGCTAAAATTGCTTTCTCTGTTTGCCTTCCTTCTCTTCTAAAAAATCCACCAGGAATTTTACCAGCGGCATACATTCTCTCTTCGACATCGACAGTCAAAGGAAAGAAATCAATTCCTTCTCTTACTGATTCATTTGCAACTGTTGTTACAAGTACATTTGTATCTCCAGATGTTACAACTACAGAACCAGGAGCCTGGAGAGCTAATTTACCTGTTTCAAATTTAATTTCTTTGTCACCAATATTGCATGTGACATTTGTTACGGACATTTATCCTCATTTCCAAGATGAGGTTATTAATTGCCAGCTTTCCTTAAAAGCTCTCAATTAACAACGCTCTATCTTATATTTATTTACTTTCTTAAACCAAGTTTATCAATTAAAGAACGATATCTCTCAACATCTTGATTTTCAAGATATTGAAGAAGCCTTTTTCTTTTACCCACAAGCATCAATAATCCTCTTCTTGTGTGATGATCTTTCTTGTGTATTTTTAAATGATCGGTTAAATCATTTATTCTTTGTGTAAGTAAAGCAACCTGTACTTCAGTTGAACCGGTATCATTTTCAGATTTACCGTATTCTTTAATTAATTTTTCTTTGGTTGTCATTCGAAACAATAATAGTAGTCAATAAATCTAAAGTGTAAATTATATGTATTTCTTTACTGATTCAATATCATCTAAAACTTGGTTTTTTAGCTCATCAATATTTTCAAACTTTTTCTCATTACGGATAAAATTTTTCAAAAAAAGCTTTATTTCCTTATGATATATATCATCATTAAAATCTAAAATATGTGCTTCAATTTTTACAGAATCCTCATCATCAACTGTTGGATTTAAACCTATATTTGCAACGCAATTGAACCTTTTTTTATCAACTTCAACAACACCGTAATATACTCCGTACGTTGGTAAAAATACTTCTTCATCTAATCTGAGATTTGCAGTTGGAAAACCTAATTCACTTCCTAGTTGTTTCCCTTTTTTTACCTTACCTGTAAGACAGTAATCTCTACCCAATAGATTATTAGCTTTATCAATCTCACCAGAAGTTAGATAATATCGTAATTTAGTAGATGAGACTTTTTCATTATTTATTAAAAAATCTTCTAAGAGAAAAACATTATCTTCACCAAAAGAATCAATCAAGGAGTTTATATCACCAGATCTGTTTTTACCAAATTTAAAATCTTTACCAACAACAATTTTTTTTATACCAAGGTTTTCGTTCAAGAACTTACAAAATTCTAAAGATGATATTTGATTGAATTGTTCAAAATTTAAATAAATTAAATTTTTTGGACTAAATGTTTCAAAGATTTCACTTCTCTCTTTTTTGGAAACTAAAGGTTTAAGAGAGTCATTGAAATAAATCTTGGGCAAAATATCGAATGTAATAATATCGAATTGTTTATTTAAATCTCTTGTTTTTTTGAATAACTCTTGGTGTGCTAAGTGAACTCCATCAAAAGCACCAATGCAGACAATTTCAGAATTATCATTTATTTTTTCTGTTGTATCTAATTTTTCGTAAATTTTCATATCAAAACTTTTTGTGGTTTGAACTTATTTTCATTGTATGGTTCATAAATGGCAACAATTGAATTATTATTTTCAATTATATGTGGCCCATCAGATTCAAATAATGAACTTTTCAGAAAATTTCCATTTTTAATATCATTTAAATCATCATCCTGAACTGAAATAATTGGTAAATCAAACAAGATTCTCCAATCTAATGGATCAGGTGTATTTCTTCTCTCTAACTGTTCAATATTTTTAATAACTTTTGCATTATTTTTATTTAAAGTTCCAATTTCAATTCTATTAATTGAAGATACCACTGCTTTTGTTTCAATTGATTTAGCTAAGTCTACAATTAATGATCTGATATAGGTTCCCTTACTCACTGTTGCCATAAATTTTCCTTTATTTCCCTCGTAACTAATTAATTTAAAATTATTTATTGCTACATCTCTTATTGGTAACTCTACTTCTTTTTCTTGTCGTGCATACTTATAAAGTCGTTTACCTTTTACTTTTACTGCAGAATAAATTGGTGGTACCTGTTTAATATTGCCTGTAAGTCCTGAAATACCCTTATTTAATTCCTCTAACTTATTTTCCAAATTTATAGACTCGATTTCTACCAACTCTGAATCAGTATCATTAGTAGCTGATTCAAACCCAAACAAAGCCTCGAATTCATATGTCTTATGAGTGTTGTCAATGTAATCAAATAATTTTGTATATTTATTTGTTGCGATCAACATTAGTCCTTCCGCGCTTGGATCTAATGTTCCGGAATGTCCAACCTTCTTAAAATTATATTTTTTTTTAAAAAATGTACAAAGGTCTTGAGATGTCCAACTATTAGGTTTATAAAGTAAATAAAAGTCAGATTGATTTTCTAATTTCATGTTCAATTTTTTCAAGAATAAATTCAGGCGATTGATTACTAGAAAAACCACTTGCAGCTACATGTCCCCCACCACCAAAAATAGAAGCAATTTTTTGGACATCGATATCGCCTCTTGATCTTAGACTTCCCTTAAATGAACCATCTTCTTGCTCTTTTAGAAGCAAAGCAACTGTTGATTCCTTAACGAGTCTTACAACATCAATAAGAAAATCAGTTTCTTCTGGTTCTACTTGAAAATCTTTATAGTCATTTTGAAATACAATTGAATGTGCAAATTGTAAGTCTTCATTTAGGACTATTCTTTCGATTATCTTGCTTTGAAGAGTTAATGCGTTGAACTCTATTGATCCATATATATTTTCACTTATTTTAGAAAGATTAGCTCCGTTGCTTAATAGCTCGGCAGCAATACTAAATACTTCAGAAGTGGTGTTTGAGTACTGAAAACGACCCGTATCAGTAATTAAACCTGTGAGTAGACAGTTTGACATTTCTTCATTAATTTCAATATTTTCATCTTTAAATTGTCTAAACAATACTTGTGTTGTACTCGCTGCATGAGGATCAATAATCTGTACATCGCCAAAAGATGGATCAACATGATGATCAATAACAACGATATTCTCTGCTTCCAATACAACTTCTTCGTATTTACCAAGCCTTGATGAATTTCCACAATCAAATACAAATACGGTGTTGTATTTTTCTTTTAAGTCATCGGAAATTAAATGATAAGGTAGGTGGTTAAGATTAGATGGTAATTTAGTTGTTATATCGAAATCAACATCAGAAATTATATTTTGTGAATCTAAAAATAATTTTAGGGCAAAAGCAGACCCTAAAGCATCCCCATCTGGATTAACATGACCAGTTATAAAAATTGGACCATTCTCAACATAATCAATTAATTTAGTTTTCATTTATTGTTCCAATAATCTTATTTATTCTATCAATATCATCAAATGAATTATCTAGTTCAAATGTAATTGAAGGGACATATTTAGTTTTCATTTCCTTTGAAAGTACTTTTTGGATTTTTTGTTTGCTTCTTGCAAGAGAACTAACCAGTGATGATTTATTATTTTCAATTGAAGATACAAGTACGGTGGTTTTTTTTAGATCTGGTGAGGTTGAAACATACGTCACAGTCGCTTTATTAAGTACTGGATCAGAACTATTTAAAAGACAATCAGAAACAATTTGTTGAATCACTGGGTTGATTCTGTTTATTCTTCCGCCTCTTAAGTTCTTATCCATAAGATTTAGACAGCAACTTCTCCCAAGATTTCAATAACATCACCTTGTTTGATATCTTTATAATCAGATAAACCAATACCGCACTCAAGACCTTCATTTACACTTTCTACATCATCTTTAAATCTTCTCAAAGATACGATACTTCCTTCGTATATTACAACCCCATCTCTTAGTAATCTAGCTTTTGCACCTAGCTCAACTCTACCCTCTGAAACTACTGAACCAGCTACAACACCAACTTTTGGAGCTTTAAATGTTGTTTGAACATCTACCATACCGATTACAGCCTCCTCGGTCCTTAATGTTAACTCTCCAATTACAGCCTCACTTATGTCATCTATTAGTTCATAAATTATGTTGTATGTTCTTATATCAATACCTTTACTTTGTCCCATGTTTCTTGCTTGACTATCGGGTCTTACATTAAAGCCTACGATCATTGAACTTGTTGCGCTTGCTAGATCAACGTCTGATAATACAATACCCCCAACAGCTGCGTGAACAATCTGAATACTGACATCACCATCAGAAAGTTTTAAGAGACTGTCTTTTATTGCCTCAACAGAACCATTTGTATCAGCTTTAACAATTATATTTATAGTATTTAACTCACCTTCTTGAAGTAATTGCATCATCTCTGATACACGAGATTCAACTGTGTAAGCATTGTCATCAAACTGTTTTAATTTGTTTTGATTTTCTTCAGCTTTATTTTTTGCAGTTTTTTGATTCTTTGCAGAGACAAACTGATCTCCAGCGATAGGAGAGGTATCCCAACCAATAATATCAGCAGGTGAGCCGGGGGTAACTGATTTTAATGTATCTCCATTATGATCAAACAAAGACTTTACTCTACAAAACGCTCCTCCAGCATAGATAAAATCACCAGCTTTAAGAGTCCCTCTTTTTACAATTGCAGTAGCAACGTTACCTTTGCCAACCTCCATCCTAGATTCTATGATGAAACCAGATGGATCAGCTTTGTAATTACTTTTTAATTCTTCAATCTCAGCAACCAAATTTAGCGTTTCTAATAAATCATCAATACCGTCACCGGTTGATGCGGAAATCTCAACGACAGGAATATCGCCGCCTAAATCTTCAGATACTACTTCGTATTTTGTGAGATCAGCTTTAACTAAAGTTGGGTTTGCTTCGGGTAAATCACATTTATTAATTGCTACAACCATTGGTACATCCGCAGCTTTTGTGTGGTTTATTGCTTCTATAGTTTGAGGCATTATTCCATCATCTGCTGCAACAACAAGTATTACTATATCTGTAACATCTGCTCCCCTAGCTCTCATTTGGGTAAAAGCTTCATGTCCTGGAGTGTCTATAAAAGTTACACTCCCTGATTCATTTGTTACATTATATGCACCAACATGTTGTGTGATTCCTCCAGCTTCACCAGAAGCAACTTTTTCTTTTCTTATGTAATCCAACAAACTTGTTTTTCCATGATCTACATGACCCATAACTGTTATGATTGCCGGTCGAGTTTCCAATAAATCAGGCTCATCTTCAAATTTCTCAGATTCAATTATGTCTGATCTTTTTACTTCTACTTTTTCTACAAATTCTGGAATTGCATTATATTTTTCAAAAAGTTTTTCAATTTCATCATTACTCAAGTTTGATGTAAGTGACTGCATTATACCTAATGACATTAAGTCACCGACAACTGAGGTCGCATCAAGATCAAATATTGTTGCTATTTCCTCTGGAGTAGATCCTTCTGTGACTTCAATAATATTTATATCTACATTGTCAGCTTCATCATTTGTTTCATCTTCGTCACTATCTTTTTCTTCTTCTTCAGGAGTAGCTTCTTCCTCAGTTTCAACAATATTTTCTTCTTCAATATTTTCTTCAGAGGAATCTTCTGAAATAGCAAGTTTTAATAATTCTTCATCTTCTGGTGTTAATCCTGAAGATGCTGTTTTAACTTCAAAACCTAACTCTTTTGCTTTATGAAGAACGTCAGCAGATGCAATATCAAGTTCTTTAGCTATTTGGTGAATACGTTTTTTTGCCATTTAATCTATTCTTCTTCTTTTGTAGGCTCTTCCTCCTCAGGAGGTGAATCTCCTAAACCTTCAATATCGATTTTGTATCCAGTTAATTTAGCAGCGAGACGTGCATTTTGCCCTTCTTTACCAATTGCAAGTGAAAGTTGACTGTCTTTAACGATTACTTTTGCTGATTTTGTATCCTCGTCCAGAATTACTTCGTCGATGTCAGCTGGGCCAAGTGCTTCAATTATGAATCGAACTTTATCTTCTCTCCACTCAACCACGTCTAATTTTTCACCTTTAAGTTCATTAACTATTTGCCTTACTCTTGAACCACGTGAACCAACACATGCTCCTTTGGGGTCAACATTTGGATCGTTAGAGAATACTGCGATCTTTGTTCTACTTCCAGCTTCTCTAGCTATAGCACGCAACTCAACAGTTCCATCAGTTAATTCTGGAACTTCTAATTCCAACATTCTTTGTACAAATTCTGCCCTGTTTCTACTGACAACAATAGGTATACCTTTTGACTCAGTTCTTATCTCTGTAATTAATGCTTTTATTCGATTTCCTCTTTCAAGACGTTCAAAAGGTATTCGTTCACTAGATGGTATTACAGCTTCTGCGTCTTGTAAGTCAATTATTGTCTGGTTAAACCTTGGATCAAATTGAGTAACAATACCAGTAATTAACTCACCCTCTCTACCAATATAAGCGTCAAGTACAGTAGCTCTTTTTGCATCTCTTACTTTTGTTGACATCATTTGTTTGAATGATTGAGCAGCTATTCTTCCAAAGTCTGAATCACTAATATCAGGTTCCCATTCTTTAATTACATTTCCATCAACATCAAGCTCTTGAGCATAAACAGTTATCTCACCACTATCAGGATCTAACGTAACTCTTGCTTCTTCTGCAGCTCCAGGAATTCTCATATAAGCTGACCTGAAGGCTGATACTAAAGCTTCATACATACTATCTACATCAACACCTTTATCTAAAGCAAGAGATTCTATAGCTTGCTTAATGTCACTTCCTAATTTCATAGTTACCTCAATTTTTTACTTTTTGCCTAAATTTGTTAAATCTAATATTTGCTTTCTTAATATTTTCGTATTCAAAATTATAAGTCAGTCCATCATTCAAAATCTCTACATCTTTTTCGTTTATATTCACTAAGTTTCCAATGAATGTGTATTCTCCATTCTTTGGATTAATGAGATTAATTTTTATTTCTTCATTTAGAGCTAGTTCATAATGTCTTTTTGTTTTTAATGAACGTTCAACACCTGGACTGGAGAGGATTAATTCATACGTACCTTTTTCAAGCCCTGTGTCTTCAAGTAGTCTTTGTATTTGATAATTGAGTCTTTCAAAGGTACTCAATTCCTGGTCTTCATGTGAAAAGATAAATATCTCAACTTTAGAAATAGATTCGTTGCCTGCAATGTTTAAATCATATAATTCAAGATTTTCCGTTTCCAAGTATGTTGAAATAGCATGGGAGATGTCATTTTTGATAACCACTTGATCACCTCCATTCATAAAAAAAGTGGGCTTTGAACCCACTATTTTGTAGTTAAGTTGTTAATTTAATATTAACGTAAATCTGATTAAAGATAAAGAATTTTTAATAAGCTTTAGAAAATATAGCAAAATTACCATCTTCAGAATCTGAATTAACTGCTTTTTCTGAATCAGTATTTTCTAAAGGGTAACATCTAAGGGTTGCGCTAGTCTCCTCCTTAATTTTTAACTCATCTTCCTTACTTTCCTTCCAAAAACACGATACAAAACCTTTTTTACTGTTTAATACTTCAATTAATTCGCTGAAAGATTTAACATGTGTCGTATTTTCTTTAAGAGTATTTTCAGAATTTTTATATAAGTTATCTTGAATTTCATTAAGAAGTGTTTTTATAGTATTTTGAACATCATCCATAGGGTATGAATTTTTGGATTCATCATCTCTTCTTGAAACAAGAATTGAATTTTTTTCGATATCTTTAGGTCCTACCTCAACTCTCAATGGAACACCTTTCTGCTCCCACTCATTAAATTTAAATCCTGGTGAAACTTCTGATCTATCATCAATGATTACTCTAAATTCACTAAGGGAGTCGTTTAATTGATTTACTACTGTCATTACTGAATCTTTATCTTTATCATTTGGGATTATTGGAACGATGACTATTTGATGAGGAGCTAATTTAGGTGGAAGTTTTAAACCTTTATCATCTCCATGAGCCATGATTATCATACCTACCAATCTTGTGCTCACTCCCCAACTGGTTTGATACGGATGTTGTAATTCATTCTTTTCATCAGAAAATGTAATATCAAAGGCTTTTGAAAAATTCTGTCCTAATTCATGAGAGGTCCCTGCTTGAAGTGCTTTCATGTCATTCATCATTGCTTCAATTGAATAAGTTGTTGTAGCACCTGCAAATTTTTCAATATCTGACTTGGTCCCTTTTATAACGGATACTGCTGCTGCTTGTTTTGCAAACTCTTCATATATATCTAACATTTTTAACGCTTCTTCTTTAGCTTCATCAATTGTTGCATGAGCAGTGTGGCCCTCTTGCCAAAGAAATTCTGATGTTCTTAAAAATAGTCTTGTTCTCATTTCCCATCTGACTACATTTGACCATTGATTTATAAGCATTGGAAGATCTCTATGGCTTGATATCCACTTTGCGAACATATGATTTATTATCGTCTCAGAAGTAGGTCTAACAATTAATGGTTCTTCTAATTCTTTACCACCTGCATGTGTAACAGTTGCTAACTCTGGAGAAAAACCTTCAACATGTTCGGCTTCTTTTTCTATAAATGATTTTGGTATAAACATTGGAAAATAGGCATTTTTATGACCTGTCTCTTTAAATCTTTTATCTAAGTAAGACTGTATATTTTCCCATATCGCATAGCCATAAGGTTTAATAACCATAGTTCCTTTTACAGGTGAATAATCGGCAAGATCAGCTAGCTGTACAATTTCGGTATACCATTGATTAAAATCCTCGGACATTGGTGTCAGTTTTTTTACCATAGGTATATTCTATTACGTTAACTAATCATTATCTTGTTTTGAAGTAATCTCAACAACTGATTTTTTTCTCTCCGTAAAGTTATTTATATCACCTTGAGAGTTTAATAAATCTTCAACATCTTTTTGAGCTAGTTCTGCTGCATTATCATCTGCAGCTGCCAATCTAGATTCGATTCCTTCTTCTACAATCAATCTCGCTTCATCTAGTAGAGAAGTAACCATGTCTTTTTCATTTACAACTCTTACAACCTCACCACGTATAAACAAATGGCCCTTATTTTTTCCTGCAGCAATACCAATATCTGCTGATCTAGCCTCTCCGGGTCCATTAACTACGCAACCCATAACAGCAACCTGAAGGGGTATGTCTTCTTTATTCAATGCCTCTTGTGCTTCTTCAGCAACTTTAATAACATCAACTTCTGCCCTGCCGCAGCTTGGACATGCAATCAAATCAAGAGAATTTCTCTCTCTGAGTCCTAAATATTCGAGTAACTGTCTACCACTTTTGGCTTCTTCTATTGGGTCGGCGGTTAATGAATACCTTATTGTATCTCCAATACCTTCATTTAATAATGTTGATATACCCGCCGTTGATTTTATAAGTCCTCCTGGAAGTGGGCCAGCTTCGGTTACCCCTAAATGTAAAGGGTACTCAACTTTCTCTGCAAGCAATCTGTATGACTCAATCATTAGTGGTACATTTGAATGTTTTACAGAAATCTTTATATTAAAAAAATCAACATCCTCAAGGTACTTTAATTCTGTCATAGCTGACTCAACCAAAGCTTCAGGAGTAGCGTCTCCATATTTCTCAAGCAAATCTTTATCAAGTGATCCACCATTTACCCCAATTCGTATTGGGATATTTGCACTTAATGCTGCTTTAGCTACTTCTTTAATCTGCGATTCTTTTCTAATGTTTCCAGGATTTAGTCTTAGCCCGTCTACACCTGCATCAATTGCAGCGAGTGCTAACTTATACTGAAAATGTATGTCAGCAATAATAGGGACTGGGCTTCTTTGGGTAATCTCAACAAGCCCTTCAGCAGCTTCAACCTCATTGCACGTAACTCTGACAATGTCAGCTCCATTTGAAGCAATTTCATAAATCTGTGCAAGTGTCCCGTCTACATCTCTAGTCTTGGTAGTTGTCATCGACTGCACTGATACAGGGAAATTAGAACCAATTCCAACTTTACCAACTTGAATTTGAGAAGTTTTTCTTCTGTTGAACATCATAAGTTAATTGGTTGTGTTAAATCTAAATAAAATGCAGTTATCCCAATAAATACAAATACAACAATTACAACAGCTGCAACAGGGTAAAGTTTTTTATCTGATATTTTTTTCCCTGTTACTCCCTCTATCAAAGATAGCAAAACACGACCTCCATCTAAAGGTATTAAGGGAATTGCATTAAAAACGGCGAGAAAAACATTAACAAAAGCAAGTAAGCTGAAAAGATTTATATATCCATTATCAGCAATTTGACTTCCAGCCTGGGCAAGGCCTATTGGACTCAATGGTCTAGCTTCGTCTGGAACAATTTCTCCAGAGTAAGTACCCAATAGTGTTCTTATATTTTCTGGACTAAGTAAGGTAAATATTCCATCTACCGCAGCGATAGTCATTTCAATTTCTAAAGTAGTAGTAAATAATGCTGCATCTAAAATTCCAACATCTGTTTGTTGTATTACTGGTGAGACACCAAGATAACCAATTTCTGAACCATTGATGTTACGCGTTTCTAAAATTGCAGAAGTTAGGTAAACACTGTTTCCCCGAAGATATTTAATACTGACTTCTTGACCCGGATTAACTTCTATAATCGAAACTAATTGATCCCAAGTCTCAACATCTTGACCATTAAATTGAATAATTGTATCTCCAGGTCTTAGACCAGCTGATTGTGATGGAGAACTGTCTTGTTGATTGATTGAATCCCCTATCGTCTCAATATTCAAGGTTGGCTGTGTAACTCCACTTGTAATAAAGATTGCAAATATCATAATCCAGGCTGTTAAAAAATTAACAATTATCCCTGCAGAGGCAATAAAAAGTTTTGTAGTCCATTTTGAAGTATGAAACAATTCACTATCTTCATATCCTTCAACTTGCTCAGACTCGTCCATACCGGGTATCTTTACATATCCTCCGAATGGGATCCCTTTTAAACCATATTCTGTTCCATTTCGTTTAAAAGAAAATATTTTCGGGCCAAAACCAACAAAAAACTCAGATACAGCGACTTTAGAATATCTAGCAGCAAAATAATGTCCTGCTTCATGCATTACCACAAAAAAGGTAAGCATTAGTATAGTCAATATCCCATTCATATACTTATTATCTCACCTAGAGATTTAAATAAAAAAATTGTAAAACAATTAAAAGATAAGGAAAACTAATTAAATAGGAATCAATTCTATCAAGTAAACCTCCATGACCAGGAAATATTGTGCCAGAATCTTTAACATCAATTGATCGCTTAATCTTTGACATAAATAAATCACCAACAACTCCTAGAGAGATAAATAGGATTGAAACTAAAAATGATGAAAGATAACTTGTATCAAGATTAATTGCAATATTAAAGCTCATAAACAAAGTTCCAATTAAAAGACCAGCTAAAAATCCTTCCACAGTTTTATTTGGTGATATATTTTCAGCAAGTTTTCTAGAACCAAACCTTTTACCAATCTCATAAGCAAAAATATCAGATATTGCAATTGCAATTATTGACAGGTAAACAAAGATTAATTCTTGAGATTTTAAAAGCCACCCTATTGATGCAATCCCTATTGAAAACCATGAATGAAAAACCATAGCGCTTCCAAACTTTTCATAAATTGAAAAATTTGTATAAAAACCTAAATAAATTATCAATCCAAGTGGAAATATAAAATATGGAATAAATATGTTTGATAATTCATAAAAATAAACAACTAATAATGGTGCAAGTGCTGAAAATAAAAGTAAAGGATAAGGTATGAAAATACTATATTCAAAAAGGTCAAACCATTCTTTAGCAGCAATGAAAGCGACTAATACAAACAAGATAAAAGCACTTAGCTTAGATATAAAAAACAAGGATAGAATTGCAAATAATATTAAACCTGTAATGATTCGCTGATTTTTGTTTTCATCATTACTAGGCTCGACACTAGATACCTCATTATCTACTGGCAGTTCAACAACACCTGGCCAAAATGTTCCTTCTTCATCTGAAGAAAAAAAGAATTTAAACTTCGAGTAACTCATTTTCTTTTATTTTGTAAAGTTCATCAATTTTCTGGACAAACTTATCTGTTAGGTCTTGTATCTGAGCTTCATATCTTTTCAAATCATCAGCTGGTAAATCATCTTTTAACTTTGAAAGCTGGTCAATTCCTGTTCTTCTATGTGATCTAATGGAAACTTTTGTATCCTCTGCAGCCTTTGAAGCTACTTTAGTTAATTCTTTCCTTCTTTCCTCAGACAAAGCAGGTATAGGAATCCTTATAATATCTCCATCAGTTGCAGGATTTAATCCTATATCTGCATTTTGAATAGCTTTCTCAATCTCTTCAAATGAGTTTTTATCGAATGGTTGTACTACAAGCAGTCTAGGGTCGGGGACGCTTACAGATGCTAATTGTTGAAGAGGTGTTTTTACACCATAATACTCAACCTGTATGCCAGTAACTAAACTTGGATTAGCCCTTCCAGTTCTAATTTTTCCAAACTCATCAATAAGATGCTCAATGGAGATGCCCATCTCTAGCTCAACTTCTGAAATGATATTATCTGCCATAATTACGAAATGATTGTACCCATTTTTTCACCCTGTAAGACTTTAAAAATATTTCCATCCTTTGTGCCATCAAAGACTCTAATAGGCATGTTATTTTCCTCACATAATGTTATTGCAGTTAAGTCCATTACTGAAAGTTTATTATCTAATACTTCTTTGTAAGTAAGTTGCTCATAAAGTTCAGCAGAAGAGTTCTTTTCAGGATCTTCACTATAAACGCCATCAACTCGAGTTGATTTAAGAACTATTTCAGCTTCAATTTCTGCTGCTCTCAAAGATGCGGCTGTGTCAGTTGTAAAATAAGGATTACCTGTACCAGCTGCAAAAATAACAACCCTACCCTTTTCAAGGTGTCTAATTGCTCGCAATCTTATGTATGGCTCTGCAACAGAGGTCATTGTAATTGCAGATTGAACTCTTGTATTTGTTCCATTTTTATCTAGTGCATCCTTAAGGGCAATTGCGTTAATTACAGTAGCAAGCATACCCATATAATCAGCATTTGCTTGAGCCATGTTTTTCGCAGATTCGCTTACTCCTCTAAAAAAGTTTCCTCCGCCTACAACAATTCCAATTTGGACACCTGATTCACTAGCCTTTGAAATTTCATCAGCAATTCTAGTTAGTGTATTAGATTCAATTCCAAAATTCGTATCTTGATCTGCAAATGATTCTCCAGAAAGTTTAAGTAAAACTCTGGACATGTTTTATTTGCCCACCTCTAGATGAGAAAATTTCTTAATGTAAATTCTCTCACCTAATTTACCTGACATTTCTTCAATCATTACCCCAACTTTTCCTTCATAAATTTCAGGGTTTACAAATATTTGTTCATTTAAAACAGTGTCACTGTAAAAGGATGAAATTTTACCTTCTACTATTTTTTCCATAACTTCTTTTGGCTTACCCTCATTTTCAGATTGTTTTAAAATAATTTCTTTTTCTTCGTTAATTTTATCTTCTGGGACATCTTCTATATTTAGATAACCAGGTCTCATTGCTGCAACATGCATAGCAATTTGTTTTGCAATATCTTTAAACTCTGGTGACTTAGCAACAAAATCTGTTTCACAAGCCAATTCAACTAAAACTCCAGCTACTGCTCTGTCTTGTTGAAAATGAATGTATTCACCAATTGTGCCTTGATTTGCTTCTCTATCAGATCTTTTTTTAGAATCAGCTAAGCCTTTTTCCCTCAGATACTTTACGGCAGCATCAAAATCGCCGTTTGTTTCTTTTAGCGCTTCTTTAGCATCCATCATGCCAGCACCTGTCATATCTCTAAGCTTTTTTACGTCTGAAGCTGAAATACTCATTCTTGATTTTCTCCATCTTCTACTTCTTTTCTCTTTCCAAGACCTTTCAAGCAGGCATCAGCTATTGCAGTTGCTACAACCTCAATGGATCTAATAGCATCATCATTACCCGGAATAACAAAATCAACATTTTCTGGATCTACATTAGAATCCGCTAAACCGATAATATGTATATCTAATTTGCTTGCTTCGGTTAATGCAGTAGTTTCATTTAACAAATCAACAATAAATATTGCCTCTGGCAATTTATTCATGTTTGCTATTCCTCCAATAGATTTGGTTAATTTATCAATCTCTCTTCTGATTCGCAATCTCTCAGGCTTTGGATAAGCATTTATTTCACCAGAACTTTCCAAAGCATTAAGTTCATTGAGATATACAACTCTTTTAATAATCGTTTTGAAGTTAGTTAACATACCTCCCAACCATCTGTGGTTTACATAGGGCATTTGAGCTCTTAATGCTTGTTCCTCAATAACTTTTTGTGCTTGAGGTTTTGTACCTACAAATAAGACCTTTCCGCTATTAGCTACAAGTTTCTGAACAAAATCTTGTGCTTTTTCAAGTGACTCATAAGTAATTCTTAAATCAAGTATATGAATTCCACTTTTATCACCATATATGTATTTATCCATTTTTGGATTCCAACGTTGTGTTTGGTGACCGAAATGAACGCCTGCTTCGAGCAGATCTTTCATTGTTGCTGACATAATTCTCCTTTGGTTGTTCATCCCATATTTCTTTGCTTTCGCGGTTTCCAAACTTTCGTTCACCAAGGAAACTTGCAAATATGGTGTCTATTTAAACTAAATGATAATCAAATAAAGGTTTTATTCAACCCCTTGGATGAGTTCTTTTATATTTTTCTTGAAGCTTCTTTTTTGATATATGAGTATATATTTGAGTTGTTCCTGGATCAGAATGTCCAAGTAATTCTTGAACAACACGCAAATCAGCACCGCCATCAAGTACATGAGTAGCAAACGAATGACGAATATTATGAGGGTAGGTTCCAGTAATTAATTTCACAACTCTTCTTACTTCCCTATCAGTAATTTGTTGACCTCTTACACCTAAGAATATAAATTGATTATCATTACTTTTTAAAAATTCTGAACGATTACTTTTTATCCAAAGTGAGATTATTTTATATGCTTGGTCTGTCATAGGTAGTATTCTTTCTTTTCTACCCTTTCCAACAACCCTCAAAGAAGCATCATTTTTTACATCATTTATCTTCAAATTAATTAATTCAGATACTCTTAAACCAGAGGAATAAAGTAATTCAATAATTGCTTTATTACGAACGTCTTTGGCTGTAGATGTCGGCAATTTATCTATGAGATTATTTATATAATTTGATGTCAAAATATTAGGTAATTTTTTTTCTGTTTTAAGATTTTCAGATTTTCTAAATGTTTTTCCTTTATATTTATCAAGTTTTGAGGACCATAATAGAAAATTATTTACTGAAGTTAGTTTTCGATTTATTGTAGATTTTGCAAGTTCAAGACTAAATAAATAATCGACAAAATCTTCATTATCAAATAAATTTTTTTTTGTATTATTTAAGTAATCAAAATATTGTTCTAAATCATTTTTGTAGGCCGTGCACGTATGATCTGAATAGTTTTTTACATTTTCAAGATAATTTATATATTTTTTAATTAATTCTCTATTCTGAATTTTCAAGCTTTAATTCCAACCTTCTTTGAAATATTGATAGTGATAATGTAATAAGCAAATACATAACGGTAAGTACTAAATATGTTTCTTGATATCTAAAAGAACTTGATGAATATAGTCGTCCCTTGTAAGTTATATCGTTTACGGCCAAAACAGAAAGAAGTGAGGAGTCTTTCATCATAGATATAAAATCGTTTCCAAGTGCTGGAAGCATGTTTTTAAAAGCTTGAGGTAGAATTATATATCTCATTATTTGTTTCTGATTTAATCCTAATGATTTACCGCCCTCAATTTGACCACGACCAACAGATTCAATACCGGCTCTAAAAACTTCTGCAATGTAAGCACCATAAAAAATAGCTAAGGCAATTATTGCTCTCAATAACATTGGTACTTGATTCCCACGAATATTAAACAACTCTGCTATATCTACAACTACGACAAAAGCAATTGTAAATAATAAGATAATTACAGGAACTCCCCTTATGAATTCAATATATGTTCTTGATAAATTACTAAAGAAAGCATTTTTACTAATTCTTCCTACACCAGCAATGAGTCCAATGAATAATGCAATAAAAAAAGAAACTATTGTACTTAAAAAAGTAATACCTAAACCTGGAAGAATAAACTTTGTAGCTTCCAGATATTCTTTATTTCCAGTTGATTCATCAATTTTGAAAATAATTGTATAAATCATATATATAACTATCAGAAATAAAAATATGACCCATATATTTTCTTTTTTGAATATTTTGAATTCAGAAATCATACTAAAAAGAATAGGCACAATTGCTATCAATTATGCCTATTCAAAATGTTTTTTTAGTTATCTATATAATCTAATAGATCTTGAAGTGAACTTATATCACTATCTGTAGCAACCATAATTCTTTGAGCTATGTTTATGTAGCCAGTAGAGAAATCAATAATTTCATCTCTTTCTTCAGTTATGGTTATACCATCGCCAGCAATATCAAATTGACCATCAGCAACAGCTTGTATCATTCCATCCCAAGCTGCAGGTGTATAAACTGGAACAAAATTTAAAAGTTCGGATAATTCTGTAAATACGTCATAATCCCAACCCTTAGCTTTTCCATCAGCCAAATCAATATAGTTAAATGGTATGTATGCATTTTCTACAGCAATTATCATGTTACAACCACCGAGATCTGGTAATCCATTAGCACCAGTTGACACTGTTGCTTCAGAACATGGTCCAGTACCAGTTGCTTCTGATGCAGTACCTACATCTTCTGCTATTCCATCATAATCAAGAGTAAAGTCTGGATTAAAGTAAGCTTCATTTATCTCACCTAATTTTCCAGATTCTGTCATTGCTGCAAGTCCTTCGTTAATTACATCAACCAATGGACTTCCTTCTGGAAATGCAAAACCTAACAATTCAGATGTCAAATCTTCACCAACAAGTTTTACATCTTCTGCATTGGCTCCCATATAACCAAGACCAGCAGTTTCATCAAGCAATGCTGCAACAGCATCACCAGAAATTACAGCTTGCACGGCAAAGTCAAATGTGTCATATGCAACAACATTTTCCTCACCAACTAGCTCGACTGCTTTATCAAAGTTTGTGGTTCCCTTTTGAACTGCAATTACTGCAGTCGGACCTGAGCCTCCACAGGAAATTAAAATCATTGAAAATACTATGAAAAATAGTATTCCTTTTTTTAATTTCATAAAATATATCTCCTTTATTAATTAAGTACTCTAGTTTTGCACAAATTTACACTAAAAAGTAAAAAAAA
Organism: uncultured Candidatus Actinomarina sp.; assembly: GCA_902613615.1. Lineage (GTDB taxonomy): Bacteria > Actinomycetota > Acidimicrobiia > Actinomarinales > Actinomarinaceae > Actinomarina. The sequence goes on along the minus strand of CACMHQ010000001.1, from coordinate 175,774 downwards.
ACAGATTATTTATTCATCTAATGTATTTTTATATTCTGGTTGCCTTTTTTCTATAAATGCAGACATACCTTCCATCACGTCCGAATGCACAAACCTGCTGTTTTGATTGTCAGTTTCATTACTTAGAGACTCATCAAAGTTTGTATTTAAACCCTTTCTTATTTGATCTTTAATCATGCAAATTGATATAAAGCTTTGTTTGTCAAGAAGGCTAACTAAATTATCTAGTTCAGTATCTAGATCTGGTTTCTCAACAAGTTTGTAAAGTACTCCATAATCATTAAGTTTTGTCCCGTTTATCTCAGAAGCAGTCATCATTAGCTCCTTTGCTTTCTGAACTCCAATTATTCTTGGTAGGATCCACGAACCACTGAAATCTACAACTAATCCTCTTCTAGCAAAGACTTCGATAAATCTTGTTTCAGGTGTAGCAATAATGAAATCACTAAGTAAGATCATATTTGAAGCAGCACCCGCACAGACACCATCTACAACAGCGATCACAGGTTTTTTACATTCCCATAATATTTTTGATGCTTCGGATACATCTTCCATAGATGCATTTAAATTTTCAGCTAATTGAGCACCGGAAGAGAAATTGTCATTAACTCTGTTTAGAACCAAATATTTTATTTCACTTTTTTCAAATTCTTTAATTTGCTCTTTTAATTCTTTCCAATCATCAGCAGATATAGAATTAGAGGTTTTTGGACTATTAAAAGAAATAACCAAGCAGTTATTTGTTACATTACTTTCTAAAACCATAATATAAATATTAATCAGATTTTATATAGAATGTAGACATGGGTTTTGATCCGAATAAACCATATAAGGCTAACAAAGTAGATTATGCAAATATTATATTTGCGTTAATCATCACCCTTGCGGTTGTTGTGTGGGCCCTAAGTTAAAAGAAAGTCTATGGATATCACATACTCCGTATTTTTGAATCATATTTAAATGTTCTCTTGTTCCATAACCTTTATTTTTTTCAAATAAATATTGAGGAAATTTTAATCCAAAATCAACCATTAAATTATCTCTATAAACCTTTGCAATAATACTTGCCAGTGCAATGGAGTAACTATTATCTTCTCCCCTAACCAAAGATATGGAACCAAATTTGTCTATATTAAAATGATCAACATATACTTTGTCTGATTTCTGATACAACTTATTGATAGAATTCAACAACACTTCTTTGTTTGAAATGGATATTCCATTTTGGTCTATATATAAATTTGAACATTCTGAAATAGAATATTCGATCTTATTATCTTTTACCCTTTCATAAATTTCTTCTCTTTTTTTTGGAGATAATTTTTTAGAATCTTTAACATCACTCACCAAATCTAAATGTTGAAATTCAAGCTTAACTGCAGCTCCAACAATAGGTCCAGCTAAAGAACCACGACCAACTTCGTCAGCGCCGATAATTCTTTGATTTTTATTTTTAGCCCAATTTTGATCTTCAATCATTTAAATTCTTGAATTCACTGAAAGGATATATTTTAAAATATGCTTTACCAATTATCCTATCGCTTGAGATAGGGCCAAACATTCTAGAGTCGAAACTGTTCTCTCTGTTATCCCCCACTAGAAAATATTCATTTTTAGATAATTTAATATCAAATGTATCTCCGCTGTAAATATTATTTACATTTTTGATTTCTAACTCAATGTCATTAACGAAAATTGATCCATTACTTCCTATATTTACTTGATCACCAGGAGTACCTACTATTCGCTTAATATATACCGTGCCTTGATTATTTACTTCATTTTGCGTAATTAGATTCCATATCTTTAAATTACTAATCAAAAGGTCGGTGCTTAATGGAATTGGAGACTGTGGAGCGTAAAATACGACAATATCGCCTAAATTATATTCGTAATTAATAATCTCATCTTTTACAACTAAAACTCTATCATCAACGTTTATATTGGGGAACATTGACAAGCTTGGGATGAAATATATTTGAAATAAAAATGTTCTTAAAACTGTAGCTAATACAAAGGCAGCTATTATCGTTGTGAAATTTTTAAGAAATTTAATAATAATTTTATTTTACTTTAGGTAGTTCTGTCTTCTTTGATTTTTGCAGATTTTCCGATTCTATCTCTTAGATAATAAAGTTTTGATCTTCTTACTTTACCTTTACGAGTAACCTCTATTGAATCAATAATTGGTGCATGTATTGGAAATATTCTTTCAACACCAACTCCAAAGGAAAGCTTACGAACTGTTATCGTTTTGTTGACAGAAACACCTTTCAAAGAGATAACAACACCCTCATAGGTTTGAATTCTCTCTCTATTACCCTCTGAAACTTTGACATTAACCTTTACTGTATCACCAGCTTTAATATCCGGTAAATCTGTTTTCAATTGGTTGTTTTCAATTTCTTGTATTAAATTCATGTTCCCTCAGATTGAAATTATAGATATAAAAAGAGTTTAAATGTCTTTTAAATTATTCTTTTTCCATTCTTCAATTCTTTTATGATCACCAGATAACAAAACTTCAGGAACATTCAGATTTTCATAAATTTCAGGTCTTGTATACACAGGAAAATCAGATTTGTTGTTTGTAAATGATTCATTTGTTAAAGATTCTGAATTCCCAAGAATTCCTGGAATTTTTCTTACTAGAGCTTCAATTAAAAACATTGCAGGAACCTCTCCACCAGATACAACCGTCTGTCCGATCGCAATTTCATAATCGCTATGCATTTTGATTATTCTTTGATCAAAGCCTTCATATCTTCCACAAATAATATTCGCTGATTCATATCCGTGAAGATCTTGTATCAAATCTTCATTTAATTGCTGTCCGCTTGGTGTTAAGAATATGTTGATATCTTTCTTAGATTCCTTAATTGCATTATCTAAAGGCTCAACCATTAATACCATACCTGGTCCACCTCCGTATGGAGCGTCATCAACTTGTTTATAACTACCAATGCCATAATCTCTTAAATTAGTACTGCTAAATTCAAATAATTTTTCTTCAATACCATGGGAAAGTACCCCAACATTAATCCACTTTTGAAATATCTCAGGGAATAAAGTAATAACGTTAAAGTTTGATAACATTCTCTAAATTTGAAATTGTAGACAAGCTCTTTTTTTCTGTATAAAGAGTATTTCTTAAAAAAGGCTTCTTATTACTTTTCTCAATAAGTTCAACAAATTCTATATCAGTTGTGTGCTGACCATGATCAGCACCTGAAGCTCTACTAATATTTTCATTGATTAGTGTTCCACCAAGGTCATTTACACCTGCATGAAGTAGTTTTGAGGCACCATCGTGTCCCAGTTTTACCCAACTTGCCTGAATATTATCGATTGAACCATAAAAATAAATTCTTGCAAGAGCATGGATTAAAGTTACTTCATCCCAAGTAGGTCCTGGCATACTTTTTCCTTGAAGAAAAATTGGTGAACCCATGTGAACAAATGGCAATGGAACTATTTCAGTAAAGCCCTTAGTTCTCTTTTGAATCCTTTTAATTAAATCAAAATGATTAACCCAAGATTTTATATCATCAATATGACCAAACATAATTGTTGCTGTAGATTTAATTTCTAAAGAATGGGCCACTTCCATAACATATCCCCATTGTTCAGATGTAATTTTATCTGGACATAAATATTTTCTTATTCTGTTATCAAGTATTTCAGCTGCTGTACCTGGTAGTGTATTTAATCCTGCATCCTTAAGTAAGGTTAGGTAATCTTCGACACTTAAATTTATAGTTTCAGCACCCTGCCAAATTTCTAACGGAGTAAATCCATGTATATGTAAATCAGGTACTTCTTTTTTAATCTGTTTTACAAGTTCTAAATAAAATTTACCAGTGTACTCAGGATGAATACCCCCTTGCAGGCATACTTCAGAAGCTCCGTCGTTAAAAGCTTCAACACTTCGTTTCACAACTTCTTGTGGCTCCAAATTGTATGGTTTTTCTTTGAGGTTAAGACTTTTTGGTCCTTTGGAGAATCCACAAAAGCCACACTTAAAATAGCATTGGTTTGTGTAGTTAATATTACGATTTTTGACAAAAGTTACATCATCTTTATTAATTGAACGATTTAAATTATCTGCAACTTCTGCGATTTTGTTTATGTACTTACCGGACGTTTTAAAAAGTTCTTCTAGTTCATCATTACTAATTTCATTTCCTTCTTGAGCTTTAGATAAGATTTTTTCAAAATTAGTTGATTTGAAGGAAGATGAAACGTTATATGTTAATCCATTTAGTTTAGGAATTTCCTTTCCAGAGCCCGGAGACCAATTTGTAGGAAATCGTTTATAACCTCTTACATCTCGTAATTGTAAAAAATTAGTAAATTGAATTTTTGATAGTAATTTTCGAGCTTTATTTAAATCAACAAGAGAAAATAGTGTTCTCTCGAATAATTCGAAGTTTGAATTATTTTTTAATTCTTTTATCTCTTTATAACTCCAGTCTCTTAGCCAAAGATCTTGCACTCCTTTTGCCATAGATTCCTTTGCCTCCTCTATGGAGTTAACATATTTTGAAATTTTAAAATTAAGTGAAGGTTGAATACTCTTTAAAAATTTTATGTTTTCTAAATCTGTAAGAAGTACATAGGATGGATTTAATCGTGTAATTACTTCCATGTCATTTTCTAAATTATTAGAGGGTCTATAAACTATCCTAAGGGAATCAACATCTTCAAATTCTTTCCAGTTTTTGTAAGTTACAAACCATTGAAATGACTCATCAAGTTTGTTGTCTGAAATTGTTTGAAAATCTTTTTTATGTATTTTTTCAAGATCAACTGGTTTGTCTATATAAAAAGATGAAGTTCCCTCTTTTTTTCTTGAATTTAAATATATTTCATTATCTGAATCACATGGACGAATCCTCATAAAAGATATGTTATTTTGTAAATTCATGTTCTTTTGGGTATCCATTTTCATTAACTACACTACTTACTTTTTCATAAATACTTGGGCTTAACCAGTCTTTATTTATATACGAAGGATAGACAGGTAAACGAGGGATAAGATTTTGATCTGTTTGTTTAATTACATTTTTAAGTTCGATTAGATTTGGCCAATTATGATCTGGATTTACCCAATCAATTGTTTTTGGAGATATTCCTCCAAGATCATTTATTCCAGATTTTAAAAATAATTCTATATTGCTTGCTAAATTTGGAGGTATTTGTAATGAAATATGATTTGGCAAAAATAACCGTGTTGTTGCAATAATTCTCATAAAGAGGTCGTTTACAATTTCTGAATGGTTCTTCATTAGTGTATTTTGCTTGGCTCTGAAATTTTGAAGTATCACTTCCTGAATCGATGTATTTACTTCACAGGTTTTAATAAGTTGATATATGTCTTGAATGATCTCATTTTTAGTATCAGTAATTCCCAACAATAGACCAGTGGTCATTGGATATTTTTCACTCATTGCATTTTCAAGAGTTTCTAATCTTAAGTTTATATTTTTAGTTTTTGCCCCATAATGTGCTTTACCTTTTTGAGATAAATTTTTTGAAAAGGATTCAAGCATTAAGCCCCCAGATGGTGATTGTTGCCTGTATTCTTTAATTTCGTTTCTTGACATTAAACCAGGATTAATATGGGGAAATAAATGGTATTTTTCATTCACTCTTTTTGCATTTTCAATCAAGTAATCAAAAGTTGTACTAAAACCTAATCGTTCTAGCTCCTCTTTTGCAAAAGACCATTTAATTTCTGGTTTATCCCCGAGTGTAAAAAGAGCTTCAAAACATCCTGATTTATCTCCCACATTTGCAATAGCATCAACTTCTTCAAATGTAAGATATGTACCTCCATCTTTGGGAGTTTTTACAAAAGTGCAATAAGCACAAGCGTCCTGACATAATGTTGTTAAAGGGATAAATACTTTAGGACTATAAGTAATTGTTTTACCAAAATTTTGAACTTTAACATCATAGGCCTTATCAAGTAACTCTGAAGTTGGCATATTTCCAAAAATATAATTTTCAATTTTTTTATCTAAAGTAGACATAATTTTCAACAATTCGATAATATTATGATTTGATTGTACCAATATTTTTGTAAAAAAAACAGAAGAGAGGAATGACAGTTGGTTAACGTATCTTTAGTTGGTTTCGGAAGAGTTGGTAGGGACATCTTTAGACAAACTCTGGAAGAAGACAATATAAATATCGTATCTGTATCTGATACTGCAGATAAAGATAATTTAATTTACTTACTTAAATACGATTCAATTTATGGAAAATTGAGTCATGAAGTAAATATCTCTGGTGACGTAATAACGGTTAATGGACAAGAAACTATCTTTAATTCCTGGAAAAATGCAGATGAATCTGATTGGACGAGTCTAAATACGGATATTGTCATATTAGCTACTGGTAAACCTCAAAATTTAGATGAAGCTCAAAATCATATCTCTAAAGGTGCAAAGAAAGTATTTATAGCTTCAACTCCAGTTGATTTTTCAAATATTCCATTGCTCGTGTCTGGATGCAACGATGAATCAATCAGTTTGGAATCAGACATTATTTCTTTTGGCTCAAATACTGCAAATGCGGTTGGTCCCATTCTAAAAGTTATTGAGTCTGAGTATGGAATTAATGAAGTATTTTTAACGACGGTTCATGGATATTCAAATTCGAATCGTCTTGCTGATGTTGCGGGTGCTGGATTTAGAAAAAATCGAGCAGCTGGAGAAAATATCATACCATCAGTTACTAATTCATCAAAAGTTATTGAGAGTGCGTTACCAATGCTTAAAGATAAAATAGCTTCGTTTTCAATGACAGTACCCGTACCAGATGGAAGTACGATCGATTTGACTCTGAATCTAAAAACTAAAACATCTAAAGATGAAGTAAATAGTTATCTTGAGAAAGTAACTGCAGATAATTCACTGAAAAATATTATTGGATTTACATATGATCCAATAGTTTCTTCAGATGTGGTTGGAAATTCTCTTTCTGGGTTAATTGATGGATTATCAACTATGTGTATTGATGAAGATAAATTAAAACTAATCATTTGGTTTGATAATGGATGGGGTTATGCCTCAAGGATAATTGAAGCTGTGAAATCATCGGAGGTACAATTTGAATAATATTGGAATAAATGGCTTTGGAAGAATAGGTAGGTCTATTTTAAGAATAATTGTTGAATCAAATTCAGATTTAAATGTAATTGCAATTAATGACCTAGGTGATAAGGAAACATTATCATATTTATTTAAACATGATTCAATAATGGGAATTTTAAACATGAATGTTGAATTAGAAGATGATTCCTTAATTGTTGGAGATAGAAAAATTAAATTAATATCCCACAGTGATCCTGGAGAGATTCCTTGGAGTGATTTAGGTGTTGATTTGGTAGTAGAATCAACTGGCTTTTTTAGGGATAAAGACTCGTTAGATAAACATATCTCCTCAGGTGCAAAAAAAGTTGTCCTAACAGTACCCCCTAAAGATGAAATAGATGCAACAATAGTTTTAGGTGTAAACGACAATTCCTTAAATCCAGACGATAAATTGATTTCTAATGCATCTTGTACGACTAATTGCTTAGCTCCAATAGCAAAAGTATTAAATGATAACTTTAAAATTAAATCAGGATTGATGACAACTGTTCATGCTTATACAAATGACCAAGCTCTAGCAGAGACAACTCATAGTGATTTTAGGAGAGGAAGAAACGCAACACAAAATATAATTCCAACATCTACTGGTGCTGCTAAGGCTGTTGGTATGGTTTTACCTGAGTTAAATGGAAAACTTGATGGTATGGCTATGAGAGTTCCTGTCCCGAATGGTAGTGTTGTAGACCTTGTTGTTGAAGTAGAAAAAGAAGTAACAATTGAAGACATAAATAATGCAGTAAAAAATGCCTCTGAAAATGAACTTAAAGGCATTTTAGATTACTCAGATATCCCTCTTGTTTCTACAGATATTCTCAAGAATCCTCATTCAAGTATTTATGATGCTTCATCAACACAAATACTAAATAACAACCATATCAAAGTAGTTTGCTGGTATGACAACGAATGGGGTTATTCAAATCGTGTTGTAGATTTACTTGAAAAATTATCAAAAGATGAATGATGAATTGCCTGAGGCACCAAAAGCAGCTGGCAACTATGTAACAGTGAAAAAGATTGGTGACTTTATATATACTTCAGGACATGTTCCGTTTACTGACGAAAAGAAAATTATTGGGAAAATCCCTAATGAAATTTCTATAGAGGAAGGGTATGATGCAGCGTCATTATGTGCGGAACTTACTATTGCTTCACTTTTAACAATTTCAGATATAAAAAAATTGATTCCTGTAAATGTACTAGGATTTGTAAATTCTTCATCTGACTTTACAGATCAACCAAAAGTATTAAATGGCTTTACTGATAAATTAGATGAGTTCTTTTCGGAAAAACCAACAAGGTCTGCAGTGGGAGTTTCAAGTTTGCCACTTAATGTCTGTGTTGAAGTTCAATCAGTGTTTTATATAAATGAATAATTTTATAGTAGGAATTAGTACAGGGAATAAAGATGTAAAAATGTCTGCCGGTAAAATTGAATGCTCAGTTTTAAATTTTGATTTTATAAAACAATGTAACAATCATGGAGCACAAGTTAATATTATCCCGCAACAAAATAGGGAATCAATTAATTTATCTGGAATAAACGCACTCATAATTACTGGCGGAGGTGATATAAATCCGAAAATGTATGACCAAAACCAAGATGATACGATAGAAAGAGTGGATGATTTACGTGACTCAACAGAATTGAAACTACTTAAAGAGGCTGAGAATAAAAATATTAGAACATTGGCTATATGTAGAGGCCATCAACTATTAAATATTTACAAGGGTGGAACACTTCATCAAGATCTAAAAAAAAGTGGTTTTAATGAAATTGAACACCAAAAACCTTATGATGACGCGAGAAAATATGTTCATAGAATAAATATTGAAAAAGAAACAAAATTAGAAGGCATTGTCCAAGCAAACAATTTTGAAGTTAATAGTATACATCATCAAGGTATCGATAAATTAGGTGATGATTTAATTATTTCTGCAAGATCTGAGGATGATGTTATCGAAGGAATTGAAGTAACAAATGGCTGGGACGCAATTGGAATACAGTGGCATCCTGAATATTTAGATGATGAACCAACAAGTAAAATATATGACTGGTTAATTAACAGTTAGATAAAGACTATCGTCTTTGTAAAAAAAATTATCTTTATCATAAGATACAACAAATACCTCATCTTTTTTTTGAACATTACAAAGAATTAATTTTGACGAATAAAAGTAATCTAACACTATTACTTCATCAGATAATTCATAATTAATAAAAAATCCTGGCCATGGTAAGAGTTCTTTATTTTTTAAAGATCTGTACTTATCACTTATGTAGACATCGAAGTTTCTATTATTTTCAGCTTCATCAATTGAGTTGATATGTTTAAATTTAATTAAATTTCTATCTTTCAGGTGTGATTTAAAGTCTTCAATTTGAAAGGAACGATTATCTACAACGACAGAAACATCATTCATATTTATATCTCTAAAATATTTGTCAATATTTATGTACTGATATCCTTGAAGACCGTGAGGTTTACCTAATTTACCGATTAAATATGAACTATTTTCAGTCAATAAATTCAACAGTTGATTGAAGACCCTCTTCGTCTGCAGCAGCTTGTGCTACAGTTCTGATTGCTCGGGCGACTCTTCCGCGTTTTCCAATGACTCTTCCCATGTCACTTGGAGCAGTTCTTACTTCAATTGCAACATTCTCATCATCAGAAGATGAGATATCTACTTTTACAGATTTTTCATCTTCTACAATTTGTGAAATTATATATTCAACAACATTTCTGACAATTTTTCCAGTATCACTCATTCTTCTTCGCCTTTATTTCCTTCATCAGTGGATTCTTCATTAGTGTCTTCAGCTTGATCTTCATTTTTCTTGTTGTGTGCTTTTGAGCTGCTTTTTATTTTTGGTTCCGGAGGTGTAGGAATAGATACAACTTCGCCTTTTGAGGATCTCCACTGGGCCCATGCTCCCGATATCTCCAATATCTTCTGTGCTCTTTCTGAAGGTTGAGCACCTTTTTCTAACCATGACACAGCTTTTTCAACATCAATTTCAACTGATGAGGGATTATCTTGTGGATTATAAAATCCAAGATCTTCTATGAATTTCCCATCTCTCGGAGACCTTGAATCAGCAACAATAACTCTAAAAGTTCTATTCTTTTTTTTACCTCTTTGGGCAAGCCTTATTTTTACTGGCATTTAAATCCTTATCTATTAGCAATTAACTATATTAGTTAATATTTAACTTAATGACTTATGAATTATATTTACTATAAATAATTAGTGCTAGTAAAGATAAATTATTTAATGTACCCTAAGAAATATGGAATTAATAGAAATTTCACATCCTCTTAAAGATCATTACCTAACTAATTTAAGAGACAAAAATACTGATTTTGATACATTTCGAGATTCTGCATCAAAACTATCTTATTTTTTAGTTGTTGAAGCTACAAAACATCTCACTACCCTTTCAAAAGAAATAGATACACCACTTACAAAGACTAAAGGTGTACAAATTGAAAATAATTCAGTCGCGATTTCTGTTTTAAGAGCTGGTCTTGGACTGATGGATGGCGTACAACAATTAATACCAAATATCTCATTTGGTTATATCGGGGTTCAAAGAAATGAAGAAACAGCTCAACCAGAAAATTATTATGAAAAACTTCCTGATTTAGTTGATAAAAATGTATTTATTTTAGAGCCAATGTTAGCAACTGGAGGTTCATTATCGTTCGCCATTGAAACTGTAAAAAAATATAATCCGAAAAATATTCATGCCTTAACAGTAATCTCAGCGCCAGAAGGCATAAACAAAATCAAGGAAAACCATCCTGACATTACTCTAGTAACAGCTTCAGTAGATGAAAAATTAGATGATAACTGGTACATTGTTCCTGGTCTTGGGGACATGGGCGATAGGCTATTTGGAACAACTTAAAAGTAATGTCTAAATGCATTTTAATTGTAATAGATTCCCTAGGTGTTGGTGAAGCTCCTGATGCTGAAAGTTATGGTGACATAGGTGCAAATACTTTTGGTAATGTAGCAAAAGCAAATGGGCAGCTTAATCTACCTACTTTTGAAAAGCTTGGTTTTGGAGCAATTACTAATATAAACGGACTCAAAGATGAAGTAACTTGTTCTATTGTAGGAAAGCTTGCAGAGTCATCAAAAGGAAATGATTCAACTACTGGGCATTGGGAAATTGGTGGATTAATAACACAAAAAGATTTTTCAGTATTTCCAAAAGGTTTTCCAAGTGAATTAATTGATAAAATATCTTCAGAATCAGGATACGAATTTATAGGAAATTATCATGCATCTGGAACAGAAATAATTAATGAACTTGGTGAAGAACATCTTAAAAGCGGAAAATTAATTCTTTACACGTCAGGTGATTCAGTTTTTCAAATAGCAGCTCATGAAGATATTCTCCCAGTAAATGAGCTTTATAAAATTTGCAAGATATCAAGAGAATATTGTAACGAATACAATATTGGCAGAGTAATCGCTAGACCATTTATTGGTGATAAAGGAAATTTTCAAAGAACTTACGATAGAAAAGATTTTGGAATTACACCCCCAGGAGAAACTATTCTTAGCCAATTATTTAAATATGGAAAAAATTCTCTGGGAATTGGAAAAATTTCTGATTTATTTGGTGATGAATTTCTCAGTAATTCAATTCACACAGAAGGTGATAAAAATGGATTAGAAATATTGATTAATGAATATGAAGATAACAGTTATGATTTTTATTTTATTAACTTAGTTGACCTAGACATGCTTTACGGACATAGAGAAGATCCAGCAGGATATTATGAAGGTTTAAAAATTATTGATGATGGTTTAGATAAGCTAATGAGTGTCTTGAATGATGAGGATATAATTATTATTACTGGTGATCATGGTACTGACCCAACTGATGGTAAAACTGATCATTCTAGAGAGTATGTGCCTTTTGTTATTTACAAAAATAATCTAAATCCGAAATATATTGGTGAAGGTAATACTTTTTCAGATATTGCTTCAACTATTTCAGATATTTATGAAATCGAAAATATATTTCCAGGTAAAAGCAGTGCCAATCATTTATCATGACTGATAGAAACAAAATGTTAGATAAAATTAATGAAGCAAGTAATTATCTGAAGGAAAACTTTAATTCAGAGGTTTTGTCTGCAATTATTTTAGGCTCAGGTATGGGAGGCTTTGAAAATAGCTTTGATCCAATTGCAACTTTTGATTATTCGGAAATACCAAACTTTATAAAACCAGCCGTACAAGGGCATTCTGGAACTCTGACTTTTGTTGAAGTTGAAGATAAAATAACTGCAATATTATCTGGTAGGGCACATTATTACGAGGGTTATGACATTCATGACCTTGTATTACCCACTAGAGTCTTAGCTACTTTAGGAATTAAAAATCTAATTGTAACTAATGCAGCAGGTGGTATTAATGCTAATTACTCACCAGGAGACATAGTTGCAATAAAAGATCATATAAATTTAACAGGCAATAACCCATTAATAGGTAAAAATTTAGATGAATTTGGACCAAGATTTCCTGATATGACAGAAGTTTATAATTCGAAGTTTAGAGCTTTAGCAAAAGAAATTTCTAAAGAATATTTTGAATACAAGGAGGGTGTTTATGCTTGGTTTACTGGACCAACTTATGAAACTCCTTCGGAAGTCAATTTTGCAAAAACTATTGGTGCTGATTTAGTTGGAATGTCCACTGTTCCAGAAGCAATAGTCGCAAAACATTCTGGAATTGATGTTACTGCTTTTTCATTGGTTACCAACTTAGCAGCAGGCATTTCTGATTCACCATTATCTCATGAAGAAGTAATAGAAATTGCAGATAAAACCTCAAAAACATTTCAAAATTTTATGAGAAGTTTTTTACGTCAAATTAATTTAGCTATTTAAATTTGTAATATTAAAATATAAAATATGAAAATAGCAGTCTGTGCAAAACAAATTCCAGATCCCGCTTTAGATATTACATATTCGGAAGGTCTTGTAAGTAGGCCGGATGAACAAGTATTAGATGATACAGACAGATATGGTATTGAAGTCGCGTTACAGTTAAAAGAAAAATTTGACGCAGAAGTAACTGTTATTTCTATGGGAAAAATGGGTACAGAAAAGGGTATACAGCAAGCTTTACAAATGGGCCCAGACAAAGCACTAGTTTTAGAGGATGATTCTCTTTCAGGATCAAATTCATTAATGACAGCAAATGTCCTAAGTGAACTTTCCAAAAAAGTTGGAGCTGATATTACAATTTTTGGTACTGAATCAACAGATGGATATTCAGGTGTAATTCCACAACAAGTCTCAAGAATGCTTGGATTGCCATGTATCTCATATATAAAAGCATTAGAGATAGCAGATACTGTTTCTCTTACTAGACAGACATCAACAGGTTCAGAAAAAGTTCAAATGCCATCAAATTGTGTCCTATCAGTTACAGCTGGAGGTGTAGAGCCAAGATATCCAAACTTTAAAGACATAATGGCGGCAAAGTCTAAACCAGTTGAAAAAATATCACTTAACGATATCGAATTTAGTGCTGTTCAGAATATTGAATTTATAGACATTAAAGATGTCTCAACAACAAAACAAGGTGAAAAAATAGTAGATGAGGGCGAAGGCTTTCAAGTAATAATAGACAAACTTAAGGAATTAAAAGCTATATGAAAACATTAATTATTGGTGAAGTAGTAGAAGGTAAGCTTTCAAGTGGAGCTTTGGAAATCATTGCAAAATCACAAGAATTAGGACTAGATTTTGAAGTTGCAACAGTAGGAACAGAGGAATCACCTAACATCGGATCTGAGAGTTTCAAAAACACATATTTAAAATGTAATGAAACGCAATTGAGTCTTGGGTCAGTTGCAAACACTTTAAAAACAATGATTGATGAACAATCCATTTCACTTATTATGGCTCCATCAACTTATGTTGGTAGAGATCTAATAGCATTTTTGTCTGTTGATTTTAGTTCCAGTCAAGTGTCAAATGTTATTAACTTCTCGATTGAGGAAGGCAATGTTATAACTTCTAATTCAATAAACGGTGGAGAAAGTGAATATAATTCAAAAATTACATCAGATAAAAAGTTTCTTTTAATAAGACCTAAATCTTTTGAAGAGGTTCAAGTAGAACTTAGCAACACAAATTATGAGACGATTGAAATCAATTCTGAAGATCTTGAGGTATTTGATATATTTATTGAAGAGAAATCCGGTCCTCAGCTAGAAGATTCAAAAATAGTTGTATCTGCTGGAAGAGGAATGGTTGATAGCTCAAACTTATCTCTAGTAGAAGATCTAGCAAGTAAGCTTAATGCAGCAATTGGAGGTACAAGAGCCATAGTTGATGCAGGTTGGATGCCATATTCACAACAAGTTGGTCAAACTGGTAAAACTGTCAAACCTGATGTTTATATTGCATTAGGTATTTCAGGAGCTACCCAACATCAAGTTGGAATGAAAGATTCAAAATATATTATTGCAATTAATAAGGATGAAGAAGCTCCTATATTCCAAATTTCTGATCTTGGAATAGTCGCAGATACTTTGTCTATTGTTCCAAAAATTACTGAAAATTTATAATTTAAAACTTAAAGTCAAAAGGTAATACCTCTTCAAACTTATATTTTTGAAAGTCGTTATCATTTACGACGATTACATATTCAGTATTGAATTCTGACATCCTTTGTCTTGAAATTCCACAAGGAAATATTGCTGTCTCGCTTTTTGCATCAATACATGCAACTGCAATTGTATCGATCTTTGTCTCACCTTCTGATATAGCTTTCAAGATTGCTACATCTTCACCACATACTGTTGCAGGATATGAAGCATTTTCAATATTACAGCCTGTATATATGTTTCCAGAGTCAGTAATTAAAGCCGCGCCTACCCGAAAATTAGAGTATGGTGCATAGGCTTTTTTAGCGATCTCTTTTGCTAAGTCTGCTAATTTTTGATCGTTAGAAGACAATTACTCCCCTTTCGTAATTAAAGTTTCAAAATCTTTTTTAGTTTTTGTAAATACTCTTGAGCCAGATCCTGGTTGCATAGTTACTCCATAAAGAACATCGCCCGCCTGCATAGTTTGTTGCTGATGAGTGACAATTAAAAACTGTGCATCTTCCTTTACGAACTCAAGTAAATTTAGCATTCTATGTAAATTAGCGTCATCTAAAGCAGCTTCAACCTCATCTAGTATGTAAAAAGGACTTGGGAAAGATTTAAATACAGAGAATAAAAATGCAATCGCAGCTAATGATCGTTCTCCTCCAGAAAGTAAACTCAATTTTTTCACTTTCTTACCTCTAGGTTGAACACTTATTTCTATGCCTGATTCAAGTAAGTTTTCAGGGTTTGTTAATGTTAAAGATCCCTTACCACCAGGGAAAAGCTTTTCAAAAACTTCTTCAAAATTTACAGAAATAGTGTTGAATGAGTTCTCAATTCTAAATTTAATTTCTTCTTCGATTTCGCTTATATATTTTAAAAGTTCTTTTTTAGTTGTATTCAATTCCTCTATGTTTGTTGATATATCTTCATATCTAGTATTTAAAGATTCAAAATCTTCGGAGGCTAAGTAATTTACAGTACCAAGTTCGTCCAGTTGGTTTTCAGTTTTTGAAATAATATTATCAATATCATTTATTGACTCATTTCCAGTTTCATATTCATTGATTTGATCAATACTTAAGCCACTTATGTTTGTTAGATTTGAGTAATAAAGAGCTCTTTGTGACATATATTCTGATTCTTTAACCATTAAGTCACTTTTTTTATCTTTGTAATTAAATAAACTATTTGAAACATCTTCAAGATTTTCTTCAATTTCATTTATTTGCTCATCATTGTCACTATAGTTTTCATCTAGTTTTTGATTTCTCTCTGATAAATTAGAAGAGAGTTCATTTAAAATCTTATAAGCTTGTGAAGCTTTTGAATTTATAATTTCATAATTTTTTATCTCCTCAGAATTTTCATTTGAATTTAATTCTTTGACCTTGTTAGAAAGGTTTTTATTTTCATCTGTAAGATATTTAATCTTTTCAGAAGATGAAATAAGTTGTTCATTTATTGATGAAGTTTCATTTTCTAAATATTCTTTTTCGGTAAGTAATAATTCCTCCCTATCTTTTAAAGTCTGTTTGAATTTATCAGAATTGCTATATTCACTAATTAAAGAAAGTTTCTCATCAAGACTTTTTTGTATTTCATTTTTATTAAGTAATGCATTTTCATGTTGAATACTTAAATCTGTAATCTCTCTATGTAACAAACTATCTGTATGAATCTTTACTTTATTAAAGGATCTAGAATTTAATTTTTTTCTATTAAGGAATTTATCATGCTTCATTAGGTGTTTATTAATAATTTTTTCATCTTTGATCCAATTATTTAAATTGTCTGTAAATTTATCAAGTATGTCAGTTTTTGATGATAGATCATTCTTTAAGAACTTAATCTCATTTTTAAGTAAAGCTTCATTTACTTCCAAACTAGATGATTGTTTACTTTTTACATCTTCAATTTCAAGATTCAAACTTTCAATCTTTTTTGAGTTAACTGTAGCAATTTGTTTTTTATCAATTATCAGTTTGGACAATTGTGAAATTTGGTTGTTGTTTTGATAAATCTGATTTGTGTATCTTTTTAATTCGCTAGTAGATTGTTCTTTTATTCTTTCTAATGACAATTGCCTTTCAGTTGAAATTTGATAAATAGACTTAAATTCTTCACTGTATTTGTTTACTTCAGTAATTGCATTTGAAAGAAAAGATTTTACAGAAACATTTTCTCCAAAATCTTTTCTAAGTTTGTTCTTGCTTAATTTGAAATCTTCAAGTTTAGACTCAAGATCATTAATAAATAGGTTTACTTCTTCTAGTTGTGATTTGATATCATCATACTTTTTATTGAAATTTCTATATTGGAGAATATTAAGTTTTGTTTTGTTAAATTTTAAAACTTCAGACAATTCCTTATGAAGCTGAGCTTGTTCAGCCTGTTTTCTTAATGGATCAATCTGTTTTTTTATCTCACGAAGAACATCTTTTGCTCTTTTAATTTCTTTTTCCCCAGATTCTATTCTTTTTAATGCTTTGTCTTTTTTTAACTTATATGGGAGTATCCCAGATGCTTCTTCAATAGTAATTCTATGGTCTTCAGGCTTAGCATTCAGAATTTCTGTAATTTGTCCTTGAGAAATAATTATGTGCTGTTGTTTTCCTATACCCACATCATTTAAAAATTCTTGAATATCAAGCAGCCTACAAGTTAGACCATTCATGAAATATTCAGAAGTACCATCTCTGTATAATTTTCTTCCAATAGATACTTCACTTGAATTGAAATTGTTATTATCGCCTAGGTCAAAGACTAAATATACTTCAGCAAAACCTTTTTCTCCAAGTTTCTCTGTGCCTGCAAAAATTACATCTTCCATTTTGTTCGTTCTTAGAGAACCCGGACTTTGATTACCTAATACCCATGAAATAGCGTCAACTATATTTGATTTTCCAGATCCATTAGGACCCACAATTACGTTGGTGTATTCAGATAAATTTATTGTAGTTTTTTCAGCAAATGACTTGAATCCACTTGCAACTATTGATTTTAAGTGCATATATTTAACCCTGTTGTTACCTTTAAGGATACTAAATATTTATATTTTTGCTTTAATTAAAAAAAGATTTAATCCTTAATATCAGAAAATGCATTCTTTGCAGCCATTTGTTCTGCATTTTTCTTCGATTTTCCAGTACCTTTTCCTATAACTTTATTTTCAAGAAAAACAGAAGCTTCAAATTCTTTGTTATGATCTGGACCCTTCGATAAAGTTTCATAATTTACTTTTTTACCTTTTTTAGCAAAATATTCTTGAAGACGTGTTTTGTAGTCTTTTTCTCCTGGATTTTTTGATAAATTTTCAATCAATGGATATATATATTTTGAAACAAAATTATTTACTTCTTTAAGTCCCCCATCAAAATAAATTGCAGCAATTAACGCTTCAACAGCATCCTCAATGATTGAACTTTTATCTCTTCCACCGGTGCTATCTTCTGCTTTGCTTAACAATAAGTAATCACCTATCTGAATCTTCTTTCCAAGTTCAACAAGAGCATTTTGATCTACAGCGCCAGATCTTATTTTTGTAAGACTGCCTTCATCTAAGTTTGGATAATTGTTAAATAAAAATATTGATAAATCGAAATCAAGTATGGTATCACCGATGAATTCATATCTTTGATTGGTTTTTGAAGTTGGATCTTCATCAATATATGACTTATGAGTTAGAGCTATTTTTAAATGTTCAATATCTTTAAATGAGTATCCAATATTTTGTTCAAATTTTTTTAAATCCTTTACATTCATAATTCACTTGAAACTTCTGTAAATTTGTTAATAAATCGCTTTTCTACAGCTCTACTTGTAAACAATAATGCGTTCTTAATAGCTTCAGAGTTTGAAGAACCATGGCCAATAATTACAAGTCCATTAACACCAAGTAAATAAGATCCATTCGTTGAATTTGGATTAAGCATACTTTTTACAGGTGATATTGCATTTTTTACAGGAATTAAAAGAGGTTTGAATAAATTTTCTTTTAAAGATTTTGAAATAAGTTCTTGCTGTAATTTTGCAACTCCTTGCAAAGTTTTTAGTACAACATTCCCTGTAAAACCATCTGTAACAAAAACATCAACTTTTGAATTTGCAAAATCTTTACCTTCAACATTTCCAATAAAATTTAATTGTGATGATTTGAGAAGTTTAAATGTAGCTTTTTCTAATTCTCTTCCTTTTGAACTTTCTTCACCGTTGTTGATAAGTCCAATTCTTGGATTTTCGATATCAAATAAAAGTTCTGATAATTTTGAACCCATGATTGCAAATTGATATAGAACTTTTGGCTTTACTTCTAAGTTTGCCCCTGAATCAACCAATATTACCTCTTTTTCTTTACCTGGTAATACAGATGCAATCGTAGGTCTTGTTACACCTTTAATTTTTCCTAATACTGAAATTGCACCAATAAGTGTTGCACCTGTTGAACCTGCAGAAAATACAGCGTCAGCTTTTTTTTCCTTTACTAAATTTAATGCTCCAATAATTGAGGAATCTTTATTTGATCTTATGGCTTTTGCAGGATCATCATCCATTGATATAACTTGTGGATAATTTATAACAGGTATTTTTTCATTACCAAGATAGCTTTTAATAAGATTTTCGTCACCTGAAAGAATTACATCGACTCCTTCTTTTTTTGCAAGAATAGCTCCTTTTACAACTTCTTCAGGAGCAGAGTCACCACCCATTGCATCAACAGCAATCGTACTCATGATTAATTAATTTGATTCAGGGTCTTTAACTTGGCGACCATTATAAGTCCCATCAACAGGATTAACCCTATGAGATTGTTTCGCAACACCAGTTTCAGGATCAATTATATAATGCGGTTTTGCTACTTTATGTTGAGCTTTACGCCTTTTTGTCCTAGATTTTGACATTTTCTTCTTAGGTACTGCCATAATTATTTCCTTTCAACTTACAAATCTAGCTCACTTAGAGAAGAAAATGGACTTTCTTTTATATTTTTTTTCGGATGTTTGCATTCAAATAAATTTTGGTTTTTACCACAATCTGAACATAAGCCTTTACAGCTTGATTTACATATATATTGAATTTTCATTTCGTTTAAAATCGCTTCAGAAATAACTGGTGACAAATCAATTTTTTCTAAATTAAAGTCAATCTCATAGTCATTTTCCTGATTCTTATAAAAATCTAATTTCAAAGTACTTTGCTTATTAATATTATTTGCATCAAGACACCTTGAGCACTCTGACTTAAAATCAAAATCTAAATCCATAATTATCCAAAATTTTTCATACAAACTACTAATTTCCAATTTTAGATTTATTGTTTTATCTTTTAAGGTTTCATTTCCAGCATATTTGACATCAAAAACACCATGTACATCAAAATGAATACTGTTATCGCTTAGTAAAAGTGAACTTACATCAAATTGAGTTTGAAGCTTATTCATTTAGATTATTCAGGATCAGAAATTTTTCTAGGTTGTCTTAAGTTTGATTTCTCGCGTTCAATAATTTCATTCAATTCATCAAATTTTAATTGAATTTCTTGAAGCTTAGTGTCAAGTTTATCTTCAACATTAGCTCTATTTAAAATTGCTTCTTGTTCAGCTTGTTTTACAAGGGCATTAGCTTCTACAACTGCTTCTTGTAAAACAAAGGATTCTGATATTAATCTTGATGACTCTTTGTCAGCATTAGCAAGTATTTCCTCAGCTTCATCCTTTGCTTTTTTTAAATAGAGTTCTTGCTCTCGGACAATAAATCTTGCAGTTCGAAGTTCGACAGGCATTAAATCAATTAAGTTTTCAACAAGCTTAAGTAGTTCTTTTTTATTAGATTTATTGTTTAAAAAAGAGTTTGAAGACAAATTTTCTCTTAGTAATTCTAGTTGATCAACATATTCCATTTTTACTTGTCCACTTACGACATCTTCAATAGATATTTCCTCTTTAGACATCTTTTAGTCTCTCAACGACAATTGATGGAACTAGTGCATTTACATCGCCACCGTATGAAAATATTTCTTTTACCATTGAGCTTGAAACATATCCATATTCTGGAGAAGCTGGAATAAATATTGTTTCAAAATCTGCCAAATTGAAATTCATTTGAGCCATTTGAAATTCATAATCAAAATCTGTCATCGCTCTTAAACCTTTTACAATTGCACTTACATTCATCTGTTTAGCAAAATCCACCAGTAATCCTTCAAAACTTTTAATTTCCACATTTTTGTAATCTTTTAGAATTTCAATCAACATATTTTCCCTTTGACTTACATCAAACATTGACTCTTTTTGTGGATTTACAACAACTCCAACAATCACCTCGTCAAAAACACTAGATGATCGTTTAATGACATCGATATGTCCATTTGTTGGTGGGTCAAATGATCCTGGTATTAAAATTTTCATTTTTTCAATATTGTTATATTACTTTGGCCATATTTTTTTTCCTTATATAATTCTAGTCCTTCTGGATAAACAAACTGATCCGAACTTTTATGTCTATGGATAATAAGTTTTGAGTTTTTTCCCATTAAATTTTGTATAGTGTTTAAGTCCGAATTTACCTCATTAACTAGAAAAGAAAATGGTGGATCATAAAAAATAATATCAAATTTTTTCTCAGATTGAGTAATGTAATCGCGGACGCTTAAAACAAGAACGGTAAAATTTTGATCAATATCGGATAAATTTTTATCTATAATTTTTTTACAATCTACCGATGAATCTACAAAAGTAACAAAGCTTGCACCTCGGCTTAACGCTTCAATACCAAGTGATCCAGAACCCGCAAATAAATCGAGTACCAAAGAATTGTTAAAGTCATTTTGAAGTGAATTGAATATGCCTTCCCGAGCCCTACTCATCATTGGTCGTGTTGATGAATCATTAATAGTCTTAATGTTCAACCCCTTAAATTTTCCAGCAATAATTCTCATGTAGAATTTTTTGTTTTACCAAAGTTGGGAAACAACAAGTTAGCTTCTAGAAAAAGTTCTGATTTAATTTCCTCATCTTCCATACTTAAAAAATATTCTTTTGAGGTTTCAAGTATTTCATAATCCGTTCGTAAATTAGCAATCTTGAGATCTGATAATCCAGACTGAGATGTACCAGTAACTTTACCTTCTCCACGTATTTGTAAATCTAACTCAGATAATTTAAAACCATCATCGTTTTGTTCTATTGCATTTAACCTTTCCTGCCCATCTTTAGTTATCTTTGAAAAACTTTTTCCTTCTGTGATATGAAATATACATTCAGATTGTTTATCTCCTCTACCAACTCTTCCTCTAAGTTGATGTAATTGGTTTAAACCAAATCTTTCGGCACTTTCAATTATCATCAATGTTGCGTTTGTGATATCAATACCAACTTCAATGACAACTGTTGATACCATGATGTCAATTTCACCGTTCTTCATTTTTAGCATTTTATTTTCTTTTTCATCGGCTTTCATTTTTCCATGAAGTAACTCGACATTATATTTGTTGAATTCTGACTTATATAACTCATATACTTTTTCAGCAGCTTTAATATCACTATTTTCACTTTCTTCAATGTATGGGCAAACAACAAAAATTTGTGATTTTTTTTCCAAATGCTCACGTGCAATATTAAAAACTTCATTACTTTCACGTTTTCCTCCAGAAAGAACTTTCGAATTAATTTTTTTTCTTCCTGGAGGCATTTCATTAATAATTGAGAGCTCTAGATCTCCATATATTGCAAGAGCAGTTGTTCTTGGAATTGGAGTTGCAGTCATTACTAATTGATGCGGTGTTAAATCATCACTTATCATTAATTTTTTTCTTTGCTCTACTCCGAACCGTTGTTGTTCATCAATAATTGCCAATCCTAAATTATTAAATTTTACGTTTTCCTGAATTAATGCGTGTGTCCCAATTATCAATGCTGGGTCACCGTTTTCGATTACTTTCATAACGCTTTTTCTATCTTTTACAGATGATGTCAGAATATGCATATCTATATCAAAAAAATTCAAATACTTTTCAAAAGAATTTAAATGCTGTTCTGCTAAAACTTCCGTTGGGGCCATTAATGCAACTTGCTTTCCATTCTCAATAGCTGCATAGACACCAGCTGCAGCAACAATAGTTTTACCAGATCCAACATCGCCTTGAAGCAATCTTTTCATTGGGTAATTGCTACTGAGATCTTCAAAAATTTCCTTAATACAACTTTTTTGCGAATTGGTTAGTGAAAATGGTATTTTTGATTCAAAACTCTTTAATAATGAGGAATCTATTTTCATTGAATAAGATTTTTGTTCTGTTTTATAAATGTCTTTTGAATGACTAAACAAGCTTTGTAAATATATGAATTCATCAAAAGCAAGTCGTTTTTTTGCTAATTTATATTCCTCAAAACTTTCAGGAAAATGGATTTTCTGATAACTGTCTAATCTTGTATAAAGAGAAAATTTGTTTCTATCTTTATCTGGGATAATATCCTTTAATTCTGGAATTCTTTCCAAAGCTTGTTTAATACCACTTCTTAATACTTTGTTTGGTACACCATCAATTTTTGGATAAAAAGATATGAATGAACCTGTTTCTGAAAGGTCTTGCTCGGATGAAAAAGACTCAATAACTGGATTCTTAAATTCTACAGTTCCTGTTTTTTTGACATCAGGAACACCTGCAACCGCAACAATATCATCTTTTTTGAATCTACTTTCTATGTATTGAGGACCAAACCATTTTGCTCTTGCAATTCCGGTTTCGTCATTAATAGTTAAAGTTGTAATTCTGAGTCTTGTCTTTGTTGTAAAAACTGAAATATCGGTAATTTTGCCAAATATAGTTATCTCTTTTTCAATATTTGGTGGAACTTCGCTCAAGTTCATAATTTTTGATCGGTCGTAATGTTTTCTCGGAAAGATTCTTATCAGATCTGTAACTGAATTGATTCCATGCTTCTTTAGAGAATTAATTCTTTTTTCACCGAAGCCTTTCAATTCAGAAACTGAAATTTCACTTAAATAACTTAAACTTCTCTCCATCACAATCAAACAATACCTAAAAAGATTTAAAATCAAAGTACCTAATAATTATTAGACAAGTTATAGTTATACTTGTATTTTAGAGGGAATTATATGGCTAACAGATGTCAAGTTACAGGTAGAGTGCCGAGGTCAGGAAAACATGTTTCCTTTTCTCATAAAAGAAACCCACGATGGTTTAAACCAAATATTCAAACTAAAAAATATTGGCTACCTAGCGAAAAAAGATGGATTAAGTTAAAAGTCAGCACAAAAGGAAATAAAATCATCGACAAGCGTGGTATTGAATCTGTTGTAAGAGATATTAGACAAAGAGGCGAAAAAGTTTAATGGCTCAGGGGGTTGTAAAGTCGTACGATCCTAATTCAGGAAACGGTATTGTAGTTCTAGACAGTGATAAATCAGAAGTTTATTTAAAAGCCGGTTCGCTAAAAGGTTCTATATTTAGAACTTTAAGACAAGGACAAAGAATAAATTTCGATATCGTGGAAGAAGAGGATACCAAAATCATTTCAAACGTCAAAATTGGTCAAGGTGACTATTAATTTTTAGATGCCTGAAATTAATTTAAAATCAAGTAACGAAGAAATAGTAAATACATTTTTTAAAGATATTACTTGTGATGATTACCAGGAGTCTATATTCAAAGGTGGACAGTCATTTGCAGATAAAGCCCTTAACAATTTGGACATTAATGGTTATGCAAAAAAGAGAAACAATGTATATCCAACTGAAAAAAGGGGGTCTTCATACTTATCACCATATATAAGACATGGTCTTTTGAGTCTTAAAGAAGTATGGAAACATGTAGATTCGTTTGAATATCAAGACAAAACTAAATTTAGAGATGAGCTTTTATGGCAAGAATTTTCTAGGCATCTATATGCCATTGTTGGAAGCCAGAACAAGGAATTTCTAAATTTTTATGTTCAAAATGATCCTAACGAAGTAGTTGAAAATGACAAAATGAACTGTATTTCAACGGTAGAACAAGAACTTGAATCAACAGGTTATATGGTAAATCAAACCAGAATGTGGTACTCATCACATCAGATGTTTAGATCAAATCAATACTGGCTAGAAAGTGAAAATTACATGTACAAGCATCTTGTAGATGGCTCTAGATTTGCAAATAGGTTAGGTTGGCACTGGGTAATGGGTTCTCAAACAGGGAAGATATATGGGTTTTCAAAATTCCAAGTCAAAAAAAGAGCACCAAAAATATGTAAAGAATGTGAATTGATAAATAATTGTCCTATTGAAAATTGGCCAGAAATAATGAGTATCTCTAGTAAAGATATCAAGGTAGATTTAGACATAGAAAAAAATTTTGGACCAAAAACTGTATTAACTTCTGACCAAAAACCTGATTTTGTTTGGATTAATGGAGAATCACTTGGTGATGAAGATCCTGCTTTAAATAATCTTACAGACCTTCCAGTAGTGTTTATATTCGATATAAAGTTGTTAAAAAGTTTAGATTTATCAACAAAGAGAATTATTTTTTTACTGGATACTTTGAAGGAGATTAATGAAAAAAGAGAGCTTAAAGTTTATCTAGACGATCCACTAGATGTATTATCTGGTATTAATTACGCATCTACATTTGCACCAGTACCAAAATATAAAAGGATAACCCAACAAATAAAACCCTCCATGGAGTTTCCGGCAAATAGATTAGTTGATCCAATCAATTTTTATCCAAGAAGTTTCTCTGCGTGGAGAAAAAAAACAAAATTAGCTCAATGAGAAGAAAAATTATATTTTTTGTACTGTTTTTACATAACTATATTTATATCTATTCAAACGGAAGATTTTGGAAAACAATATCTGACAGACCTTGTTTAATTCTTGAAAGTATAGGAGGGAAAACCGGAAAATTGCGTAAAAACGTCCTTGTGTATTTAAAAGAGGAAAATTTTATTTGTATAGTAGCTTCTAAAGGTGGTAATCCTAAAAATCCAGGTTGGTACCACAACCTTAAAAATAATCCGAACGCAATAATCCAAATAGGTAGGGAAAGATTTAATGTAATTGCTAAAGAAATTTTTGATCTTGAAAGAATTGAATGGTGGAAAAAAATGGACTTTATGAACAATGGGGTATATGAACAGTACCAAAACAGAACAAGTAGAAAAATTCCAGTTATGTTATTAGAAATTACTTAGTCACATATTGCGCCTAAGTCAGTTTTGTGATTTATTTTAAAAAAAGTCAAATATTAAAGGGTTTGAAGTATTGATCTAATTTTAATTGGATCTAATTCATTCACTATTAAATCAGCCATAGAAAGTTGATCTTTGGTAAACATACCTCTATCTACAGCGATAACATAATTGTTTGATTCTTTTCCAGACAAAATACCAGTTGGGCTGTCCTCAACGATAATATTTTTTGTAGTATCTAATTCATCAATTGCTTTTAAATATATGTCAGGGTTAGGTTTGTTATTGGAAACTTCATTTCCACCAATAACAAAATCAAAATAGTTAATAATTTTTGCATCTTGTAATTTAAAATTGAGAACCTCTTTTGGAGATGCTGATACACAAGCTTGCAGTACATCTCCATGGAATTCTTTCAAGCATTGCAAGGAATCGTTAAAGAGTATCTTTTCAGAAAACTCTACTCTCATGATTTTATGAAGCTCATCCATTGTAGAATCGAAATTGTCAAGTTCAACAATCTGTGAGAATTCAGCATGTACGATTCTGTCATCTATTCCAACAAATTTATCAAACTCTTCAATTGGTAAATCTAATCCTTTGTTAGATAAAAAGTCTTTCCATGCATAAGCATATGATTTTTCAGTATCCATAATTGTTCCATCACAATCCCAGTAAATTCCGAACATGTTTTATCCAAGCTTTGATGCAATATCTTTTGCACTTTTCAATGCAATTCCATCGGAACCAGTAAGTGACCAATTATCAATTTGTCTAGACAATGCTTCATCAATCATAGAGTCTAAAAGTTCAAATTTTGAACTATTTAAATTCTTCCATAAGTAAAGTGCATGGCTTCCAGGAATTGTGTTTATTTCATTTATATACAATGCATTTTCATGCAATAGAAAATCATATCTGTATATCCCTCGGGTAGGAATTATTTGATTTATTTTATTGACCATCTCAATCAATTTTTTTTCTATTTGATCGTTTAGATTTGCTGGTAATTCTCTTTTTGAACCTTCTAGTCCCCCATTTTCTAAATATTTGTCAGTATACGAAAAGAGTGTTTCGTTTTTAAGTGGTTTTTCAATCTCAGATATATCGAAATCTGGAAAACTTCTAACTCCTATAAGTAAATCTATTGAATTTTCTAAATACTTTTCAATAACAGCTCCTTGTGAATATAAATCAGAATTCGTTATTAGTTTTTGAACGGTTGGTGCATCATTTATTAACTCAACTCCAATAGAAGAGCCTCCAAATCGTGGTTTTAATACATAATTTCCATCAATATTCATTTCTTCAGTATTTACTAACTTTTTTTCTATAACAGGCAACCCATTTTCTTTCATTACCGTATAAAAAGCATACTTATCCATGCAAATTTGAGCAGAAATCTGATCTGGGCCAGTATATTTAATTCGAAATATGTTTAGTAATGACTGAAGTGAGCCATCCTCTCCAGGCCCTCCATGACAAGCATTTATTAGGACATCAAATTGTAATTTTTTTCTTTTTTGATAAAATCCTGGATCATCGTTAAATTTCATCTCGAGTTTGTTTTTATATATTTTTTTATCACTCAAAAAATCTACAGATTCGTATTCATTATCAACTAAATACCATTCATTATTTTTTGACCAATATAAAGCTATTACTTCATACTTCTTTGATAAGATTCGAACGCTTTGTAAACCGGTGAGTATAGATATATCATGTTCGGGAGAAGGCCCTCCGAATACAACTCCAATTGTTTTACTCATTTAATTTAAGGATAGTGGTCTGGAAGATCATTCTCATATAAAACAATATCTTCTGATTTTACAACAGAATTAAGATAATTTACAGCTTCGTCCCTGTTTTGAAATATTTCGTAATCAACATCATTTTCTTGAAATCCCGCTTTCAATGAATTTTTATTTGTTTTACCAACAATGAGTGCCTTATCGACTATTTGACTAGCCTCTAGCGCAAAAGCATAATTTATAGCATACTGATCACTACCAAGTTCAACCATGCCAGGGGTGACAAGATAACGTACAGATTCTTCTGATCCAAGCTCCTGTAGAGTCTCTAAACTATATTCAATTCCCATAGGATTAGAGTTAAATGAATTATCAATAATTGTGTGGCCCAAGTCACTTTTCAAAATGTTTTGACGATGTTTAGATTTATCAAGAGAATCTAATTTGTTTAAGTACTTTCTAACATCCAAATCTAATGCGAGCATGACCCCTATAGAAAGAGATATTGATAGTTGTAAAAGCTTAGGACCATTAACAGAACCCAGTAGATTATTTGCAACATAAATATCGTGCTTACCATTTTGATACTCTACGCAGACAGTTGCTTCTCTGGAAGTAATTGAGCAATCGTAAACATTTTTCTGATTTGTCCAAAGCCTTGCTTCATTCAATAGCATTTCGTCATCACCATTAATTACTACCGAACCGGCAAGTTCTACTATTTCAGACTTAGCATCAAGTATATTTTCTAAAGATTTCATTCTCTCCAAATGAACTGGAGCAATTCCGGTTATTACGGATACATGTGGTCTAACCCATGAACAAATTTCACGTATTTCCCCATTTGTATAGGTTCCCATTTCAATAATTGCTAGTTCATGATCGTCATTAAATCCTTCATTGATTGATTTTGCTATTCCTAAGCGATTGTTATAACTTTCTGGAGTTACAAAAACATTATTTGATTCATCAAGAATCTTAGCAAGAACATTTTTTGTTGTTGTTTTTGAATATGAACCTGTGATTCCTATTACAGGAATTGCGTTAGAGTTGAGTTTTTTTGAAGCATCATTAACGAACGGTCTGGATTTATTTTTTTCATAATTAAACATAAGCCTAAGTGCTTGATCAAAAATAAAGAAAGAGAACATGTTTGCAGCTAATGCAAGAAAATAGCCATACCCTAACGTGTATGAAAAAATAGACACTAAAACTACAAGGAAGTAATAACAATATGTGACCCTATTAAGTCTTTCTGTTTTATCAACTTTGCTAGTTCTTGACTTAAATGACAATCCAACTGGTGTGTAAATATTGATAACTGAAATGATTATTGGAATATAAGCAAAGAAAAGAGAGATGATACAAAGAACTAATGTAATAAATAGAATGAACCTATTTAATCCCCTTGACCTCACCCATCTAAAATAAAATTTGGTTATATAACCTGGTATGTAATGCTCTCTTTGAGCAATTCTCTGCCATCTAATTGCATTGAAACATGTTCCAATAGTTATTATCACTAATGCGGCGATAGGGATTAAATTCATCTTTTAATTATCTCAATAATCTGATCTTTTGAGGTATCCAAACAAAAATGATTTTCTTTTAGCAACACTGTTAATTCTGAATCAGGAATTAGACTGTCGGCAATTTTTCCATTTTCAAGTGGAGCAATTAAGTCATGCTCTCCATACACAAGTTGTACATGTGTATTTATTTTTGGAAGAATTTCAGACATATTATGATTTACAGCCTGAACTAATGTATCTCTCAAGTCCTTATTAGCGTTTTTATAATCGTCAGAGCCATAATTTTTTTTAATCTTTTCCATTCTTTGATCACCAATAATATTTAATTTATTTAAAAATTTGAATAATTTAAACAAGGAAAAAGGGTTTGATTGAATAGGTGATCTTATAAGTGGAGATCCAATTACAACTATTTTTTTATAATTTTTTAATTGAGATAAATGTACAGCAACCGTTCCACCAAAAGAGTGACCAACAATTACTTCTACAGAATCTGGAATTAATTCAATTAAATATTCTGCATAAAACTCAGGTGGTCCGCTTTGCTCAAATGGCACCGATTTTCCAAATCCTGGAATGTCAATAGCAATGCTTTCAAATTCTTTTGAGATATTTTTCCAGTTATTACTTTCTCCACCCCAACCATGTAGAAAACAAATGTTTGGATTCTCTGAATTTACTTGAGCATAAGTTAAATTATCAGAGAGAATTTTAGCGATCATTAGTTTAGATATTCTCC
The DNA here is from genome assembly GCA_902613615.1 of uncultured Candidatus Actinomarina sp. Taxonomy (GTDB): domain Bacteria; phylum Actinomycetota; class Acidimicrobiia; order Actinomarinales; family Actinomarinaceae; genus Actinomarina. The sequence goes on along the minus strand of CACMHQ010000001.1, from coordinate 145,774 downwards.
TATTGTATCTATTGTTCTCATTTCAAGACCCATAAGATAAAGTAGAGCAATACCCCAATAAAGATAATATTTTTCATTCATTTGAAATCTATAAACGTACAAAAATGTAAGTGTAAACAGCACAACTACTGCATAAAACAAATAAAAAGATCCAATATTTTCATTTATTGTATAAGTATATGAAACAAGCAACGATTGAATTATCAATGAAATGACTGATATAAATATTAAAGTATTTCCAATTTTTTTACTTTGATATTTTTTTATGAAATTCATTGTCAGCATCATTAATCCACTTATTCCACAAATTGTAGCACTGACGGTTCCTATAAAATTTAAGGTACTTGTTTCCATTAAATCATTTTAATAGCTATTAAATTGAGTATTTATCCTATTTCAGTTACAGTAAAATCTATGCCTTCCCAGAATATGAGTTCAATTAAAAAAAATGTTCCTTCAGCATGGTATCCAACAATGGATTCATTTATAGCTAAAGGTAAAAATGCTGAAATTTGGGATAAAAATAATAACCGTTACCTAGATTTTGTAGGCGGATATGCCGTCCTTAATACTGGACATTTAAACCCAAGAGTTGTGAGAAGAGTTAAAAAACAATTAAATGACTACTCACATTCATGCTTTGCATTTGCACCACATGAAAATGCCGTTGAACTATGTGACCAAATAAATAAAAGATATCCAATAAACCAAAAAACGAAAACCTTCCTTGTAAATAGTGGAGCTGAAGCGGTAGAAAATGCAATAAAAATAGCAAGGTATGCAACCGGAAGAGAAAAAATAATTGCATTCAAAGGGGGGTTTCATGGAAGAACTTACTTGGCTATGGGTTTAACAGGCAAAGAAAAACCGTATAAAGAAGGATTTGGACCTTTTCCAAAATTTATAAGCCATATTGATTTTCCATATGATTACAGAGGTATATCTGATGATAAAGTTATAAAACAACTTCAAAACTTAATTTCAAAAAAAATTGACCCTAATGATATTGCTGCAATAGTCGTTGAAATTCAACTAGGTGAAGGAGGATACATACCTGCGTCTAATGGATTTCTTAAAAAACTCAGAGAGATATCCAAAAAACATAATATTTTGTTAATTTTTGATGAAGTTCAGACAGGATTTGGTAGAACTGGTGAAATGTTTGGTGCAACAAAAGTAAATGTTGAGCCTGATATGGTTACTTTAGCTAAAGGTATTGGTGGGGGCTTTCCTCTTGCAGCTGTTGTTGGCAAATCTAAAATTATGGACTCTGTTCATGATGCGGGAATTGGTAGTACATTTGGCGCTTCACCTATTTCATGCGCTGCTGCTCTTGGCGTACTGGATGTTTTTGATAAAGACAATCTCCTACAAAAAGTAAACAAGCAAGAATTAATAATGGAGAAATCTCTTGAAACAATGAAAGAAAATTTTGAGTTTGTTGGAGATGTCAGGGGTTATGGAATAATGAAGGGTGTAGAAATTGTCGAAAATAAAGAAAATAAAACAGCATCTAAAGAATTGGCAACGAAAATCATAAGTAATTCAAGAAAGAATGGATTGCTTCTTGTGAACTGTGGAAAAGAGGGAAATGTTATAAGGTTTATGGGCCCTTTAACTACACCATTAAATCAAGTAAGAGAGGCAATGGAAATGTTTAATAGCGCTTTGGAGAAAATTTAATCTTCTTGATGTGTAAGTTCATGTAACTTTTGTAAAGTATCAGAATCTTTTGCAGCTATAGCAGGAGCCTTCATTAACCAAGCTGATACTAAATCAAGAGATTCTAAATCATCAGCATCTTTAAAAAATTTCATATATCTAACAGCATCAATTACTACGCCTGCACTATTTGGTGAATCCCATACTTCTAATTGAACTTCTATATTTAGAGGCACTCCTCCAAATGATTCACCCTCTAAACGAATAAATGCTTTTTTTCTATCTTCAAGCCATTCGACATAATCTGATGGACCGATTCTAACATTTTTTGGATCCATTCCTTTACCTTTGTTTGCTACAGATGTAACTGAAGATGTTTTACTTGTTCTTTTTGTTTCAAGACGATCCTCTTCCAGCATATTTAGAAAATCCATATTTCCACCAACGTTCAACTGATAAGATCTTTTTAAATTAACTCCCCTATCAGAAAATAATTGAGCTAAAACTCTATGAACAATTGTTGCACCGACTTGACTTTTAATGTCGTCTCCAATAAGAGGGACATTGTTGTCTTTAAACTTTTTATACCATTCATCATCTCGAGCAATAAAAACAGGGATGCAATTTATAAATCCAACATTTGCAGCAATCGCACAATCAGCATAAAATTTGACTGCCTCATCAGAACCAACCGGAAGTAAATTTATTAATATTTCCGCACCAGATTCTTTTAAATCTTTAATAACATTTTCTGAATCTTCAGTAGGGTCAATAATGTCTTCTACGAATTTACCTATACCGTCAAGAACTTTTCCTGGTTTTACGGTTACACCTAAATCAGGTACTTCGGCGAATTTAACAGTATTGTTTGGTTCTTCAAATATTGCTTCCGATAAGTCTTTTCCTACTTTTGATTTATTTATATCAAATGCACAAACAACTTCTATATCTGAAACACGATAGCCACCAATTACATCTGAAATTAAGCCATTTTCATCTTGTTCACTTTTATAATATTCAAGTCCCTGTACAAAAGAGCTGGCACAGTTTCCTATACCTAAAATTGCAACATTTATTTTTGAATCGGTCATTAGATTACTTTAACTGATATGGGATATAACAAAAATAGCATCTATATTTAACCACCAAATATGTAGTTATACCAGCTGGCAGAATTGTATAAAATAGCAACAATGAAGTACAAGATAAATGACAGAACTCCAAGTATTTGTAAAATTTTTAAAAACTTATCCACAGACAAAGACTACTTGACAATAAAATAAACATTAAATAGTTAAGATTTAAATATGATTAAAAATTTGTCACCATCAAGAGCATCTCAGTTTAAAACCTGCCCTAAACAATTTAAGTTTGCAAATATTGACAAAATTAAAGAGCCAACTAATGAAGTACAAGCCAAAGGAACAACTGTACACGAAGCTCTAGAAAAAATTTTTGATTTACCTAAAGAAGAAAGAAATCTAGAAAATCTTCATAACTTATTCAGGAAAGTATGGACAGACGTACGAGCAAGTGATGAACATGTTCATCTTTTTAATGATCAATCCGAAGAAAGGGAATGGGGATTGGATGGGTTAAAGCTTCTTTCTAATTACTTAACTCTTGAAAATCCTGCGTTATTTGATCCTTTAGAGAGAGAAAGATGGGTTAGAGGCTCTATAGAGGATTTAAATTTACGTGGAATATTAGACCGGATGGATAGAAATGATAAAGGTGAATTAATTATTGTAGATTACAAATCAGGAAAAGCTCCAAATGCTAAATACAAAGAACCAAGATTTTTCGCATTAAAGTTGTATGCATTATTGATCAAAAACGAAACTGGTGAAACACCAGCTGAATTAAAATTAATTTATTTACAAAACTCAACCATTCACACAATGAAAGTAGATGAAGAAATGCTTAGGAATGCTGAAAAAGAGATTTTAGAGATATGGAATAATATTAAAGTTGCATTTGAAAATAACAATTTTCCAACAATCAAAAACACATTATGTGATTGGTGTTACTACAAACCAATTTGCCCAGAGTTTAATAAAAACGCACCAAGTACAGTTGAGCTAGAAAATTGTAATGAAAAAATAGATGAAATTAATGAAACATTAGAAGCTATAAATTTAGTTGGAGGTTTAGATAATCTTCCTGATAACAGTCCATTAAAAAATACAAATCTAGATGAAATCAATAAAAATTTGGAAGAGTTGAATATTACAAAAAATAAAATAGTTAAAGATATAGAAGAACTTTTACGGAAATAATCCTCTAGTTAACTTTGCAGCAGCCACTTTTTTAATTCCTTTTATTAAAGCAGCTGTTCTTAAGTCAACTTTATTCTTTTCAGAAATAATCCATACCTCTTCAAAGGCTGAGGTCAGAACATCGATTAATCGATCGTGTAATTCTTTTTCTTTCCATAAATAGTTCTGTGTATTTTGGACCCATTCAAAATAACTGGCAGTAACACCACCTGCATTTGCAAGAATATCAGGTATAAGTAAAACTCCATTATCCCTTAATATTTTATCTGCACTGAGGGTTGTTGGTGAGTTTGCTCCCTCAACAATAATTTTTGCTTTGATATTTTCTGCGTTACTTGACTTGATAACACCTCCAACAGCAGCAGGAATTAAAATATCACACTCAATTTCCAATATTTCATCATCAAAATTATCTGCACCATCAAAATCTTTTACAGATTTGTTTTTAGCTATGTGCTTAAAGAGTTCGGGAATATTAATTCCATTGTTGTTGTAAATAGCACCACCTAAATCATTTACAGCAATTACTTTTGCTCCTCTTTCGTACGAGTCAAGAGCCGCATACCGCCCAACATTTCCAAATCCTTGGATAACAACTGTTGAGTTTTCATATTTTAAATTTAATTTATCTAAAGCCGCGTTTGCAATAGCTACAACTCCTCTACCGGTTGCTTCTCTTCTTGTGATAGAGCCTCCAAGTGAAGCTGGTTTACCAGTTACAATTCCTGGTTGTGGTGAGCCAACGAAATTACTGTAGGTATCCATGATCCATGCCATAGTTTGTTCATCTGTTCCAAGATCTGGACCTGGGATGTCCTTGTCAACACCAATTACTGGCAACAACTCAGCTGTATATCTTCTTGTAACCCTTTGTTTCTCTTGTTTTGAAAGAGGGGTTGGATCAATTGCAACACCACCCTTTGCTCCACCGTAGGGTAATCCAACAATTGCGGACTTCCATGACATCAAAATTGCTAGTGCAGTAACTTCTCCTAAATTTACATTCGAAGCATATCTGATGCCTCCTTTAGTTGGTCCCATTGATAAGACGTGTTGTACTCGGTATCCAATTACAGTTTCAACCTCATCATACTCATCTCTTCTGAATGGAAATGTCACCGTTAGTGCTCTTTGAGGAAGTTTTAATCTTTCTCTAATATTCGAATCAAGATTAATGAATTCAGTTACTTCATCATATTGCTTAATGACCTCTTTATACATGTTTGACTCAAAAAGGTCTGAATTACTCATTACATGGCTATCTTATTCTAAAAAATTACTTGTTGTATGTTTTTTTATATTTTTTGTCGTATCCGTTTTCTATTATTTCTTTTATGAAAAATAACAAAATTGAAGATATTCTTAAATCATGCGGGTTGGAAGCAGTGATTGTTTGCTACCAACATAGTGACAGCTGTAGATGTCATGAAGACTATAGAAAAGCCGCTTAGTTTAGGAGTACATATGAGTAATAATTTAGATGAAATATTATCTTTAACAAAAGAGATAACATATCAGGATGGTGATGACTTTGATATTACTGTTACTGAATATGGTGAGGAACTTTCCAAAACAAAAGATATTGAGTTCCTTTGGATAGCTAGAAATACTAGCTCAACTGTAAAAAAAGCAAGTACAAATATTAAGTCTTTTAATGATCAAAATATTGCAAAAAATGTCGAAGAAAACGGACCTGTAAGGCTTGGTGATGAAGTATTTGTATTTAATAAATCTTATAGTTGGAAAGTTCAAGATTTAAGAAAATTTATTGAGTGGATTATTGAAAAATCAGATAACAATGAAGAGCTAGTTGAATCTCTACTTGCAATACTTGGACAAACCTTTGTTCCTAAACTAAAGGGTCTTGATGCTTTTTCAAATTCTAAGAATATTAATCCCGAAATGATTCGTGATACTTTTTTATATAAAGAATGGAAAGAAAAAGCTGACTTAAAAAGTATAAATACAAACAACAGTACAGCTCCAAAGTGGGCAAAAGAGCTAGGTCATAAAGAAAGGAAATAATGAATCAATTATATGAACTATCAAGACAATTTCCAGATGAGTGGATTAAGCCCGCTCCAAAAGGTAAATTTGGAAACTATATTCCTCATTCTGTCATTACTCAAAGACTTTTAGAGGTATGTGGGCCTTTTAATTGGGAAGTTGTTCAATTAATTAGACAAGATAATAGTGGAAAAGTAGTTGGTTGCTTTGGCAAACTAACAACACAAATTGATGGCAAATCAGTAACCATAACATCAATTGGAGATGTTGAACACGATCAAGGAAGCGACGGCATGAATGCTAAGCATGCTGAATCAGATGCATTCAAAAGATGTGCTATGAAAGTTGGTCTTGGATTACATCTTTGGGCTGGTGAAGAATATTATTTGGATAAAAAACTTAGTGAAGCTGAAGGAAAGAAAAATATAAAGTTACAATCTGCTTAACTTTGAATTTTTCCATCTCTTGATTCAATAAACATTGTTAAAGGACCATCGTTAATAAGTGAAACTTCCATTAAAGCTCCAAAGATACCTTGTTTAACGGTTAATCGGTCAGAAAATATCTCAGCAACATCATCAATCATTTTTTTTGCAATCTCAGGATCTTGAGAATTTATAAATGATGGTCTATTTCCTTTTTGAATATTTCCACTTAATGTAAATTGGCTTACTAAAAGTATTTCTCCATTAGCATCAATTATTGATTTATTCATTTTTCCTTGTTCGTCAGGAAATATTCTCAAATTAATAATCTTGTTTGTTAGAGTTTCAATATCTTTTGGAGTATCACCTTTTTCAATACACCATAAAAGAAGATAGCCACCGCTAATTTCTGAAATTAAAGAGTTATCAACTTTCACTGATGCTGATTTAACTCTTTGCAAAACAACTTTCATAATATTCTATGATAATTATATGGGTTTAGATAAAAAAACGATTGCAATGGCAAAAGAGCCGAATTATGCAACTTTAACGACGCTCTTTAAAAGTGGTGCCCCTCAAACACACGTAATGTGGGTTGATACAGATGGTGAAAATATTTTAATAAATACAGAGATCCACCGTAGAAAATATTTAAATGTAAAAGATGATCCAAGAGTCAATGTTATGATCTGGAAGCATGATAATGAGTTTAAATTTGTGGAAATTAGAGGAGAGGTAGTGGGTGAAATTACAGGTGAAGACGCTTTAAAAAATATTAATGATCTATCTCAGAAATATTGGAACAAACCATACCCTTTTGAAATACAATCTGAAAGAATAATTTTAAAAATTAAAGCAGAAAGAGAATTCTTTTTTAATCTTAAAGATCAAGACTTTGAAGGTTTGTCATAATTGTAAAAACCTTCTCCTGTTTTTACACCTAATTTCCCATCTTTAACTTTTTCTTCTAGAAATTTTTTGGGTTTATCTTTTGGGTTTTTTGTTTCATTATAAATTTTAAGTTTTGAATAATAACTAATATCCAAGCCTGAGTAATCAGTCAATTCAAATGGTCCTAGTGGATGGTTCAATCCTTTCTTAATTGCTAGGTCTATATCTTTGAAGTCGGCTATTCCTTCGTCATATAATTCGTAGGCCTCATCAACTAACGCACCTAACATCCTGTTTACAATAAAGCCTGGTGTTTCTTTATTTAAAGTTACAACTGTTCTTCCCATCAATTTGCTCAGTTCTTTAGTCCTATCAACTATTTCTTTGCTAGTGGATTCTGGAAATGAAATTTCAATGAGATCCATTCTTAATGGAGGGTAAAAGAAGTGCATATTTATAAATCTCTCGGGATGTTTACAATGTTGTGCAATTTCTGATGCAGCTATAAATGAACTGTTTGTTGCAAGAACAACATCCTCATCGAGTATTTTTGAAATCGTTGAAAAAATTTCCTTTTTTACATCAAATCTTTCAACTACAGCTTCAATTACAAATGTTTTATCATCTACTACCGTTTCAAGTGAATCATAAACTTTAAGATTTTGGTTAAAATTATCCAAGCTTTCTTTTTTTATCAAGTCTTTAGAAACTAAATTTTCTATATTCTCTTTGGTAAAAACTAATTTGCTATCTAAATATTCTTTATTGCTATCAAAGATACTTGTTTCATGACCTGACATTGCTGATAAAGCAGCAATCTGACTTCCCATTTGTCCACCACCGATAACTGCAACTTTTTCCATAATTATCTATGTTTATTAATTTCTCTTCTTGCTATTGATCTTAAATGAACTTCATCTGGTCCATCTGCAATTCTTAATACACGAGCTCCTGCAGACATCCTAGCTAGTGGAGTATCTTGGGATAACCCCATTGCGCCAAACGTTTGTATAGCTTTGTCAATGACGTAAGAAGCAGCCTCAACAACAGATACTTTTATAGATGAGATTTCTATTTTTGCTTCTTCTTTACCAACTGTATCGATTAGCCATGCAGTTTTCAAAGTTAGTAATCTTGCTTCCTCTATTTTTATTCTTGAGCGAGCAATCCAATCTTGAATAACACCTTGTTCAGCTAATTTTTGACCAAATGTTTCTCTTTCAAGTGATCGGTCGATCATAAGAGATAATGCTCTCTCTGCCATTCCGATAGCCCTCATACAATGATGTATTCTTCCAGGCCCAAGCCTAGCTTGAGCTATTTTAAATCCCATTCCTTCTCCCCCAATGATGTTAGATTTTGGAACAACGACATTTTCAAATAAAAGCTCTGGATGTCCTGTGTATCCATCATCATATCCAAATACTTGCATTGGTCTGATTATCGATAGTCCCTCGCTATCCATAGGAACTAATACTTGGCTCTGCCTTTGGTATGGAGGACTATCTGGGTTTGTCACACCCATAAAAATACATATTTTTGCATTTGGATTTATTGCATTTGAAGTCCACCATTTACGACCATTAATTACATAATTGTCACCGTCACTGACAATTGAACTTCCTATGTTTGTAGCATCTGAGGAAGCTACATTTGGCTCAGTCATTGCAAAGCATGATCTTATTTCTCCTTCAAGAAGTGGTTCAAGCCATTGTTTTTTTTGCTCTGCTGTTCCAAACTCGGCTAAAATTTCCATATTTCCTGTATCAGGGGCAGAGCAATTAAATACTTCAGGAGCCCACCAATTATGACCTGTTATCTCAGCTAATGGTGCATAGTCAACATTTGATAATCCATATCCATATTCCTTATCAGGTAGAAATAAATTCCACAAATTTTCACTTTTAGCTTTTGATTTAAGCTCATTTAATATTTCTGGAATATGCAATGGATCTCCTGAGTCAATAATTGCCTTCTCATAGAGCTCCTCATTTGGATAAATATGGTCAGCGAAAAAGGTTTTTAGCTTATCTTGTAATTCAAGTGATTCTTTAGAGAAATTAAAATCCATCATTCTTATTGTATCAATTTAAACTTCTGAACCAAAAAACTTTCATTAATATGTTGTTTGATGGACTTTTTTAGCGACAAACTAAAGAAATATATTTCTACAGTTGTAGATATTTCAGAAGATTTCAACTTTGAACAATTTAAAGTAGGAAGATCAAATATTACATTTAAAATTTTTGATGATTCAAATACATTTGTATTAAGACGGCCTCCATTTGGACTCAAATTAGAATCTGCACACAATATGGGTAGGGAATATAAAATATTGAAAGTTTTAAATCAAAATGGTTTAAGGGTTCCAAAACCATTCTATCTATATGACAAGAAGGAGTTATCTACAGATGATTTTTATATTATGGAATTTATTGAGGGTGATACGATAGCTAACGACAAAGTGGCAGAAAGCTATGACCAATCACAGAAAAAAACAATTACAGAATCATTCATTAAAGCTCTTACAGAAATACACAATTTTAATGTTATAAGTTCAGAATTAAGTGATTTAGGAAAACATGAGGATTACGTAGTAAGACAAATAAACAGATGGAATAAACAATTTCAATCTCAAAAAGTGAGAGAAATAAAAGAACTAGAAAGTGCAACTAATTTACTTCTTGATTATATTCCTCCACAACAAACTGTTGGAATAGTTCATGGAGATTACAGATTAGATAATGTTCGAATAAAGGATAACAAAGTAGCAGCCGTACTGGATTGGGAACTTTGTACTTTGGGAGATCCACTTGCAGATATGGGAACAGTTATAGCATCTTGGAATACAAAGAAAGAAAAAGACTCACCATTTATATACTCTCCAACCCTGTCTGGCGGATTTCCCACACGTGAGGATGTAATTAAATTATATCTAAATAACTCAAATCTAGATCTAAAAGATATTGAATTTTACACAAGGTTATCTTATTGGAAACATGCAATGATAATGGAGGGGGTTTACATAAGATATTCCATGGGATCATATGGAAAAACAAATGAAAATGAAATAGAATCATTTAAGGACAGTACAATAAAGTTTGCAAATAAAGCTGCGAATAAAAATTTATTAGAGGAGATAACATGATGATTGTACCTGCAGAGGAAATGGAAAAATATATTGGTCAAGAGGTCGGTGTTTCAGACTGGTTCGAAATAAATCAAGATAGGATAAATCAATTTGCAGAAGGTACAAACGATCATCAATTTATTCATGTTGATGAAGAAATGGCTAAAAGTACTCCATGGGGAACTACAATAGCTCATGGATTCCTGACATTGAGTATGATAACTTATTTATCTGCCGACAACACTGTCATGCCAGAAAATATTCAAATGGCAATTAATTATGGACTTGATAAAGTTCGTTTCATGGAAGCTGTGCCAGTAAATAGCAAGATTAGAGGGAGATTTGTTTTATCAGATGTCCAGTATAAAAAAGCTGGTAGATGGTTGGTGAAGCATACTGCTACAATTGAAATAGAGGGTAAAGATAAACCAGCAGCTATTGTTGAGCCTTTAACTTTATTTATAATTACAGAATAGAAGAAAGAAGACTAAAGATGAGAGAAGCAGTAATAGTATCAGCAGCAAGAACACCTATTGGAAAAGCTTATCGTGGAGCATACAACAAAACAGATGCTCCTACATTAGGTTCTTATTCAATCAAAGAAGCTGTTGAAAGAGCAAATGTTGATCCAAATGAAATAGAAGATGTCATTATGGGTTGTGCTCAACAACAAGGTTCACAAGCATTGAACATTGGAAGACTAAGTGGAATCGCAGCAGGATTACCAATTACTGTTCCAGGAATGACAATAGATAGACAATGTTCTTCTGGCCTAATGGCAATTGCTACTGGTGCAAAACAAATAATGACAGACAATATGAATGTTGTTGTTGCAGGCGGTGTTGAATCTATATCGTTGGTTCAAACTGCTGAATTGCGATTTGCTCCAGATCCAAATGTGGTAAAACTTGCTGATAACGCTTATATGCCTATGATCGAAACTGCTGATTTTGTTGCTGAAAAATATAATATTACAAGAGAATATCAGGATGAATATTCATTACAAAGTCAACAAAGAACTGCAGCTGCTCAAGAAGGTAACAAATTTGATGACGAAATTATTTCAACAACTACAACAAAAAGTGTCAAAAATAAAGAAACCGGGGAAGTTACTGATGAAAAGGTTGAATTAACAAAAGATGAGGGAAATAGACCAGAAACAAATTTAGAGGGTTTATCCTCTCTTCCTCCAGTTTATGGAGAAGGAAAGTTCATTACAGCTGGTAATGCTTCACAATTATCAGATGGTTCAGCTTCTGTTGTTTTAATGGAAGCAAGTGAAGCAGAAAAAAGAAACCTCGAACCACTTGGATATTATAGAGGTATGACTGTATCAGCATTAGCACCAGAGGAAATGGGAATAGGTCCTGTATACGCAGTTCCAGATTTATTAAACAAATTTAACTTAAAAATTGAAGATATAGACCTCTGGGAACTAAATGAAGCCTTTGCTGTTCAAACTTTATACTGTAGAGATGAGCTTGGTATTGACAACAGCATATATAACGTTAATGGTGGTTCAATATCAATAGGCCATCCCTATGGAATGACTGGTGCAAGAATGACGATGCATGCATTAATAGAGGGTAAAAGAAGAAACGCAAAATTCGTAGTTGTAACTATGTGTGTCGGTGGTGGTATGGGTGCAGCTGGTTTATTTGAAGTTATCTAAATTTTAAATTTGTAACTAAATTTTAAATCACAATCTTACAATTTATAATGTTGTATGGAAAAAATTCATACAAAAGCTGATTATCTAGATTCTCTTAAAAACAGAAACCTAACAATCTACTTAATGGGTGAGCTTGTAGAAGATCCATTGACACATCCAATAATAAAGCCAAGCATAGAAGCAATGGCTGAGACCTATGCTCTTGCTGAGAGAGAACCTGAATTAGCTTCTGCAATATCTCCTTATACCAATGAGCCAATTAATAGGTTTTTACACATTGCTGAAAATAATCAAGATTTATATCTACAAAACCAAATGCAAAGAAAGTTGGGACAATTAACTGGGACTTGTTTTCAAAGATGTGTTGGTATGGATGCATTCAACGCTCTTCATTCAGTAACTTACGAAATTGATGAAAAATACAAGACTGATTATCACAAAAAATTTATAAGTTTCTTAACAAAAATGCATGAATCCAATCTCGTTATTGGGGGCGCAATGACTGACGTCAAAGGTGATAGATCAAAGCCACCTCATCAACAGGCAGACCAAGATTTATATCTCAGAGTTGTGAAACGAGACAAAAAAGGTGTTTACGTTTCTGGAGCAAAAGCTCACCAGACAGGTTGTTTAAATTCCCATTGGATGGTCATCATGCCAACTTTAAGACTTACAGAAGATGATAAAGATTATGCAATAGTTGGAGCGCTACCAATCGAATCTGAAGGTATAACTTACATTTATGGGCGTCAATCATGTGACACAAGAAGTATGGAGCCTGGTGAATACGATGTTGGTAATAAGTACTTTGCTGGCCAGGAAGCAATGGTAATTTTTGACAATGTATTTATACCTAATGAATACATATTTATGAATGGTGAATATGATTTTGCAGCAATGTTGGTTGAACGATTTACTTGCTATCACAGAAGATCTTATGTTTGTAAAGCTGGAGTTGGAGATGTAATGATTGGAGCAGCTGCAACCATTGCTGAATACAATGGAGTCGAAAACAAATCGCATATCAGAGAAAAATTAGTTGAGATGAATAAATTAAATGAAACAATATACGCGACGGGAATTGCTTCATCATTACAAGGAAAAGAAACAAAAAGTGGAAACTTTATCAATGACGATTTATTGGCAAATGTTTGTAAGCAACATGTAACAAAAGAAACATATGAAATTGGAAGATTGGCACAAGATCTTGCAGGAGGATTGGTTGCTTCAATGCCCTCGGGAATTGACATTCACGAAAGTGACATGTCCCCAAATCTAAAAAAATACTTAAAGGGTAAAGAAGATATTAATACTGAAGATCGTGTCAAAATGTTGAGACTAATAGAAAATATGACTTTAGGAAGAAATGCTGTAGCTTATTTAACTGAGTCTATGCATGGAGCTGGATCCCCTCAAGCACAAAGAATCCAAATTTCAAGAAAAGTTGATATTGAAGAAAAGAAGAACTTTGCAAAAAAGTTGTCTGGAATCATTAAAAGAGAAGAGTAATGAAAGCTGTAGTTTGTACAACACTTGGTGAGCCTAATCTCCTTGAAATTCAAGATAATCCTATCTCAGAACCCCAAAAAAATGAAGTATTAATAAAAGTTGAAGCTGCAGGTGTAAATTTTCCAGATGCTCTGATGGTACAAGGAAAATATCAGATTGTTATGGACCCACCATTTACACCCGGAACAGAAGTTTGTGGGATTGTAGAAGGAATTGGAGAAGATGTTGAAATTAAGATTGGTACAAAAGTTATAGCTTTACCTCCAATGGGTGGTTTTGCAGAATTTGTAAGCGTACATAAAAGTTTAGTTATACCGGTATCTGAAGCAGTTGATTCCTATGCTGGGGCAAGCTTACCTATAAACTACGGAACTTGTTATTACGCATTAAAAAGAAGAGCAAATATACAGAACGGTGAAAGTTTACTTGTTCTTGGTGCTGCAGGAGGAATTGGAACTGCAACTATCCAATTGGCAAAAGTTATGGGTGTAAAGACTCTATGTGCAGTTGGCAGTGATGAAAAAGAGGAATACGTAAAATCATTAGGTGCAGATCAAATTATACGATATGACCAAGTTGATTTAAAGGAAACAACAAAAGAACTAACTAACGGTAAGGGTGTTGACGTGGTCATGGACCCAGTTGGTGGTAATGTCACTGAGCAAGCTTTGAGGGCTACAGCTTGGAATGGGAGGCTACTTGTAATTGGTTTCACAGATGGAAACATTCCAAAGATACCTCTTAATTTAACTTTGGTAAAAGGTGTTTCGATAGTTGGAGTGTGGTGGGGACGATGGACAACAACTTCACCAGAAGAAACGGCAGAAGATTTTGGAGAACTCTTAAGTTTTATTGAAAAAGGTGAATTAAATATTGAGCCAAAAAATGTTCATACAATTGAAGAGACTCCCCTTGCATTAGAAAATTTCTTATCTCGTAAAAATATAGGAAAAACAGTTATTAGCTTTTAATTACTTTTTTGAAGATTCAAAATAAGGATTTGAACCAGATGCGTGATCAGTTGCATCAATAATATTACCTATCTCCGGTACTGCATCTCTTAATGCCTTTTCAATACCTTGTGTCAAAGTTACTTGTGCCATACCACATCCTTGGCAACCTCCACCAAGTCTAAGATACACATCTTGGCCTTCTACTCCTACAAGACTTGCTTGACCACCGTGGGAGGCTATTGCAGGATTTATCTGACTCTCTAAAACTGTCTGTACTTTCTCTGCTAGTTCACCTGTAAGTTCAGGCATGTCTTCAGGGTTCCCAAACATTGCTGGGCTTGGAGTGTTAGGGTTATCCATTGTCAATCCAGGAGCGTCTGGATCGTCTGACATGTCAAGGCTTGCTCCGTTAAAATTATCAACATCTTTACTAGCAATGACTACGGAAAGTTCGCCAAATTCTATTCTTTTATCATCTGGTCTTGCCTGATCTAAGTCAAGGAAACTTAAGTCGTAAGTATATTGATTTCCTTGGACACCATCTATTTGCAGAAATAAGGCATAATCTTTTTCACCTGGCTCCTGCTCTCTCAATTCAAGAATTTTAGAAACGGCGGTATCACCAATATTGAATTTAAATTCGTCAGTCATATACTTAATATTAGTAAGCTCAAGATATGTGTAAATAAATATGAAGAAACTATTACTTGTTATTCCAGAAAATAGCTATAAATCAAACGATTTTGTTACATCAGCTGAAAAACTAGATCTTGATTTCTTAGTAATTACAGATAGCCAGCAGGTTTCCGGTCAATTCTCAGATACAGTAATAATTCATAGTTTTGATGAGGAATTAGAGAATGATGTAAAAGAAAAACTTCAAGATGTAACTCATATACTTCCAGTAGACCATAGTGCTCTTAAATTTTCTGCATATCTCGTAGATTTACTGAAGGCTAAAGGTAATAACACTAAATCAATTAATACTGCGATGAACAAATTTGAATCAAGAAACATATTTAATTCAATATCCGAAATAAAAATTCAAAATGCAATCGTGAATAAAATTGAAGATATAGAGATATTTATTAATGAAAATGGAACCTCTGTGTTAAAACCTATTTATGGCACAGCCAGTAAAAGTGTTATAAAAGTTGAAAGTTTTCAAGAAAACAAAGCTGAGGTGGAAAAATTAATGCAAGACTGTTCAGATCAGGATTTAATTATCGAAGAATTTGTCGATGGAAGTGAGTATGCATTAGAAGGAAATTTAATTAATTCTGAATTAAATAAAATAGTTATATTTGACAAGCCAATTAATTATAAAGAGCCTTATTTCGAAGAATCTATATATATTGCTCCAACAGAAATACCAGATAAAACTCAAAAAGAAATAGTTAATTTAATTGGAAAAGCTTGTAAAAAACTAGGTCTTGAAAATGGACCTGTACACGTTGAATTTAAAATACATAATAAGGAAATATTCATAATTGAGATAAATCCAAGAATGATTGGTGGTTTATGTTCAAGATGCTTAAGTTTTGGTTTGTTTAAAACTTCACTTGAAGAAATTGCACTTCACGCATTCTTAAATAATGAATTAAAGAGTATTGATCTACTCAGTAATTTTGTAGGGGTACTAATGATACCAACACCAATATCGGGAAAATTTATCTCGATCAATAAGAATGAACTTGAAAGTATACCTAATGTTTCTGGGGTTGAGATTACTGTATCTGAAAACTCAAATCTTTTAGAACCACCTTTTGGAGATAAATATTTAGGTTTTGTTTTTTCACAGGGAGATAGCAAAGAAAAAGTAATGGAATCCCTAACTTTAGCTTTGGATTTAGCCAATCCGATTATCAAATAAAGTATGATAACCTTCAATAAAATATGAAAAATGCATTAATCATTAATGGTGGTGATAACACGACAAATAGAGATCAAATAGAGAAATTTGACTATATTGTCGCTGTTGATTCCGGAGCTGAACATGCTTACAAATTATTTTTGAAGCCTGATTTGATTATTGGCGATCTTGATTCCATAAGTACAAAAACATATGACAGAGTAAATAAAGATAGAATTGAGATTTTGGAGTATAAAAAAAATAAAGACTATACAGATTTTGAAATTGCATTAAGCCACATAATAGATTTAAAAATCAAAGATGTAACTGTAATCGGAGGTGAGTATGGTGATATTGATCACTTATTTGGATCATTGTTTGCTATTGCTAAATTACATACAGACCAAAATATTTTATGGCTTCACGGAGAACAGGAGATTCTATTTCCAGAATCTGAAAGCATAAAAATAGGTATAAACAATAAATTTAGTGTTTTACCATTTTCAGATTTAATAAACTTAAATATTACCGGAGCGGAATGGAATTTAGAAAATGAAAATATAGAGTTTGGGCAATCTAAAACGCTTCGAAACATTGCAAGAAATGAAAAAATAAATATATCAGTTTCTGATGGAAAATTTTGTTTAATTATTTATAGTTAGGACCTAGGCAAATCTTTCCATGCCTTGTCTTTATCTAGCTTAGGTTCGCTAGGAAGACCAAGAACTCTCTCAGCAATGATATTTCTCATTATTTCAGATGTACCACCTTCTATAGAGTTAGCACGAGATCTTAAAAATAAACTTTGGGTATCTGTGAATCCATAAGAATCATTATCAAAATTTAATTCAGGTTGAGATAACTCATATCCTCTAGGAAATAACAATCCATCATTTCCTAACATTTCCATACCAAATTCATATGAAGATTTGTTAATTTCAGCTTCGTGTAGCTTACTAGTAGACCCTTCAGGACCAGGTGTTCCCTTCTCTCTCAATTCAGAAGCTCTCATGTTCGTAAGGCGAACAGCTTCTTGTTGAATCCATAACTCTACAAGTTTGTCCTTGACAACAGGGTCATCTAAGTTGCGATCTTTCCAAAGTTGTACAAGGTGCCCAGGAGCTCCACTTCCTCTTTGTCTTACGTTACCACCTATAGCAACTCTTTCATTCATCAATATTGCTAATGATACTCTCCAGCCATCACCCACTTCTCCTAAAACGTTCTCTTTTGGGATTTTTACATCCGTAAAATAAACTTCATTGAACTCTGCTTCTCCTGTAATTTGTCTTAATGGCCTTACTTCGACTCCCTCTGATTCCATATCTACTATAAAAAATGTTAACCCACGGTGCTTTGGAACATCTGGATCTGTTCTTGTAACAAGTAAGCCCCATTTTGATAAGTGACCTAATGTAGTCCAAACTTTTTGACCATTAACAATGTAGCCATCACCGTCATCAACTGCTTTTGTTGAAAGGCTTGCTAAATCTGAACCAGATCCTGGCTCAGAAAATAATTGACACCAGATTTCATCAGCAGTGAACATGGGTCTTAGATATTTATCAATTTGCTCCTGAGTACCATATTCCTTAATTGTTGGAGCGCCCATCCCAATACCAAGTAAATTTGCTATCCGATTACTGGTTGAAATTCCTTCATTACGAAGGGTTTCATTAACAAGTAATTGAAACTTTGGATTTACGTTTAAACCACCAGAGCCTTCTGGAAAATGAACCCAAGCTAAACCTAAATCAAATTGTTTTCCCCAAAAATCTTTAATATCTTGATTTTCTTCTCTGAATGAAATTAATTCTTTGAGTCTATCTTTAACTAACTCTTCCGCATCAGCTGGTTTTGTTTCAATTTTTGCCATATTAAATTATACACTGATCACTCGTTAGAGCTATTTCCTTGTAAAGCTTTCATTATCAACATATTTTCATCATCATTACTTAAAGGATAAGTTCCATCTGTAATAGTTCTTATCTCATCTATGTTGTTGGCTATGTCTTCTGCTGTTGCTTGTTGGTTAACATAACCTTCATGTGTAATTATCCCAATTCTTGCAAACCTACCTGCGGCAACACCATATATTTCGTGGGTTGGTTCACATGCTTCAGATGCAAGATACGTAACTAATGGAGTGACAAGCTCAGGAGTCATGAATTTACCAACATCTTCAGGTATAAGTCCTTCCGTCATTCTTGTGTAAGCAGTAGGAGCAATTACATTAACCTTAATATTGTATTTAGCTCCTTCAATCGCTAAGACATTAGTTAGACCAACTATACCCATTTTTGCTGCACCATAATTTGCTTGACCAAAATTTCCAAACAAACCCGATGGAGAGGCAACATTTACAATTCTTCCATAATTGTTTTCCTTCATTATTTTAAATGCAGGATGAGTCACATAAAACGTTCCTTTTAGATGTACATCAATAATCAACAAAAATTCTTCCTCTGTCATATTTGCGAAACTTCTATCTCTCAATATCCCGGCATTATTAATTACAGCGTCAACAGTTCCAAAATTATCTACTGCAGTTTGGACTATTGACTCTCCACCATCTTTTGAAGCAACAGAATCATAATTTGCAACAGCTTCACCACCATTTTTGATAATTTCATTAACAACATCATCTGCTGGCGAATTACCTGAACCAGAACCATCAACAGCGCCTCCGAGGTCGTTTACTACAACTTTTGCACCTCTTTTACCAAGCTCTAGTGCATATGCTTTACCTAATCCATTCCCGGCACCTGTAACAATCGCTACTCTGTTTTCAAAATTAACATCTGACATATTTAGGCCTCCTCGTACATTGATTCAATTTCGTTTTTGTATCTCTCAGCAATAACATTTCTTTTTAATTTCAAAGTTGGTGTTAATTCACCACTTGAGTCTGTCCATTCATTTTCAAGAAGTGTAAACTTCTTTATTTGTTGCACTCTAGCAACTTTGGAATTTGCTTCATCAATCTGTTCCTGTATTGCTTCGACAACTTTAGAATTTTTTGACATATCTCTAATGTTATATTCAACTCCATTTTCTTCTGCCCATTTTTCGGCACCACCATCACCATCAAGAACAATTAAAGCTGATAAGAATTTTTTACTATCTCCAACAACACAAATTTGACCTACGAGTGTATGAGGCTTTACGTAATCTTCAATTTCAACGGGGGCTATATTTTTTCCACCTGAAGTTATAATTATTTCTTTTTTTCTTCCTACAATTTTAACGTATCCATTTTCATCAATTTCTGCAAGATCACCTGTATGTAGCCACCCATCATTATCAAAGGTTTCTTTTGTTTCTTCCTCTAATTTATAATATCCTGATGCAACATGCTTACCTTTAATACATAATTCACCATCATCAAGAACTTTTACCTCAGTTCCCGCAAGTGGAATACCTACCTTGCCAATAGGATTTAGTACTTCAGGAATTGGAACACTTCCTGATTTAAACATATTTTTCACATAGTCAATAGCGTGATTTGGTATACCAATAGTTGCAGGACCCGTATCCTCAGTCATTCCATAAATTTCAGTAACATCAATATGAATTGCATGAAACCATTTATGCACTTCTGGATTCATTGGTGCAGCAGCAGTTGCAAAAATTTCTGTACTGTCAAGTCCTAGTCCTTGTTTAAATGACTTCTCAAAAACAAGTTTCTTAAATATTGCATCTTTTAGCCTTATACCAATTGGTGGTTTCTCTCCACGCTGTTCATACTCAACTCTTTCAAGACCATTGTCTATAGCTTTCAATGCTAAGTCTTTTTTATCAGATTCATTAATTTTGTTCAACAGACCAGATTGAAAACGTTCCCAGACTCTAGGTACTGCTAAAAATATAGATGGTTTGATCGTTGGAAGTGCTTTTGCCATATCTTCTAATACTGGAACTGGAAAAATTTGTCCTCTTCTATAAATTGACTGATAATGATCTCCTAATCTTGCAGCAATATGTGCCATTGGCAGATATGAAACAATCCTTGGATTTGTTGACAATTGAACAGTTTCAGCAAAAAGACTCTGTGCGGTCCATAATACGTTTTCATGTGTAATCATTACACCCTTTGGATTACCTGTTGTGCCGGATGTAAAGATTAAACACGCTAATGACTGAGGTGTAACACTTGCAATAGCATTTTCAAGTTTTGAGGAATCTGATTCATTTAATCTTTTTCCGTTTTCAATTAATTCCTGAAAATTTAGAACATAATCTAGGTCTTTGTGTTGTTCATAATCTTCAATGAGGATGATATATTCAAGATTTTTACATTCTTTTTTTGCTTTATTTACTTCTTCAAATAACTCCGAGTTTCCTACAAATGCAATTTTTGCATCTAATAAATTTGATATATAGGCAATTTGTCCACCTTTAAGCTGTTTATAAATTGTTGACGGTGTTCCTCCTGCATGCATTATTGATAAATCTGAAATAAAATGTTCTTTTGTATTGTCGGATACAATAAAGCCATTATCTCCCTGACTAAAACCAATATCAATAAGTCCAGCTGCAAGGTTATGTACTAGTTCTCTATATTCTGACCATGATGTTGAGTCCCATCCAGAATATTCATCGTTGATCGGAGTGTTAAGTGCTGGATAATCTGGGAATTCATCTGCATTTTGGTTAAAGTAATCAATAATAGTTTTACCATCCACGACACTTGTTACTGAAGCTTCTCTATTTTTCATGAAATCATGAAGTTTTGACATAAAATTTCCTTATTCTTTATTAGAATTTTAATTTACAAATATAAAATAAACTAATTAAATTAATCATTTTTAAATTAAATCCTTTATTTTTATTAAAGGATTTAAAGTAGAACTATGGTAAATAATTATAAAGATAGTGTAATAATTACTTCATTTGATCAAAACTATATCGAATATGCAGCCGTTTTCATTAAGTCATTAAGCATCAACTATCATGAAGATCACATTTTTGACCTAATGTGTTTAGTTCCTCAAAATTTACTATTACAAGAGGGTGAGTTTGTAAATAAAATTAATTGTGAAAATTTAAATATTAAGTTTAAATGTTCAGATAGATTTAATAAGCTTGATAAAGATGGATTGGCTTATGAGGCGGGATACATATCCAAAAATATGAGCCACAGACTGTTTATCGGGTCTTTGTTTCCTCAGTATAAAAAAGGAATTTATATAGATCCTGATACATACGTTAATAGAAATATAAAACCACTAATTGATTACCCTTTATCAAATAAATTGTTAGCAACTGTTGAATATTCAGGAATGAGTAAAAAAACATTTTCAAACCCTGACCTTCCTTACTTTAATAATGGAGTTTTTATTGCTGATTTAGATTATTGGAGAAAAGAAAATTTAGAAGATAAATTTATAAATTGGATTAAAAATAACGGTCCTACAGATTGCATTGAACAAGATGCTATGAATTTTGTATTTAGAAATAAATGGTCACCATTGCCAATTACGTTTAACTTATTAGCATTCAAATTAACTGAAGATAAAAAATTATCTCAAAATTATGAGGATCCATTAATTGTACATTTTGTTGGAGATCTAAAGCCATGGGGTGAAGCTGTGATTCCAACTTGGACTAATAAGTGGAGAGAGCTTCAAAAAAAGCTGAAGAATTAATTTTCAAAAATAATTAAGCCAGTGTTTTTTTGCAATTCTGAAATAAGAATATTTCCATCAACTAATTGAATATCTGAGTTTCCAAAAATTTGGTCGATACTGTGTGCTGTGCTTGGAATTTTAATATTTTTTTGATGTTCAGATCTGTTGAATATACACAAAAGTGATTTATCTCTTAAGGTACGTCGAAAGACTATCGCATCATTTTGATTTGGTAAGAGTTGAAAATTTCCATATTTCAAAATATTATTTGAAGATTTAATATCCATAATTTCTCGAATATAATTTTGTAAATTTAAATCCCAAGTACTCTCATCATTCCATGGAAAAGCTTCTCTGTTATTTGGTTCGTTTCCACCATGTAACCCAATTTCATCACCATAATAAATTCCCGCAATACCAGGAAAGGTAGCTTGCATAAATATTGGTCCATAAATTGATGAAACATCGGAACATCTATTCAAAAATCTTTTTACATCATGTGAACTTAAAAGATTTTGACATGATGATAATGCTTTAAAAGAATACATAAAATATAAATTTGCTAAAGAATCTGAAAATTCTGAAATACTCATTCTTTTAGTCGCAAAGTAATCAACCATTGATTCTCTAAATGAATAATTCATAGTTCCATCGAACATATCACCTTGAAGCCATTGAGATGTATCACCAAAGATTTCGGAAAATAAGAGAACATTTTGATTACTATCTTTTGCTGTTTTTCTGAAATCTTTCCAAAACAATAAATCTATCTCTTTAGCAACATCCATTCTCCATCCATCAATATTAAACTTATCAATCCAAAATGCTGTTACATCTAAGGCCCATTTTCTTGCATCTTCACATAAGTAATTGATTTTTGGCATATCAGGAACACCCCACCATGATTTATATGAAGGTTCAACTATAGGTCCATCATCATCAATATTTTTCACAGGAATTTGAGTTTCTAAAAAAGTCTTTTCTAGATATTTTTTATACTCTTTCTCATTACCGTCCCAGCCGACTTTATAAGTATTTTCATACAAATGTGGTCTGTACTTTAAATGAACAGGGTATTCATAAATAGTAAACCAATCTTTGTATTTTGATTTCTCACCATTTTTAATTATGTCTTGAAAAGCAAAATGTTTTGGATGAACATGATTTAATGATGTATCAAAAATTATTTTCATATTTCTAGCATGTAATTCATCTATTAATTTTTCCAAAGCTTTTTCCCCTCCAAGTTTGGGGTCAACTTTAAAATGATCCCATGTATCGTATCTATGTGTACTGCCTGATAAAAATATAGGATTAAGATATAAAATATTTACATTTAGATTTTTTATATAGTCTAGCTTGTCAATAATTCCATAAAGATCACCACCTTGAAATTCAAGCCTTTTTGGTGTTGAACCCCATTCAACTTTTTCTTCAAAAAGTGAGTTTGTATCTGAATAATTGAACCTCTCAGGAAATATCTGATACATCACTCCGCCGTAAACCCAGTCAGGTACTATATGTCTTTTAAAATCTTCCTGTGAATAAAACCATTTTTCCGATGGTGAAATAAAATTCGCAATTCCACTCGTACCATAATAAATATTTAGTTTTTTGTCTGTTGTTGCTCCAAAACTAAACTTCACATTTTCTAAATTAAATTTTACTTGTATTTCCCAAAATTTATATCTTGCTGTTTCAGCGAGACATCTAAGTTGCATTGGTCTTAAGTTGGGATCTTCTAAAAATAACCATACCTCTGCAATGTCAATTTGAGTATGAATTCTTATATTTGCTGTGCCATCATCAGCTATCGAAAAAAACTTTTTGTCATTAAAGTCAAATTTGATGTCATAATGTCCCAAATGAGCATCACCGTCAAAAAATTCAATTTTTTGATTTTCATCTTTATCAATAAACTCTACAGAGTGCTTTTCAACCATAATAAGTAATATGAATAAATATTTTACTATATACTTTAGATGAAAGGTTTGAATTGGATATTAAAAAATCATCTGGATTAATTTTGCACCCCACAGCTTTACCATCCAAATATGGAATAGGTGACTTTGGCTACTCAGCATTTGAATTTGTAGATTTTTTAGAAGCAACGGAGACAAAAATTTGGCAATTACTTCCACTAGGACTCACCAGTAATGACGAATACTCACCATATTCAAGCCCTTCATCATTGCTAGGTAATAGATATTTAATTGATCTGGATAATATTAGCGATTATCAACCAACATCATCAGTTAAAGAATTTGATAAGAAATCAGTTGATTTCAAAAATGTTTACAAATTCAAAGATAAAATTTTTTATGAAATTTCTCAAAATATAAATATTGAAGATCCTATATTCTTTGAATTACTTAATGATGAATTAATCAGAAGCCATATAACTTACCTTGTTTTGAGAGATAAATATGGTTTAAAAACTTGGACAAGTTGGGAAAAAGATCACCAAAAATATAGTGACAATCTTTATGAGAACATTATAAAAAATGATAAAAAACTCCTTAAATTTCATATATTTACACAATTTGAATTTTTTAGACAGTGGGGAAAATTAAGAGAATATGCGAATAAAAAACAAATTCAAATACTTGGAGATATTCCAATTTATGTAAATCATAACTCTGCTGATGTTTGGTTAAATAAAGAAATTTTTGAACTTGATAATGGTGGTGAAATGTCATATGTATCAGGTGCTGTACCAGATAGCTTTAACAAGGAGGGGCAAGTTTGGAATAATTGCCTCTACCAATGGGATAGGCAAAAGTTAGATAATTATAAATATTGGACAGATAAATTAAACAAAACTTTAGATCTTTACAATTATCTTCGAATAGATCATTTTGTAGGATTCTTTAAATATTGGGTAATTAAAAAAGGAGATTCAGCCCTAAAAGGTGAGTGGAAACAGGGACCAAAAAGTGAATTTTTTGACAAAATTTCAAAGAATGTTGACCTAGATAAACTTTTAGCTGAAGATTTGGGTGTTATTTTGAAAGAAACCAAATCGTTATTAAATAAATACAATATTCCAGGTATGAAAGTTCTACAACAAAGAATTCCTGATGATAATGAAGGTTTACCTTTCCAAGGTGACACTGATATAGTGAACCAAAATAAATTGTTTGAAGAGGCATCAGATGATTATTTTGAAGAAATCCATCCAAAATATTGGGAAGAAAATTTAGCTGCTTACACTGGAACTCACGATAGTCCTACAATTAAACAATGGCTTAATGAAGCAAGTAAATCTCAAATTAAAAATTTTAATGAATATTCAAATAAATTAAATAATAAATTTGAAAGTGACATTTGGAATTTTATTTCATTGATATGGGAATCCCCTTGTAAACTTGCTATCACAACTGTTCAAGATTTATTACAACTTGATTACAAATCACGGTTTAATATACCAGGGACTACTAAAAATAACTGGAAATGGAGAATTGAAAATATGGATATTTTAAACCCAGTGATATCTGACCTAAAATATATCAATAAATCTAACAATAGAAATTAATTTGATTCTCTTATGTAATCAATTACGATTTGAGCTTGCTCTTCTGTTATTCGGACTGCAGGCATAGAACCTTTACCTTTTAAAATAGTTTGAAGCCAATATGTATCTGGTTTATTAAGAACTGAAGCTGTTTTTAAACTAGGACCAACTCTACCTGAAAAATCATCTTGGTGGCAAGCAGAACATCTAGCTGTATAAATCTCTTTTCCAGTTGTGAGCTCTACAGTTTCTTGAGATCCACATGCAATAAATA
Organism: uncultured Candidatus Actinomarina sp.; assembly: GCA_902613615.1. Classification (GTDB taxonomy): domain Bacteria; phylum Actinomycetota; class Acidimicrobiia; order Actinomarinales; family Actinomarinaceae; genus Actinomarina. Next base: position 119,976 of record CACMHQ010000001.1, on the reverse strand, counting down.
AAAAAAGAAACAATAAGATTGCTTTTTTCATATTTATTCTTCTTCTAGACCAGTTTTAAACTCTCTAGTTGATTTACCTAAGGATCTTGCCAAACCTGGGAGTCGTTTTGCTCCAAAAAGTAACAATAAAATCGATAAAATTATAAGTAATTCAGGTAGTCCTAATCTCATAATTTAATTTTAACTTAAACTATTCTTTATTATCTTCTAAAGATTTCTTTTGTAAAAGATTAATTATTACATATCCAAATATTGTAAAAACAAGAAAGAATATAATTTCTTCAACATTAGTAGCGTTTGGTAGTTCGGGTCTTGTTACAACCGCCTCCAATTCACCTTCACTGTTTACTCTTGATTCAAGAACATTTCTAAATGGCCATATCTTGATAAGAGAGCCAATAAGAAATCCTGAAAGTAGAGATAATATTTCATTCTTAAAATTTGCAAACATAAATGATAAAACCCTGCTAAAAATAATTAAGCCTAAGATACAACCAAAAGCAAAGACCGACAAAGTTTGTAAATCAAAACTTTTAATTGCATTAATAATAAATTCATACTTTGAAAGAAGTAACAATATAAACGAACCACTTATTCCTGGGAGAATAGTTGCGGTAATTGCTATAGAGCCTGATAAAAATATAAAAATAGGTGTTTCTGGAGTTGAGGCTGGAGAAAGAAATGAAATAAGTCCTGCAACAACTATCCCTAAAACTAGATAAACAAAATTTTTATTTGTAAGTTTTTCAACTTGATTAAGGATCATAAAGGCTGATGCAAGTACTAATCCAAAAAATAATCCCCAAATCTTATATTCATGATTAGAAAGTAAATAACTAATCAAATTAGCTAATAAAAAGACAGCTGCTGTTATTCCAAGATAAATCGTTAAAAGAAAATTACCATTAAGTTTTTTCCAAAAATCTTTAAATCCAGCTTTTAATAATGTCTGAAATAAAGAAAGATTAATATTTTTAATTGATTCAATAAGTTCTTCATATATACCTGTGATAAGTGCAATAGTTCCTCCTGATACACCTGGAACAATATCTGCAGCCCCCATCGCAACACCTTTAAAGAAAAGACCAATTCTCTGTTTCAATTTAAGCCTCTGTCGATTTAGGAGAAAAAATTCTATAGAAAATTGGTGAAATTGTTGCAGTTAGTACAGCAAGCAATATAATCTGCTGCTCCAATGCTTTTGAAATAAGTTCAAGTTCTACACCAATCTCAGCCATAGCAATAATTAAGCTAAATCTTGCAGCTAATAAAAAGCCGCCTGCAACTAATTGTCTAAATTTTATTTTTGTAAATATAAGAAATAGTGAGGGCACAATTTTAACAATGAGTGCAATTCCTAAAAGACTCAACACCTGAATATAAAATTCTGTATTTTTAAAAACTTCAATATCGTAATTTAATCCAATATTTATAAAGAATATTGGAATGAGAAATCCATATGAAAAACCTTTTAGGCTGTTTTCTAAACTTCCTCTATTTGGAAAAGTAAAGGCAAATAAAGTTCCTGCAAGAAAAGCGCCTAAGATATATTCAATATCGAACAACACAGCTACACCAACTAAAGTCAGCATTAAAGCTATTGAACTTCTAATGCCCATCTCCTCTGGGTCATTACCATCAAACATTCTTGAAAATATTTGTGGGTTCCACCAAGCAACTCTTCGAATAATTCTAAGAATTAAAATTACAATTAAGAAATACAAAATTACATTTAAGTTAGATATAGAAAATCCTTCAGAATGTTGTAAAGATGCAAAAACTGTTACTCCAATTAAAGTAAATATGTCAGCTATCAAAGCAGACATAAAAAGTGACTGACCATAATTTGTTTTGATCGTATCATCGCTTCTCAAAACAGTTATAACAATATCGACACTTGTAGTACAAAGTACAAGTGCCAAAAATATTGGATAATCTAGAGTAATTATCAAATAAAAAGATGCTGCAACAGTAGCAATATAGATTGCAAGAGGTATGGATAAAGTTTTCAAACCTTTTTCTCTGAATGTGTCTAATTCTATTTCAAACCCAGACAAAAACATTAACAACATAAAGCCAAATATTGCCAACCCAGATATAAATTCTGAAATCTTGACTATTCCCAAAACTGGCCCAACTAGTATTCCATATGCAATTTCTAAAACAATACTTGGAATGCTTATTCTTTGTGCAATAAGTGGCAATAAAAAAGCACCTAAAGAAATAATTACAAGAGATAAAGCGTCAAAGTTTTCCATCAATTAGGTGTATATAAAACTGAAGATTTTGCATTCTGAAGAATAAACTCTGCAATCTTTTTACCTTGCCAATTGGACTGACTAGTTTGACTAACAATTGAAAGATCAATTTTATCTGTGAAAGAAGAAAAGACTTTTGCTTCATTTCCTTCAGCATTGACAATCTCACACTGTACTTCATTAGATAATGCTAAATCTTGAATTTTTTCAGTGTTTTTATTTGAAGCTGATGTGTGTTCTGGTTGAAGAAACTTTGGTTGAGATATGTTTAAAGCTGTAACATCAGCAGACAAAGTTGAGGCTAAATCAAATGCTACATTGACAGGACTATTATCACTAAAATCATCACTGACAAGTATTCCTATTTTTCTATATGGGAATGAAGATCTCGAAAACAACAAAGGAATACTGTTTTTATTTGAAAAATTAATATATGTTTTTAATTTTGATTTTGTAATTTCTTTTTCATCAAATGGTATCAATATAGTTCCTATAGAGAATGAATCTTTATTGCTCTCAATTTCTTTAAGTAAAGATTTTTGTACATTATATAGTTCAAAATCTTGATCTTTCATAATCGCTTTATATGTATCTGTTTCGTCTTCCTTTTGGTCTGGAAATATATCACCTGAGGTTAAAATTTCTAATTTATCTGCTTTTGTATTTCTAATGAAATATTCTGCTTCAGATAGATTTTTTAATTCGTCTTCATTCTTAAGGAATACGGCAACATTTTTACCAAACTCAAGTGGAAATCTTGATTCAGAACCAGAAAATAAATTTATAACATTTGAGAAAGCTCCTGACTGTAAAACTATTGTTACAAGATCACCCGTCTCAAGCTCAGTATCACCATGAGGAATGACAACATTTCCTTTTCTTAACAGTGCTCCAACTATAAAAAAATCAGAACCTATATCTTTTAGTTTTTTTCCTCTAGCAGGGCTATCTGAATTAATTTCAAGCTCAATCGCCTCAGCTCTACCTCCAGCAAATGCCTGGGAGACTACTCTTCTTGGTTCAAGAATATGTTCTAGTCTTCTTCCTATTAACACGTCGGGATCTACAACCTCAACATCTAAATCTTTGTATTGCTGAGAATTTTTATCTTCGTTAACTATTGAAGATAGCCTGTAAATATTATTTTGTTTTGCAATCTTTAAAATTTCCAAATTTACTTCATCATCATTAGTTAGTGTGACTAAAGCGCTTGCATTTTCAATACCTGCTTTTTTCAGAACAAGGGTTGAAGTCCCGTCTCCTTGATATTTTTCTATTTGCCTATTTGGATTAAAATTCCTGAGCTTTTCTTGATCCATATCAATAACAGAGACATTCCAGCCTGTGCTAATTCTATTTATGAGTTGGCGTGCCTCACCATGAGCGCCTACGATTATTACTTTCACGTGCTTATTATGCTATAAATCTGATTTTGATAAAGGACTACTTTTAAAAACTTATTCATAATATACCTAATGTTTACTTGGGTTTTTTATGATTAGATTTTAAAGCTTAATCAATTGTTAAACAGGAAATGCATAACATCTCCGTCTTGTACGATATACTCTTTACCTTCAGATCTCAATTTTCCAGCTTCTTTTGCCCCTTTTTCACCATTGTTTGAGATGTAATCTTCAAAACTAATTGTTTCTGCACGTATAAATCCTTTTTCAAAATCGCCATGAATCTTCCCTGCTGCTTGAGGTGCTTTATCACCAATATTTATCGTCCATGCTCTAACTTCTTTTGGTCCAGCGGTAAAGAAAGTTCTTAACCCTAGAAGTTCGTACCCTGCCTTAACAAGTTTGTCTAATCCTGTTTCGGTTTGACCCATTTCTTCTAAATATTCTTTTTTTTCTAAAATATCTAATTTCGAGATATCTTCCTCAATATCAGCACAAATTGCCACAACTTTTGCATTTTCAGTTTTGGCAAAATTAATAACTTGTTCGAGATACTTATTTTCATTAAATCCATTTTCACTTACATTGGCAACGTACAAGACAGGCTTTGTAGTTAATAATTGAAAACCTCTAAGTAATTTTTGTTCTTCATTAGAAAAAGTTAATGATCTAAGGTTTTGACCATTTTCAAGATTTGGCAGTATCTTTTCTAACAAATTTTTTAGCAATAAGCCTTCTTTTTCTCCTGACTTGGAACTTTTAGATGCTTTTTGATAAAGTTTTTCAACTGTACCTAAATCTGCTAAAACTAATTCTGTATTTATAACTTCAATATCATCAATGGGCGAAACTTTACCTGCAACATGTACAATATCTTCATTCTCAAATGCTCTAACAACATGAACAATTGCTTCAGTTTCTCTAATATTTGCTAAAAATTGATTACCAAGCCCTTCTCCTTGAGAGGCTCCTTTTACTAATCCTGCAATATCAACAAATTCCATTACAGTTGGTAATACTTTTTTGGGATTTACAATATTTGAAAGTTTATCTAAACGATCATCTGCGATAGGGACTACACCAACATTAGGTTCAATTGTACAGAAGGGATAATTTTCTGATTCAATATCCGCTTCTGTTAAAGCATTAAATAGAGTTGATTTCCCAACATTTGGTAAACCAACAATTCCACATTTAAATCCCATATATATGTCCTTTGATAAAGCATATCGAATGCATAATTTAATTTTTTATTTATTTTTAACAACTACCCCTCATGGAATAGATAATTTGATTAAAGTTTTTATAAGGGAGAAATATGACCGAAAAAAATAATAAAAAAACTATTTTTGGTTGGTCAATGTATGATTGGGCAAAATCTGCATACGAAACAACAACACTTGGGGCTGTTATGCCCGTTTATTTTGTCAGTGTCGTAGTACCTGAAGAAGGATTTTTATTTAGAGGTAATTTATACACTGGAGCCGAAGTATGGGGATTTGCAATAGGTTCAGTTTTATTTATTTTCTTTTTAATTATGCCAACAATTGGAGCAATGGCTGATCTTTCTGGTTCAAGAATGAGGTTATTTAAATCTTTTGCATACGGTGGTGCTATATTTGCATCAACATTCTATTTTGCACAATCAGGTGATGTTGTTCTAACACTCTTAATATATTTTCTAGCACAACTGGGTGCAACAGGATCCAACGTATTCTATGACAGTGTCTTAAAAGATATAACAACTGAAGATACTATCGACCAAGTATCTGCAAAAGGATATGCACTTGGATATTTAGGAGGAGGGTTGCAACTTTTACTATCCTTGATTGTAATTCAACTTGGACCTTCATTATTAGGAATTGATACCTCTTTAGCATCTAGAATCGCAATAGCTTTTGCAGGAATATGGTGGTTACTATTCTCAATATTTAGCTTTTCAAGGATGAAAATAGATGAAACAAAATCTGATAATACGGTAGGTAGAAATTATTTGTCTGCTGGTTGGAAAACGAATTTAAATACATTAAGAAAAGTTAGAAAATTTCCATTTTTACTTTATTTCTTACTTGCATACATATTTTATTGGGATGGGGCCCAGACAGTAATTAATATGGCAGGTCCATTTTTTAGTGAAGTTTTGTTGCTAGATCAGACTTCAATAATAGTTGTATATCTAGTTGTTCAATTCATCGCTTTTATTGGTGCGAGGTTAGCAGGTTATCTTGCAGGGAGAATTGGACAAAAAAATACACTTATTTTCACCATTGCACTTTTCTTTGTGGCAGGTAACGGGGCATATTTTGTACCAGAACAGCAACTTTTACCAGTCATACTCTTGGGAGTAGTAGTTGGAACAGGCATGGGAGGATTACAGTCAGTAAGTAGAAGTGTTTATGCATCAATGTTACCAAAAGGTGCAGAGGGTGAATTTATGGGATTCTTTTCAGTCATTTCAAGATTTTCAGCTATTTGGGGTCCGTTAATTTATAGCTATGTCAGTGCTTCAACAGGTAATCCAAGACTTTCTTTACCAGGTATATCATTATTTTTTGTAATTGGATATCTCTTGTTAAGAAATGTTGATATTAATTCACAAATTACTGAAGAAGAGTGGGCTGCTAGCTAATCAGTTGAGCTAGATTTGAATATAAGGCTGACACTGTAATTGGACCTATGCCACCCGGGTATGGCGCTCTTCCAAGTAAATAATTATCGAGATCAGCGGTATCAATATCTCCATATGATTTTCCATCAACAACAGAAATTCCAACATCAATGACATAAGAGCCTTCTTTAAAATAAGATTTATCAAACATTTTTGATTTACCAACAGCAGATATAAAAATATCTGCCTTAGATACAAAATCTTTAGGATTTGAAGTTTTACTATGAATTACAGATACGTTTCCATTAAATTTTTTTGAACTCAAAATTTTTGAAAGAGGAGATGTTACTAACCTTGATCGTCCAGCAATTACAATGTTTTTGTCTTCTGTTTCAATCTCGTAATGAGACAACAATTCAAGAATCGCCATTGATGTGGCAGGAATAATATTTAGATTTTCAGAATAAAGTCTACCCAAATTAAAAGTAGTAAGACCATCAACATCTATTTCACTTGGTATGAAGTCAATTACTTTTTCGGCATTCAAGTGTTTTGGCAGTGGAAGCTGTACTATCATTCCTTGAGATGGTTCAGAATATTTAAAGATAGTATCTTCTAATTCAATTTCTAATGTGCTCTCTTTTAATTTTATCCAATTAAAATCTACTCCTAGTAACTTAGCTTTTTTTTCTTTTACGGAAACATAAAGAAGTGATGCAGGATTTTCACCAACAGTAATTGCTGTTAATACTGGAGGTTTATCATTATTAGTTGTGTAATTTTCAAAAATAGTTTTACTTTTAAAGTCAAGGTTTTCAGCAACAGGTTTACCATATAAAATTTGTGACATAAATCAAGTTTAATAAATCACTTGGTTAGTTTATAAATTATTTAGTTAAAATGACATTTGGAGACAAATGTGGAAATTTCAAAATTAAATAACAATATTACGCCTTCTGGAACAATGGCAATATCAAACAAGGCTAGAATTCTAAAGGATCAAGGAAAGCCTGTAATTGGTTTTGGTGCAGGTGAACCTGATTTTCCAACACCTTCACATGTTATAGAGGAAGTAAAAATTGCATCGGAAAATCCAACGTATCATAAGTACACAGCAGTTGGTGGACTACCGATTTTAAGAGATGAAATTTCTAGAACAACAAAAGAATATTCAAATTTTGAAATTGACCCAGATAATGTAGTAGTAACAAATGGAGGAAAACAAGCAATACTGTCAACATTTATGTCACTGCTTGATCCTGGAGATGAAGTATTAATTCCTGCACCTTATTGGACAACATATCCTGAAGCAGTAAAAATTTCAGGTGGGGAGCCAGTAATTGTTAATACAGATTTTGAAAATGATTTTAAAGTTACAGTTGAACAACTTGAAGAGAAATTTACAGAAAAAACTAAGGTTCTTGTATGGGTATCTCCATCGAATCCAACCGGGGTTGTCTACTCAAAAGAAGAAGCTGAGGAAATATATAACTGGGCATTTGATAAAAATATCTGGATACTTTCCGATGAGCTTTACGAACATTTAGTTTATGAAGGTGTTACTTCACCATCACCGGCAACTATTGATAAAAATCTTGAGAAAACAATTGTAGTGAATGGTGTTGCCAAAGCATACTCAATGACTGGATGGAGAGTTGGTTGGATAATGGGTAATGATGATGTCATTGGTCTGTCAAAAAAAATTCAGTCTCATGCCACGTCAAACGTTGCAAATATTTCACAAGTAGCTGCATATTCAGCATTAAAAAATGGATTAGACAGTACAAATGAAATGAAGAAAGCATTTGATAAAAGAAGAAATTATGCCCTCAATTTATTTAAAACCATAGAAAACATAAGGGTTCCAAATGCAACAGGAGCTTTTTACGTTTTTCCTGATGTAAGTCATTACACAAATGGTCTTATAGAAGGAGTAAGCACATCAATAGAGTTTTGCGATTGGTTATTGGAGAAATTCTACATTGCATTTGTACCTGGCGAGGTATTTGGAAAAGAAGGATTTTTACGTTGTTCTTATGCTCTAAGCGATCAAGATCTAGAGGAAGGCCTCACGAGATTTAAAGACGCTCTAGAATCAATTTAATGAACGGGGTAAAGAAAAAAAGTTTATATTCCTGGTTACTTTTTGATTTAGCAAATACAGTTTATGCATTTGTAATTCCTGGATTATATTTTTCGGTCTGGCTTGTGAGTGAACAAGGTTGGACAGATCAAGCTTTGGGTCTGGCAACTTCAGGAGCAATGGTAATTGTTGCACTAACCGGTCCCTGGGTAGGAGCTAGAAGTGATGGAGCACAAGGAAAGAAACCATTATTATTTATTACAACTGCAATCTGCATAGTAGCAACCTTCCTTCTTGGTACATTTAATGTAAATATATCTGTTTTATTGTTCATCATTTCATTGATTGGATTTAACCTTGGTTCGGTAGTCTATGATGCTTTACTTGTTTCCGTTAGTAATGAAAATAACAGAGGAAAGATTTCTGGCATGGGAGTTGCGTTTGGATACATGGGATCACTTATTGGATTTGGTGTTGCATCACTTCTTCAGGAATTTGGTTACAGTTATGTAGAAATTTTTAGATCCGTGGCTATTCTTTTTTTATTATTTTCAATTCCTGCATTTTTGTTTATTGAAGAGAAGAAATTTAATATTGACAAAGTAAGTGTAAAATTTAGAGAATCTCTTTATATAGTTGTTAAGTCATGGAAGCATTCCAGAGAATATAAAGGTCTTACAAGGTTTCTTATTGGGAGATTCTTTTATGCAGACGCAATTAATACTCTAATTAGTGGTCTACTCGCTGTATATCTCGTCGAAGAGGCTGGACTTACCGCTGAAGACAGTCAGAATTTGCTAGCCTTAGCAATTATCATCTCTATTATCGGTGGTTATGTTTATGGTAAAGCTGGAGATAAATATGGTCCAAGGAAATGCACTTTATTTAGCTTAGGTTGTTGGATGGTTTCATTAATCATTGCTGTTATTTCTACAGAGTTTGATATTGACTGGTTAATTTATGTAACTGGAGTTATTGGTGGCTTCAACATTGGTGGAATATTTGCGGTTGACAGAGTATTCATGACAAGACTTAGTCCAAAAGAACATCTTGGTGAATTTTATGGTTTATATTCAACTGTTGGAAGATTTGCAACTATTGTAGGTCCGATTCTGTGGGGCTTTATTGTTAATACTTTAAATTTAGGTCGAAATACTGCCATGTTGTCACTTGTTGTTCTCTTAATGATTTCATTTTTTATAATCAGAGGTGTATCTGATAAAAGCAATTTTGTAAATTAAGTTTTTAGAAAAAGAAAAACCTTTTTTTCTTTTTGAATGTATTTAATTCTTCTCGTGTATTTTTTAGTTTTTCTCTTAAAAATTCACTTTCAGCCTCTGCTTTTGCTGCCCTCTCTCTAGCTTCAGCCATTAACTTATCAGCCTCATGTAAATTTCCTAGTTGGTCTAAAACTTTCTTCCAAGCAGATATTGGAACGAGCATGTTTTCTTCTTCTTGAGTTTCATTTATATCATCTACATTTTCAATAATTTCTTCATTTTTTGTTTCCTTTTCGACGTCTGAATCAGAAACTTGGTTTTTATCCTCAGAAGAGAAGAAATTATATTTCTGCGACATTCTTTCTTCGTAACTACTCATTAAATAAAATCGTCTTTCATTGTTTCCAAAGTAGGGTTTTTAAACTGAAATCCTTCTTTTAATAGTTTTTGCGGAATTGCTCTTATACTATTTAAACCAAGTTGCTCACCTAGTTCCCAGCCAACAGCTAATCTCATTATTATTGGCGGTAAAGGAGGAGCAAAGAAAGCCTTATCCATAATTTTGGCAATGGCTCTTGAAAATTCTTTTTGTTGCAAAGGTTCAGGAGCAGTCACATTCACAGCGCCATCGATATTTTCATTTTCTAGACAAAATACGAATGCTTCTGCCATGTCATAAACAGATACCCAAGAAAAATATTGCTTACCATCTCCAATTGGACCAGATAAATTTAATTTTGAAATAAGTGTAAATATTTGTGTTGCGATATTTCCCTTCCCTAAAACAATTCCAGCTCTACACTTCATTACTCTTACACCCATCTTTTCAATTTCATATAATGGTTCTTCCCAACATTCTTCTGCTACCATTTGTAAAAATTGACCTCGATTAAAAGAGGTTTCTTCGGTAACTATCTCATCTCCGTGATCTCCATAAATATCATTTCCAGATGCAGTAATAAATATTTTCGGATATTTTTCACAAGATTTGTATGTATCCACAAAAAGATCAGATGCCCACTTCCTGGACCAATAAATTCTTGATTTTCTTTCTTTGGACCAACGACCACCAGCAAATGGGAGGAAGCCTAATATATCTTGTGGGGCTATACTTTCTCCAGCTAAATGGATTATTGCATCAAGTTCTTGAAATTTATCTTTATCTATTTCCTTCTTTGCTGGGCTCCAATATATTTCATCATCATTCTTCACTTCTCTTCTTACAAATCTTTTAACTTCATGGCCAGAATCCTTTAAAATTTTTATTGTTTTTTTACCAATAAAACCAGAGGCACCTGTGACCCCAACTATCATTCTTCCTCATCTCCATAAAAAAGAAAGAAATCTTCAATTAGCTTCTCAAAGTCTGTGACTGCAGTTCCCATGTTTTTTGTAAAATTGATAGTAACAACATTCGATTGAATAAAAATATTTTCAATATCATTTGAGAATTGAAATAATTTCATGGCTAATTGTGCACTAATTTCATTTGTTAATGAAGCGTGGGCTATATTGTGATATGTTTCACCGTCTTGTCCTGATAATGATCTGTTTAAATCGAATATGACATTTTTTCCAAATTGAGTTGTTTTTAATTCAATTTTCTGACCCATTAAAATTCACCAATCTTCATTACTCTAATAAGGTTAGTTGCTGCCTCTTTATTTGGAGGTGAACCAGCGACAATAACTACTTTATCATTTTTTAAAAAATTCATCTCTTCAGTTAACCATTGGTTTGCAATCGCAAACATCTCATCAGTAGTTTCCAATCTCTCTATCTTTATCTGCTCTACTCCCCATATCAAATTGAGTTGATTAAAAGTCTTTTCAACAGTTGTAAATGTAAAAATTGGAGCGTCTGGTCGATGATTTGAAATCAACAATGCTGTTTTACCAGTTTCAGTAAAAGCTACGATTGCCTTTGCATTAGAATCATTTGCTACTTGTACTGCAGCTTTTGAAAGAGAATTTGTTAGTTCATCAGAAGTCAATATGTCTTTAGATGAAGTTATTTTTGTACCAGAAACACTATCTACCTCACTACAAATCTTTGCCATGGCACTGACAACTTCAATTGGGTTTTCACCGATTGAGGTTTCCGCTGACAACATTACAGCATCAGTTCCATCGAGTATTGCATTTGTAATATCTGAAACCTCTGCTCTTGTAGGCCTATGAGAAGAAATCATAGAAGTTAACATTTCAGTAGCTGTAATTGTAATTTTTCCCTGTAAATTTGTTTCATTTAATATCTCTTTTTGAACGAGCGGAATTCTCTCAAGAGGAAGCTGTACACCTAAATCACCCCTTGCTACCATTACTCCATCTGACTCTTGAATAATTGATTTTAGATTTTTTACTGCAGACTTAAGTTCAATTTTAGCTATTACTTTTGTATCATCATCAATGTATTTCTTGACATTTATAATATCTTCTGCGTTTCGAACAAAAGAAACAGCAACAAAATCAACCCCAAGTTGATTGCCGAACTCTAAATCTTCAATATCTTTTTTTGTTAAAGTTGAAACTGATAAATTAGAATCTGGGAAAGCAACCCCTTGATTTGCCCTTAATTCTCCACCAATCTCTACATCAGCAAGAACTTTATTTTTTTCTTTTTTTGTAACTCTTAAGGACAATTTTCCATCATCAATTAATATTCGTTCACCTTCACTCACATCTTCAAATAACTGATCATAATTTATAACGATATTTTCATTATTTTTCTTGGAATCTTCATTGAATATTTCAATTTCAGCTCCTTGAGATAGATCAAATGATTGTTCCAAATGGCCTGTTCTTATTTTTGGACCCTGAATATCTTGCATTATTGCAATCTTTTTATTTGATGATCTAGCCCAATCTACTATTTGTTTATATTCGTTATTAGATCCATGTGAAAAATTTAACCTTAAAACATTAGCTCCTGCATCAATAATTTCATTGATGGCCTCTTTAGAATGAATACTTGGACCTACTGTTGCAATTATTTTAGTTTTTCTAGTCATTTCAATATATAACTTAATAGCATGGAATATGTAAAGTGTTGTAATGTTAAAAAATTTTTTGATAGGCATCCCCGTAAGAAATTTTAAAAATCCTATGTCTAGACTTGAAAATGTTCTGAGTGTCGAAAAAAGAATAGAACTTTCAAAAGGAATGTTTGAAAATATAGTGAAATCATTTAAAAATGAAGACACAAATATTGTTTGTATCACAAATGATGAGCTTGTTATTGATTACTGTAAGAACAATGATATTGAGATATTCTCAGCCAGAAAAAAGGGTTTAAATTTTGAGCTAGAAGAGTTTCTTCATTCTTATGAATATGAATATTGGACTATCTGCCATGCTGACCTGCCATACCTAAACAATTTTTATGCACAAGAATGGATAAAAGAATGCAAGTCATCCCAGATTGTAATATGTTCAAGTAAAGATAGCGGAACTCCGATACTTGGGGGAAATATTAAAATTAAAAAATTAATGTATGGTAAAAATAGTTTTGATAATCACATGAATATTTTTCTTCAAGAGAATTTAGATATCAAAAAATCATTTAATAAAGAATTTAGTTTTGAGATAGATGATGAAGAAGATTTCAAGAGTTTTCTTCAGCATAGGCCAAGGTGGTCTAAGAATTTAGAGTTTTAGCAGCCCCGACCGGATTTGAACCGGCGTTTCCGCCTTGAGAGGGCGGCGTCCTAGGCCTCTAGACGACGGGGCCTCTGCTCGGGGAGAAGGACTTGAACCCTCAACGATGGGACCAGAACCCATTGTGTTGCCAATTACACCATCCCCGAAAGGTAGCAGCCCCGACCGGATTCGAACCGGCGTTTCTGGGTTGAAAACCCAGCGTCCTAGGCCTCTGGACGACGGGGCCGTATTTGTATAAGAATATAGTAACTTATATATTATTTGTTACAAATTATCAATCTTTTCGGCAATTCTTGCAATTGTAGAAGATTGACCTAGTGCGTAAATGGATTCAAATAATGGTGGACTTATTTTTGTACCAGTTATTGCAACTCTTGCAGCCTGGAACCCTTCTTTAGGTTTTAAATCAAGTTTCTTTAGTTGTTCACGCATCATTGCTTCAATTTTGTCTAGTTCAAAATCTTTCATTGTTTTAAATTCATTTCGAATGTTCGTAAGATAATCCTGTGCAGATTTTGAATTAACTTCTTCCCATTCGTCCTTGTCAACATTAAAAGGCTCATCGAGTAGAAATTCAACCTGTCCCATTAAGTCCTTTAATGTTTCAAGACGCTCTTGGACAACAGAAAGAATTAAATTGATCCTTTCAATTTCCTCACTAAATAGCTCCCTTGATAATGAAGTTTCAATTGTTTCAAGAGCAATCTTATTAAATGTTTTTTCATCAAACTCTCTTATATATTGACCATTCATCCAAAGAAGCTTTTGTGTATCAAAAATTGCTGGATTAGCTAAAACATTTTTTAAATCAAAATTATTTATTGCAAATTCTTTGTCAAATATTTCTAAATCATTTCCTGGGGACCAACCAAGAATCGACATATAATTAAACATTGTTTCAGATAAAACTCCACGTTCTCTAAAAGATGAGACTGAAGTATCACCATGCCTTTTACTTAATTTTTTTCCATCTGGACCAAACAATAAAGGAAGATGGCAAAAATCAGGAACTTTTGCATTTAATGCATTCATTATCATTATATGTTTTGGAGTGGAGGAAAGGATGTCCTCTCCTCTAGCGATTATTGTTATTTCATAGTCAATATCATCTACAGTCGAAGCTAAATGATATGTTGGGCTTTTATCAGATCTTAAAATTACAAAATCCTCAACATCATTGGTACTAAATTTCATATCTCCTCTTATATAGTCTTGGAAAAATATCTCTTTATCTTTTTCGACTCTAAACCTAACTGCTCCATCATCTTCATATGCAAAATCATTTTCCAGTAGTTGATTTGCTATTTCCTCATACCTGCCAAATCTATCTGACTGTTTATAAGAATTTGAATCACTTAATTCATAACCCTCATCCCAGTCGATACCAAGCCATGAAAGATTTTGTACAATATTTTCAATGTATTCTGAGGTGCTTCTTTCAGTATCAGTATCGTCTATTCTGAGAAGAAATTTACCATTATTTTTTCTTGCATAAAGCCAGTTAAATAATGCCGTTCTTGCATTGCCAATATGAAGCTCTCCGGTAGGTGATGGCGCAATTCTTAATTTCATAATTTACTCAACTGAATTTATTAAGGTTCCAAGTGTCTCAATTTCAATTTTAATTTCATCTCCAGGCTTAACTTGACTAACCCCTTCAGGTGTACCCGTCATCACAACATCGCCTGGAAGTAATGTCATAATTGAAGTAACAAATTCTAATATTTCACCGATTGAATATATCATATCTCGACTGTTACCATCCTGTTTAAGTTCACCATTGACAAATGCTTTAATGTTGAGTTCTGGATTATTTGTAAACTCTGTTTGGATAAATGGTCCCAAAGGACAAAATGTGTCAAAACCCTTTGCTCTTGTAAAGTGACCTGTTTTGCCTTGTAATACTCTTTCTGATAAATCATTAGCTGCAGTTAATCCAAGGACATGTTCCGTCCAATTTTCTCTAGAAATATTTTTACTGACTTTTGAAATCACTAGTGCTAGTT
Organism: uncultured Candidatus Actinomarina sp.; assembly: GCA_902613615.1. Classification (GTDB taxonomy): domain Bacteria; phylum Actinomycetota; class Acidimicrobiia; order Actinomarinales; family Actinomarinaceae; genus Actinomarina. Next base: position 104,739 of record CACMHQ010000001.1, on the reverse strand, counting down.
CTGCTTCATGATCAACATGTTGACCTATTTTTGGATATATTATATTTTGACCAGTCCCAATTACCGAAGTTGAAGGTTTAATAAAAAATACTGGATTATCTGCCTGATACTCATATCCAGGCAAACCCATTTCCTCAGCATGTTTTGTATAGTTTTTTGCCACTGCAACAACTTTTGATGGTAAGACTGGTGCTAATAATTCAATTTCATCAAGTTCATAGATTTCTTCTGTACTTTCCCAGACAACTAGAGGTGACCCCTCATAACGAACAACTTTGTCGTCAATTAACTCTCCATAAAAGATTTCATTTTGATGTTTTGCTCTTACAATTTTCATACTTTTAACAATATTAAGGCATTAGAAAAATAGAGTGTTTAGTAAAAATTAAATATTGATAAAAGGTGTGTGCCTTTATTTTTTTCCTTAGAGCATTTAATTAATAATTCTTCAGATAGATCACCAAGGCTATTTTCAGTTATTCTTAATATACCCAATATATGGTGAAGATCATATACTGTTGGAGCTCTACCAAAATGAGCTGCTCTATTAATCATTAGGTTTGTAACAATCGATGAAACTAATTTATTTCTTGGATGGTTACCCCATAAAGTTTTGTACTTGTTCACTATTTTTAATGCAAAACCACTGTCTGGTCCAGTACTTCCAAAAACTTCTTTGTAATTTGGATCAAGATTTTCTGCAAGTCTTTTAGAGTTTTTCCTCGGGACAGGCATTACCGGGTCGTTTATTCTTTTAATTTTATCTAAATTGATATTTGGTTCTTGAGGCATTAAATCAATGTTATATATGATTTAAAATTATCGTCCTTTGCGTTAACCACATCTTCATATGAATCAATTATGTCTGAAGTGATTTTTCCAACCTGTCCATCGGATATATCATCTTTATCAATACTTACTACTCCAATAACACCCGTTGCAGTTCCAGTAAAAAATACCTCATCCGCAGTTTTAAGATCTTCAACAGTAAGGTTTTTTTCTTCAATTGGTATATTTTTCTGTTTAGCAATCTCAATTACTGTTCTTCTGGTAATTCCATTTAGGGCACCTGTGGAATTTGGAGGTGTAAAAATATTATTATCTTTAACAATAAAAATATTTTGTCCACTGCCCTCAGCAACTGTTCCATCATCACCCAACATTATTGCGTCATCATAACCATTCTCAACAGCATCAATCTTGGCTAATGTTGAGTTCATGTAGCCTCCCACACCTTTAGCTAAAGGTATAAAACTCGTCGGACTAATTCTTCTCCATCTTGAAATACAAACGTTGACACCTTGATTGACTGCCTCGTCTCCTAAATAAGCTCCCCAGTACCACGCTGCTATTGAAACCCTTACAGGAACATCTTTTGGAAGAAGTCCCATTTCCCCTTCACCAAAAAAAACTAAAGGTCTGATATATGCCGATTCAAGCTTGTTTTTGCTGACAACATCTTTTATTGCTTCGAAAATAACTTCTTTAGTGTACGGAATTTTTAAATTATATGAATCAGCTGAAGCAAATAATCTATCAACATGGTCATTAAGTCTAAATATTGAGACACCTTTTTCTGTATTTCTTGCTCTTATACCTTCAAACACACCAGTCCCATAATGCAGAGTGTGTGTCATTACATTTATCTGAGCACTGTCCCAGTCTACAAATTCACCATCAAACCATATAAAATCGGATTTTTCCACAGTAAATAAATACTACACCTTTTAAAAGGTCTATCCAAGAAAAATACTATTATTCAAATTGTGAAACGATTTATTGCTTCAGGATTTGGGGTTGGCCTTTTTTGGGAGGCATTTTTTAAAAATAAAAAAGGTGGAGGCACTCTTGCCTCTTTATTATTAATATTTGAAATCTATTTCGGTAATAGTCTGTTTGGGATTTGGAACACTCTTAACCTATTCATATTATTTATTGTTTTAATTATTTTATATTTTGTAACTGTCGACGATGATGATGCATCCTCTGATCCAAGCTGGATTACGCTAGATGAGATTTGTGGAATGAGTCTTGTAACAATAGGTTCTGGGGCTGAATTGTTACCTTTATTGTCTGGTTTTCTAGTTTTTAGATTAAGTGATATTCTTAAGCAACCATCTTTTGTTGGAGAATTGGAGAAGCTTCCAGGTAAATTAGGAGTTCTCTACGATGATCTTGGGGCTGGGTTTATTGGATTAATATCAGCAATGATTGTGAATCAAATTATCCAAATAACTCTTTAAGTAAGATATCTTTTACAGATCCAGGATTAACCTTATTCACTGAGCTTTTCATTACTTGACCCACTAAAAAACCAACAAGTTTGTCTTCGGGATCTTCTAATCTTTCAACAATATCTTGATTTTCTTTAATTACTGAAGTCACAAGTGTTTTTATTTCCTCATCATCTGAAGATTGGATAAGATTGTTATCGGTTGCATAAGATTTAGGATCAATATCCTCAGCTAACAATTTTGCAAGAATATCTTTTGCTGATGTAAAAGAAACCTCATTAGTTTCAAACAAATTTATTAAATTAGAAATTTTTTCTGAATCAACCCAATCAGGTAACTCATCAATTTCTGCTTTCCTCATTTGCCCCTGTAGTTCCCCTGTAAGGAAATTAAATGTTGATTTACTATCTTTAGTATTTTCAACGGTAGACAAGTAAAGATCGTATAACCACTTATCACCTTTATCTAAATAGTTTGAATCTGATAAAGATAACCCGGATTCTTTTAAAGTTTTTCTTTTATCTGCAGGTAGGTTTTGTATATTCTTTTTTGAATTATTAATAAATTCTTCATCAATAATCATATTTGGTAAATCTGGATCTGAAAAATATCTATAATCAGCACTTCCCTCTTTTGTTCGCATTGATATAGTGACTTGTTTATTCTCATCCCAATGCCTAGTTTCCTGAATTACAGATTCACCTTTTTCAATTTGTTTGGACTGTCTCATGATTTCATAATCGATTGCTTTTTCTAATGACTTCAATGAATTCATATTTTTAATCTCTACCTTAGTTCCAAGTTCATTTGAATCTTCGTTTGCTACTGATATATTTGCATCAAATCTTAAATTGCCTTTTTCTAATTTGCCTTTTGAAATTCCAAGATCAATGACTAATTGTCGTAATTCTTCAATATAAGCAACAGCCATTTTTGAAGTTGAAATAACTGGCTTAGTTACAACTTCTACTAATGGAATGCCTGATCTATTGAAATCTAAAAGTGTACTAGTTGCAGAATCAATCCTACCTGAACCGATATGAACACTTTTTCCTGTATCTTCTTCCATATGTACTCTTTCAATTTCAACTGAATGAAGTTCCTCATCTAAAACAATTTCTAAAGACCCATTAACTCCTACAGGAAAATCAAATTGAGAAATTTGATAGTTTTTTGGCAAGTCAGGATAAAAATAATTTTTTCTATGAAACATGCCTTCATTAGTAATATTGCAATTTGCACCTAATGAAAGCATCACTATATATTCAATAGCTGTTTTATTTGGTACTGGTAAAGCACCTGGAAGACCTAAGCATGTTGGACAAACGCTAATATTTGGTTCATCAGTTTCAACTACTTCGCACGAACAGAACATTTTTGATTTTGTATCTAGTTCAACGTGAGTTTCCATTCCAATTGTTGCTTTAAGATTCATTATTTTCCTTTAATAAATTTGGAGAAAAATTAAATTCAACCATTTCCTCAATGGATTCTGCAAAATCAATGAGGGAATAATCTGAGCAAGGCTTACCCATTATCTGTACTGATAAAGGTAAGTTATTTTCCGATAACCCAGTTGGTATGCTTATGGCTGGTAGGCCAGCAAGGTTGGCTGGAATTGTACATAAATCAGACAAATACATCTCAAGTGGATTCTTTGTTTTTTCACCAAAACCAAATGCGGGTGTAGGAGTAGTTGGTGATAAAATAAAGTCAACTTTGTCGAATGCAGTTTTAAAATCTGTAATAATTTTTGATCTCACTTTTAAAGCTCTGCCGTAATATTCATCAAAATATCCAGCGGATAAAGCATATGTTCCTAATAAAATTCTTTTTTTAACTTCTTCACCAAATCCAACCGAGCGTGTTTTATTCATCATTTCATAACTTGTCGATGCATCTTCTCTAATGCCATATCTAACTCCATCAAATCTTGATAAATTTGCAGAACATTCCGCAGGGGCAATAAGGTAATAAACTGACAACGCCATTTCAGTAAGAGGTAAAGAAATTTCAGTCACATCATGCCCTTTTTCTTTAAGTAGATTGACTACTTTGTTAACTTCATCTTGAGACTCATTTGAGACTCCTTCTTGCATAAGTTCCTTCAAAATTCCAACTTTTACTTTTTTATTTTCTAGTTTTGTATATTCAGGAGTTATTGATGTTGCGTCCTTACTATCATATCCTTGAATTTCATTGAATATAATTCGTGTGTCATCCACTGTATTTGTAATTGGACCAATTTGATCTAGAGAAGATGCAAATGCTATCAATCCGTATCTTGAAACTGTTCCATAGGTTGGCTTGAACCCAACTACTCCACAAAATGAAGCAGGCTGCCTAATTGATCCTCCTGTATCACTTCCTAATGATGCTACAGCCGATCCTGCAGAAACTACTGCTGCCGAACCTCCAGAGGATCCGCCGGGAACAAAATCAGGATTCCAAGGATTCTTTGTAGGACCATAAGCGGAATTTTCTGTTGAGGAACCCATTGCAAATTCATCAAGATTCGTTTTTCCCGTAAAAATTGTTCCTGCTTTTTTTAGACTTGTGACAACCGTTGCATCATATGGTGAAACATAGTTGGAAAGCATTTTTGATGAACATGTTGTCTTATATCCATAGATATTAATATTGTCTTTTATTGCGATTGGAATTCCATCAAGTAGTCCCAAAGTCTCATTTTTTGTATATCGTTTATCGGACTCTTTAGACAATTTTAAACCCTCATCATAAAATAATTCTAAATGTGCATGAAGCACGGATTCTGTGTAAGAAGCTGTTTCATATACTTGTTCAAATAGTTCAGATGGTTTCATTTCTTTATTCTGAAACAGTTCATTTATCTTGGAAATTGAAGGTATTTTCTCTGTCATGTCTATTTATTCTATGGACGGAGGTACAACAAAGTGACCATCCTTCGTTTCAGGAGAGTTCATCATTGCATCCTCGTGTTTCAGTGATTCTTTTGATTCATCCTTTCTCAATTCAAGGACCTTACTTAAAGGATGAATATCAATTTTTTCATCTTTTATATCAATATTTTTCAAAGCGTCAACATGTTCAAGAATTATTTGTAAATCTTTTTGAAGTTTGGCTTTTTCATCTTCACTAAGTTCTATGGAAGCAAGATTTGATATATCATCAATGTTGAAATTTTCGCTCATGTAACACTCTCAAGAAACTTATTTAATATCTCATAAGATTCTAATATTTCATTTTTAATAACAAATTCATCTGAAGTATGAGCTAGTAATGGATCACCAGGCCCAAAGTTTAATGCTGGGATGCCATCATTAGTAAATCTCGCCACGTCTGTCCATCCTTGTTTTGGCGTAACCTTTAGACCTGTAGAGTTTATAAAATCGCTGATTATATCTAGATTTTTATTTGGTAACGCTCCAACGGATATGTCTTTTACACTAATATTTCCAAACTTTTGTAATTCATCTGTAATATATTTTTCTGCATCCTCAGCGGAGAAAGAAGGGACAAACCTAAAATTTACATTTAAAGTGATATTAGGTGGCGTAACATTATTTGCCACCCCACCATTTATTCTTGTTACAGTTATTACCTGTTTGTAGATTAAACCATCAATTTCATAATCTTTTATTTCATTCTTTAATAAAAATTCACTCAATTCTTTAAGTTTAAAAAATGGATTTTCTCCCATCCAAGGTCTTGCAGAGTGGCTTGAAACACCCGGAATGACTAATGTTGCGTTAAGTGTTCCATTGCAACCTAGTTGACACTCCAAACTACTTGGCTCCATAACAATTGCTAATTCAATAGAAAAATCTTTCTTCAATCTACTCATTAGATTGTTAAGTCCATTTTGCTCTGGAGTTCCTTCTTCGCCTGTATAAAAAACACCAACTACATTTTCGTTTTCATCAAGTATGGTCTGAATCATGACTGCAACTCCAGCCTTCATATCAACGGCTCCCCGACCATAAATATTTTCTTCATCGGAATAATTTTTTTGGCTTTCATGAATAGGAACAGTATCGAGATGTCCAACTAATGCTATTTTGGGATTTGAATCAGGAGTATTAACAATCAAACCTCCTTCATCTTTAAATATATTTCCTTTATATCCAGAATCCAGAAGATAACTTTCAATAAAATTGATTAATTCCTGCTCATCACCAGTTACTGATTCAATATCTATTAATCTTTGGGTCAATTCGTTTAGGTTCAAACGTCAACTCCAAATGTTCTGAGTGCCTCATTTAATGAGGTTTTCTCATTCGTTGATTCTTTTCTCTGTCCAATAATTAGTGCACATTGAACTTCAAATTCACCACTTGGAAATTTCTTTGGTCTAGTACCAGGAATTACAACAGAGTTTTCAGGGACAATTCCTTTGTGCTCAATAGGCTTTTCACCAGAGACATCAATTACTGGAGTGGAAGAAGTTATCGTAACATTTGCGCCTATAACAGCTCCTTTACCAACTCTTACACCCTCAACAATTATTGCCCTGGATCCAATAAAAGCACCATCCTCGATAATTACTGGCATTGCTGAAGGTGGTTCTAAGACTCCTCCAATTCCTACCCCTCCAGATAAATGAACATTTTTTCCAATTTGAGCACATGAACCAACTGTTGCCCAAGTATCAACCATTGTCCCAGAACCAACATAAGCTCCAATATTTACGAAACCGGGCATTACAACTACTCCAGGCTCACAAAATGCTCCATACCTTACAACTCCCGGCGGAACTACTCTAATTTTTAAATCTTCATAATTTTTCTTTGGTTCTAATTTATCAAAATAAGTAACATCACCTGATGAAATGACTTTCAAATTTTCTATGGTGAAATAATGTAGTATTGATTTCTTTACCCATTCATTGACCAACCATTCACCATCAACTTGTTCTGCAACTCTTATCTTGCCATTATCTAACGCCTCAATAGTCTGCCTAATTGAAGTAATATCTTCACTTGAAATATTCTCAGCATCAATGTTTTCAATGTTTTCTTTTAATTTTTCAATATTCATATTGGTCTCTTTTTAGTTATTAGATAGTATTTTAATGTATGAGTAAAAACACTTACAGATTTATTATTCTTTTATTAACTGGGCTACTAATTTTCGTTATTTGGTGGGGAGTCTCGTTTTCTCGAAATAATTCAGAGATTGTTGAGTTGCCACAAGTCATTGAAGATATTTATCCACTTCCAAACGATCAGGTGCCACAACAATCAAGTATCATTGTCGACGTCCCTGTAGGATATGAAATCGTACTAATTGTAGATAACTACATCATCCCAGCTCAAGAAATTTTATTTCAAGATGCAATTGGACTAGCAACTTGGAGACCAGGGCCAAATAAATCATTTGAATCGTGGACAGCTGGAAAGCATACTGTAGTTGTTCAATGGTCAAAAACAACTGGACTTCCTGATGTGGGTGAATTCAGCTGGATTTTTTATACTTACTAATTAATTCTTTAAAATTGGTTTCATCTAGAGTCTGAACCCCAAGAGTTTTTGCTTTCTCAAACTTAGAACCTGGTTTTGATCCATATATTAAGTAATCTGTATTTTTGGAAACTGAAGTTGTCACGGTGCCACCATAGCTTTCTAAAATGTCGACAACATCTTGTCTTGAATAATTATCTAACGTCCCTGTTATTACAAATGTGTTTCCAGATAAATAACTTTTTGAAGTTTTAATATCTTTTTTGAAAGCAAATCCATAATTTTTTAATTGATTTAGTAAATTAATATTTTCTTTGTTTGATTTCCAATCTTCAAGTGATTTTGAAACACTAATAGAAATTCCATGGATACTTTCAATATCAGACTCTTTTGCATTTAGAACACCATCTATTGAATTAAAATTTTGTATTAATAATTGAGATGTACGTTTCCCAATAAATCTAATGCCTAATGCAGTCAATAATTTTTCAGGGGAAGCATTCGTGGATGATTTAATTGCATTTAATAGGTTGTTTGTTTTCTTTTTCTCCCATGAGGGTAGATCAATCAAATCTTCATATTTAAGACTATAAATATCTTCTACATTATTAATTAGTTTGCTCTCCAACAAAGTCTCAACAGTCTCCCTACCAAGCCCATCTATCTCAAGACCTGATTTAGATCCAAAAAAGATTATCGCCTCTTTCTTTGCTAAATTACAGGATTGTCCACCTTCACATCTAGGTACTTTTTCTTCATCAATTAACTCTATTGAAAATTCCCCACATGGACATTTCTTAGGAAGTTCCCATTTTTTTTGGCTTCCATCTCTTCTATCTTTAAGTGAAGAGACAACTTCGGGTATTACATCACCTGCACGTCTTACAATAACGTAATCATTGATTCTCAAATCTTTTCTTTTTATTTCATCTGGATTATGAAGTGTTGCAAAAGAAACCTTTGCCCCTCCAACATCTATTGGTTCAAGTACAGCTACTGGTGTAATTGCCCCAGTTCGACCTGTCTGTAATTTTATATCCTTAAGTATTGTTGTTTGTTCCTCTGAGGGAAATTTAAAAGCAACAGCCCATCTTGGTGATTTAGATGTATACCCTAACTCATCTTGAGCCTGAAGTGAATCAACCTTAAGAACTGCCCCATCAATTTGGTAAGAATATTTTGATCTTGACTCTTTAATTAATTCAACACTTTTTTCAATTTCTATTTGACTATGTGAAATATCAATCTTGTTTGTTTTGAAACCTAGTTCATTCATTAAACTGTTGTTTTTCGAATGAAAATTATTTTTGTTTTCTTGCTCGTAAATTATTAGTTGATATGCGAGAAGTCTTAAATCTCGATTAGATGTTATTGAAGCATCTTTTTGTCTGAGTGAGCCTGCAGCAGCATTTCTTGAATTAATAAATGTACTAGTTCCCTCTTTTCTTATTCTTGAAAGAGATTTTTTTTCTGTATCAGATAACTTGTTTTTATCTTTTTGTTTCAACTTTTCAATTTCAAGTGAGTCTTTAAGTCGCTGAGCATTCAGCTTATCAAAACTTTTTACTGGCATGTAAACTTCGCCTCTTATTTCAACTGTGCCTTTGATCTCTTTTTTTAAACGGAGAGGGATGTTTCTGATTGTTTTTATATTGTGAGTTACATCCTCCCCAACTATTCCATCTCCTCTAGTTAATCCTCGCTTTAAGAGGCTATCTTGATAAATTAGTGAAATTGCTAAACCATCAATTTTTGGCTCAACAGTAACTGGAAATATTGAATTTTCAGTTATCTTTTCTAACCTTTCAAACCATTTCTTTAAATCTTCACTACTTTCTATATTGTCTAAACTGTACATTCTTCTTTGATGTTCTACTGGTTCAAATGCATCACTTGGAGTTTCTGTAACTCTTTGAGTTGGTGAATCTTCCATTAATAATTCAGGATGATCCTGTTCAATTAATTTCAGAGAATTAAATAATTTATCGTATTCTCCATCTGACATGATTGGATCATTTAGTACATAATATGCATGTTCAGCGTTTGTTAACTTGTCAATAATTTCTCGAACATTTTTCTTGTTCATCCAATATTCTCCAAAACTTTAGGACTTATTCTCCCACCACACACAACTTTTGTACCATTGTAAATAACACCAAATTGGCCAGGAGCAACACCAAATGCTGGCTCTTTTAGCTCTACTAAGACTTTTGTATCTGATAACTTTTTAATTTCACAAGGAAGATCTTCAGAGTTATACCTTGTTTGTATTGTAAGGTTTTTGTATTCAAGATCATTTACACATGACAACTCTTCGACAATAAATGAGCTAACTAAAAGATCTTTTTTTTCTCCAATAGTTACATTTTTGTTTTGTACATTAATTTTTGTAACATATCTAGGTGTACCGTATCCCCCTGGTAGGCCTTTTCTCTGTCCAACTGTAAATTCATGTATTCCATTATGGTCACCCACCTTGTTTCCTTCAATATCAAAAATTTCACCAGGGGATGTTAAATCGATTCTTTTTTCAACAAATGATCGATAATCTTTTTTTCCTACAAAACAAATATCCTGACTATCTTTTTTAAAAGCTGTTTTTAATCCAATTCTTGCTGCAATTTGCCTAACTTCAGGTTTACTTATTTCTCCAAGAGGAAATGATATATTTTCTAAATCAGACGACTTCAACATATGAAGTACATAAGATTGATCTTTGTCAAGATAATCTGCCTTATGTAATTCAAATTCATTATTTTTTTTAATTATTTTTGCATAATGTCCTGTTGCAACTTTGTCACAATTTAATTTTTTCGCTTGACTGATAAAATGATCAAATTTAACTGACCTATTACATTCAACACATGGGTTTGGTGTCAGACCTTGTGCATACATTTGAGTAAAATTATCAACTACATTTTTGGAAAAAGATTCAGTGTAGTCCAATACGTAGTATGGTATGTCTAACTTAGAGGCAACTTTTCTTGCATCCTCGCTATCTGATGCAGTGCAACATCCAGATTCTGGCATTTCTCCATTTGGTCCTTCCCACAATTTCATGGTCACACCTATAACCTCGTGACCTTGTTCCTTTAACAATGCAGCGACAACTGAAGAGTCTACCCCACCACTCATTGCTACTAAAATTCTCATTCAATTTCCTTTACGGCTTGCATGACTATTTCTGCAGCTTTATCTCCATCTCCAACTTGAGTTGTCCAACCAAAACTAAACCTCAAATGACTATTAATAAATTTGGGATTTATATTCATAGCCTCTAATACGTGAGATGGTTTTTGAGCACCGCTTGCACATGCAGATCCTCTTGAAACTCCAAGACCATTTAAATCTAATTGAATTAAAAGTACTTCAGAATGTAGATCTTTAAATTGTACATTGCTTATATGTGGAAGCCTATTCATTGAATCTCCAAGAATTTGTATATCTAATGAATTCTTAAGCTTTTCTTCAAAAATTGCTCTTTCATTCTTCATTAAACCAACTTCTTCATCAAATCTGCTTTGTTGTTCTTCTAGTGCGGTTGCAAATGCAGCAATACCTGGAACATCAACAGTGCCCGCTCTTCTTTCAAGTTCTTGCTTTCCTCCATGTAAAAAACTAGGTAATTTGTGGTTAATATTTATAAACATTGCACCTACTCCCTTTGGTCCTCCAATTTTATGAGCAGATACTGCAGCACTTTCAATACCATTTTTATGAAAATCAATATTGTCTGAGATAATGCCCTGTACAACATCTGAATGAAAAAGGGTTGATGAATTGATTGTTTTTATTTCTCTAGCAATATCCTTAATAGGTTGAATAATACCTGTTTCATTATTACCCCACATTAACGATGCAACCTTGGTGTCGTTGTCAACTTGCCCTAAAAATTCATCTTTAGTTACTAAACCATTTTTATCAGATTTAGCATATTTAGTATGAAACCCTTTTGAGGATACCCATTCAGCAGAAGCAATAACAGCCTCATGCTCAATATTTGAAGTGACAAGGTTATCATTAGGTCTTTCTGAATTAAACAAAGATTTAATAGTCCAGTTGTCTGCTTCAGTACCACCACTTGTGAATACAATTTCTCCTTGCGCTGCATTTAATAATTCAGCAATTTTTTCACGAGAATCTTCTAATAAATTCTTTGAATTCCTTGAAAGCTTATGTCCCCCTGAAGAATTAGCATAACCATAGCTCTCAGCCTCTATATATTTATCCATGGCAGATTTACGCATCGGAGTTGACGCAGCATGATCTAGATATAAATAGTCTTGATTTTTCATACCCAATTATTTTAGTGAGGAACTAAGATTGTAAAACACCCAATGAGTAAAACAATTTCAGTAGAAATAACTATAAATGCTTCTCTAGATGAAGTCTGGAATGAAGTGTCAAAAATAGAAAATCATTCAAACTGGATGAAAGATGCAGAGAAAATTTATTTTCAAACTGATAAGAAGTCTGGTGTCGGTACGAAGATTAAAGTACTTACAAAAATTGGCCCTATAAAGCTTAATGATTTTATGACATTTACTAAATGGGAAAATAAAAAAGCCATAGGAGTTGACCATGTTGGAATAGTTACTGGCGTAGGTGAAATGCAGTTTCATGAAATTTCTGAGAAGAAAACTAAGTTTAAATGGATCGAAACATTGAATTTTCCTTTCTATCTAGGAGGTCCAATTGGTGAATATTTTGGAAAACCAATATTAGAATTTATATGGAAACAAAATTTAAATAATTTAAAAGAAATATTTGAAAAATGAAATTAGCAAAACTTGCATTATTACTATTATTTATAACTTTTTGCACTGAAGATAACAATTTATCTATTGAAAATAATGCAGATGAAGCTTTAGAAAACGAGAGTAACAACCAGGAAGATTTAGTTGATTGGGATTCTGCACTTGGTAAATCACCAGAAATTTTTGTATCAACATGGAATAGTGTTGTTAATTCTATTTCTACCGATGAGGAAACTATATTATTTTTTTCAATTAATCCTGATGAAGTAAAGTGGACATCCTCAGATAAAGATCAACTCGTTTACAAGTGGGGAGATGCATCCAAACAAGATAATATATTTATTTTGAACCTAAACATAGAAAATGAAATTGTAAGAACTGTACAATTTTTTGCTCCTACAACAAATGACACTACCACAACTCAGCAAACCAAATTGTTTTTACTTTTAATAATTTCGCTTTCAGATGATGAATTAGATAGAGATGGTAGAGAAGATATTCTATCTGGACTTGGACTGTACGATGAGATAACTGATCCAAATGAATATGGAGGTATTTTAGTATTAAATGAAATTGAGTATGAAATTGAGCCTTTAGTTCAAGGGAGTAGGTTGGTTGGTTTAAATTTTTATAGCAGATTGACCTTGAACTAAATTAAGTTGCAATTACTTGTTCAACACCTGGTACTTTATCTATTAAAATTCTCTCAATTCCACTTTTCAATGTTGCAATAGACAATGGACAACCCTGACACGCCCCTAGCATCTCAATATTAACAACACCATCTTCGACAGAAGATAGTTTAATATCTCCTCCATCAGCTTGAACTGCGGGACGGATATATTCGATTGTGTCATTTAATATATCAAGGTCAATATCAACCTTTTCAGGTCTTTCCTTAAAAGTTGGAAAATTAATTCCTTTATCATCCATCATTATTATTATATTCGATTACTCCCCCTAATGAGCTTAATGACATTACGATATCTTCATATCCTCTGTTAATGTGGTCTATTCCTGAAATTGTTGAAAAACCATCAGCTTGTAACGCAGCAATAATCAAACTTGCACCCGTTCTTATATCTGTTGCATGTACCGGCGCACCAGATAGTCTCTTAACACCCTTAATCATTGCATGTTGCCAGCCAGTTTGTATATTTGCACCCATCCTTTGTACTTCTGGTATCCATTGAAAACGTTGATCATAAACATTCTCAGTTAATATTGATGTTCCATCAGCTAATAACAGAGCTGATCCAAAAATTGGTTGAAGATCTGTAGCTACTCCAGGAAAAGGTAGTGTTGAAAGTTCTATAGCTTGAAGATTATCTTGGTATTCAACTGATATTGATGTTGAATTGGTTTCTATCTTTGCACCCATTTCATTTAATTTTTTTATTTCCATAGGTAAATGTTCGGGATTTATTCCATTGATTTTTCCAGAACCTTTTGTAGATAATATTGCTGCTAAAAAAGTTCCTGCAACTATTCTATCCCCAATAATTTCATGGTTCGTTGGAGCCAATTTTTCAACACCTTCAATTATTATTTCACTTGTACCAGCTCCAATAATGTTTGCACCCATTTTTATGAGCATATTTGCAATATCAACTATTTCTGGTTCTCTTGCAGCATTCTCAATTACGGTTCTACCCTTAGCAAGAACAGCGGCTAATAAAACATTTTCTGTTGCTCCAACTGATGCATAAGGAAGATTTATTTCCACACCATTCAGACCATCTGTTTTTCCAATTAAAACACCATGGTCGAGTTCAAAAATTGCACCCATTTTTTCTAGTGCGTCCAAATGCATTTGAACAGGTCTAGGTCCTAATTGATCTCCACCTGGAAATGCGATTCTAGCTTCACCACAACGTGCTAACAAAGGTCCAAGAATAATTATTGAGGCTCTCATTTTTTGAACTATTTCATAAGGGGCTTCTATACCAATGTGTGAAGGTGTTTCAATCTCTAAAGCATCATCTTGAAAAGCACTATTGATACCGAGAACTTCTAAAACGTCTTGCATATATTGAACATCTGCGATCAAAGGAACATTAGTAAGAACATATTTTCCTTCTGAGAGAATAGGAAGAATCATTTCTTTGAGTACAGCATTTTTAGCGCCTTTTACATTTATCTCACCACTTAATTTGTGGTTACCTTCAATTGAAATATGTTTTTCCACTAACATTGATATTACTTGAAGTTTAAAGTGTAACAATTTTTTTATGACACATGATATAAATATTCATCATGAAGACAACCATGAGAGTGCGTCCAGTTATCTTGTAGGCGAGATTAAAGATTTATTTGTTAAGTCAAAAAAAGATTTTTCAATTGGACTTTCAGGTGGGAACACTCCTAAATTAACTTATTCAATGATTGCAGAAAGCTTTGATGACCTCTCAAAAACTTTTCTTTGGACAATCGATGACAGATGGATTGAAGAAGATAACGACCTTTCAAACCAGAGGATGATTAATGAATATTTTGAAAGAACTAACGCAAATATTTTAAAATTTGAATTTACAAGCTCCTCTCCTGAAAGTGATGCAAAAAAATATGAAGATAAGTTAAAAAGCACAATCCAGATATTCGATGTAGCAATTCTTGGTATGGGTGATGATGGACATGTAGCGTCACTGTTCCCAGGTACAAAAGCCCTTGAAAACAATGATTCACTTTATGTTGCAAATGAAGTAAATATAAAAACAAAGTGGAGAGTTACATCAACTTTTCACTTACTTGGAAAAATTGAAAAGATATATGTACTAGCAACTGGAGAAAGTAAGAAAAATATACTTAAAAGTGTAAACGAAGAGAATGACTTACCAATTAATCTTTTAAAGAATTATTCAAAAAATATTGAAATAATTACTGACCAGATAATCTAATTATTCTTTCATCTAGAATTAAATTGGAGCCGCTTTTTGTGTAAGTCTGAACCACTGACACTAATCAACTACCCTGTTGGGGTGGCTCCATAACAACGAATCTATGTTAGGCTCGTTATCTTGTGCAAATTAAAAATTTAACTTTAGCTTTAATTACTTCCTCAATTTGGGGATCATCTTTTTTGATGATTAAATATTCTTTAAATGAACTCAATCCCTCTGATATTGCGATTTATCGAATTGTAATTGGTGCCATATTCATAAATATTTTTGTTAGAACAAATGAGAAAATTGAAAAGAGTGATCATATTTGGATGTTAATAATTTCTTTTTTCTGGATGGCACTCCCTTTTTATATGTTTGGTATTGCTGAACAAACTATAACATCATCCTTAGCTGGTTTAATTAACGGATCAACTCCAATCTTCGTAGCATTTATTGCCGTGGTTTTTTACAAACTAAAAGTAACCCGACTTCAACTTATTTATATTTTTTCTGGATTTATTGGAGTTGGATTAATAACTCTTGGAGATGGCTTAAATGAATTATCCTTCAGTATTGGTTCAATTTATGCCCTAATAGCATCTATATCTTATGGAATTTCTGTAAACCTTGTTGAGCCTCTAATTAAAAAATATGATTCCCTAATCGTAATCAAAATAGTTATGAGATACGCATCTTTGCTTTCCTTATTAATGTTTGGTTTAACCGCTACTTTTAAGATTCCAACTCTTGAAGTTTCACTAATTCCAATGATGATATTAGGAATTGGCGGAACAGGAATAGCTTTCTTAAGTTATTACAAATTACTAAATAATGTCGGACGTATTTCAAGTTCGTTTGTTGTTTACATGATTCCAATATTTTCCATATTTTTTGGATACCAGTTTTTAAATGAGATAACTAATTCAATTCAGTTTGTAGGAACAGGAATAATTCTTTCTTCAGCCTTTTTATATTCAAGAACTCAGTCTATTTAATTTCTACAAGCTCCGATTCAGCAATTGCAGCCAGTTCACCATTGTCTAAGTAAAGTTCACCTTTAAATACACTATTTCTTCCATCAATACTCTCTCTCCAAGCAACAGCTGTGACATAGCTTGTAGATGGCCCAACTGGTTTAATATATTTAATAGAAAAATTTCTAGAAACAGATTTTTGACCAAGTAAAACACTCAGTGGTCCCATGGTGATGTCTATCCAAGAATCAATAATTCCACCAAGAGTTGTTGGAAGTGGATTAAAATATCTTTCTCTGACTGGAAATTTACATTTTAAAGATTCATTTTCTTTATCAAATTCTACAAATTCACCCTCAAGCTCAATCCAAACATTTGGAACAGGCATTCCCTTGTTGGCTAGAACATCTTCATAGTTCTCTTCAGTCATCTGGTAATAATAACAACTTATATGAATAAGCTGCCTTGATAACCAAGACAGCTTAAACAGGGTTAATGAGTAATGATTTTATATTAAGACTCGAGAGTGACAGTTTATTGGCCCTTAGGGTGCCATACTGTTTTTGTCTCAACAAATGGAATTATAGATCCCAAGCCCTCATCACTTGGCAAATTAACTATTCTCTTTACTGAATCAGAACCTTTGACATCTAAAGTTTCTAATAGGTCATTTGAAATATTTGAATAAATTGCGGCTAATCTTATTTCAACATGAGCCCCAACGTCTTCTACAATATTTTCAAAATTTCCCGTCAAAATGTTAAGACTTCCTGATGGGAAATCTGAGTTATTGATATCCTCTGAGAGTTTTAAAGCCAAGACTGCATTCTGGTTTGTAAATGATATAACAGAACAGCCAACTGACATTGCTGGCAGAAAAGATTTAACCAAACTATTCAAAGATATATCGTCAGAGCTTAATGAGAAAGTCACTCCGATTGGTTCTTGATGCGATATATTAAAATAGTCTCCTGCGACTGGATTTAAATTACCAGTCAATTGTTCCCATTTATCAACGATTCCTGCGTACCAAATAATGGTATTCACAGCATCCTCAACATCGTTTTTCGAATCATTCTTTGTTAAACCGTGTTGTTGTAATAAAGCAATATATGATTCTTTATTTCCTTCAATCATTTCAGACAATCTATAAAGTATCTGTGATTTGTTGTACATAGTTAATGAATTCCATTTCGCAAATCCAGCTTTAGATGATGTAACAGCGTCTCTTAGGTCTTTCTTTGAAGTAAGAGGGATCTCATATTTTTCTTTTTTAAGATCAATTGCATATACTTTACCTGACTCAGATCTTACAAATTTCCCATCTACGTAATGTTTATATGTTTTCTTTACTTCTGTCATGATGATGCCTTTAAATAAGAAAGGAGACCATGCCTGCCACCTTCTCTTCCAAAACCAGATTCTTTATATCCACCAAATGGAGAAGCAGGATCAAATTTGTTAAATGTGTTTGCCCAAATAACACCAGCATCAAGCCTGTCTGCAGTCCATAAAATTTTTGATCCTTTTTCAGTCCAAATCCCTGCAGATAATCCATACTCTGTATTGTTTGCTATTTCAACAGCTTCATCTGGAGTTCGAAATGTTAAGGTGGTCAATACTGGACCAAATATTTCTTCTGTAGCAATTTTATAATTTGCCTGAACCCCAGTAAATAAACTTGGTTTAAACCAAAAACCATTCTTAGGGAGTTCACATTCAATTTGAAAGAGCTCTCCACCATCGCTTACACCCTCATTGACCAGATCTGTGATTTTATCAAGCTGATCTTTTGAATTAATTGCACCTATATCAGTATTCTTATCGAGAGGATTACCCACCCTTAAACTCTGCATTCTTTTTTCAAGTTTATTGATAAATACATCATGTATATCTTCTTGAACTAATAATCTGCTTCCAGCACAGCATACGTGTCCTTGATTAAAGAAGATTCCATTTACAACTCCTTCTACTGCTTCATCTAAGGCTGCATCGTTATAAACAATATTGGCCGCCTTTCCACCTAGCTCAAGGGTAAGGCCAACATCTCTTCCAGCTAATGATTTCTGTATGTACTTACCAACACTTGTGGAACCAGTAAAAGCAATTTTTTTTATATCTTTATGATTTACTAATTCGGAACCTGTAGTTCCATCACCAGTAATTAAATTAAAAACACCTTTAGGAAGACCCACTTCATCACATAGTTCTGCAAATAATAAAGCGGTTAGTGGAGTAGTCTCCGCAGGTTTTAAAACTACAGCATTACCCGTTGCTAGCGCGGGAGCAACTTTCCATGAAAGCATCAATAGCGGAAAGTTCCATGGAATAATTTGACCTACAACTCCATAAGGTTTTGAAATTCCACTACCCCATGCAAGATCAATCTTGTCAGCCCAGCCGGCATAGTAGAAAAAGTTTTGTGCAACTTGTGGAAGGTCAAAATCTCTAGATTCTTTTATAGGCTTTCCACCATCTAAGCTTTCTAGAACTGCAAACTCTCTAGATCTCTCTTGGATTAATCTTGCAAGCTTGAATAAATACTTTGATCTCTCTGATGGAGAGGTTTTACTCCATTGTTTGAGACCTTCTTTTGCCGCGTTTACAGCGAAATTTACATCCTTTCCATTACCAATTGAGATTGAGGATAAAACTTCTTCACTTGATGGAGATATTGTATCGAGATATTTCTTAGAATTTGGTGATACAAATTCCCCATTTATAAAATGACCATATTTTTTTTCTATTTTTACAATTTTTTCTGATTCAATTGATTCTGCGTATTCCCAATTATTCATAAATTACCCTCTTGGAAAATAATAACTTGATTGATAAGCATTGGTTTTTAGTTTTTTGATTTGTTTAAGTACATCATCTAACAAGCTTGATGCACCAAACCTAAAATAATCTGCGGAAAGCCAAGAACCGCCTAGCTCTTCATTAATAATTACTAAATATCGTATTGCATCTTTAGCGTCTCTAATACCACCAGCAACTTTTATCCCTCTCATGCCATACCCGTAGGATTCAAACTCACGAACAGCTCTTGCCATTATTAGGCACGCTTCCCTTGATGAACCATTAGATATCTTGCCGGTTGAAGTTTTTATAAAATCAGATCCTGCACATAAAGCAATTACACTTGCTTTCTTAATATTTTCATATGTTTTCAGTTCACCAATTTCTAGTATTGTTTTTAGATGAATTTCTCCACAAACATCTTTTAGAGCCTTTATCTCTTCATAGACTTTTTTGTAATCTCCTTCAAAAAAAGCTTTTCTATTGATTACAATATCAATTTCATCAGCACCTTCATCAATTGCGAATTGAGTATCTGAAATTTTTGATTCTATAGGAGCTTGGCCACTGGGGAAATAAGAAGATACAGATGCTACTTTAACATTTGAATCTTTTACAATTTTTTTGGCCGTCGATACAAGCGCTGGGTATACACATACAGCAGCAGCACTAGGTACATTGTCATCGCTTGGATCTGGTGATATAGCTTTTGATGACATTTGGATAATTTTACCTTCTGTATCTTCACCCTCTAATGTTGTCAGGTCACACATGCTTACTATTTTTTCTAAAGCATCTAATTTAGATTCCCTTTTTATACTACGTGTAGCAAGAGAAGATACTCTATCAAGCACCCCAACCTGGTCAACTTTCACATTTCCAACTAGATCTGATGTTGTTGTCCAATCGACAATGTTATTCATTGATAAATTTGTATTCATATTCTTATGGTATAACTTAATTTGCTATAAAGAAATAGTTAATTAATCAAGAGCCTCAATTTTTGCTTTAGCAGTGTCTATGTCGCTTTCAGTAACATTGGCTATCCCTCCAAAAACAGTAAACATTTTTGACCAATCTTTTTCTTTCTTAAGAATATCTTTAGCTAATTCAGATCCAGTTTGTTCAATGTGTTTATTTAAGAAAGCTCTCAACTCTAGTAGATCAATATCATTCATCTCTCGAGATTCGGGTGCAGATTTTGATATGTATTGTGAAAAGTTCTTTTGTGTTTTTAATACTATTACTTTTCCTCCAGTCATTCCTGCACCAAAATTAAACCCTACACTACCCAAAATGATTAATGTTCCACCTGTCATATACTCTGCGGCATGTGCGCTACATCCCTCAACTACTGCTATTCCTCCACTGTTTCGAACACCAAATCTTTGACCAACTCTTCCTGAAATATAAAGTTGCCCACCTGTAGCTCCATATAGGATTGCATTACCCGCAGCATGGTAAGCACCCTTGTTTTTAGTACCCTGTGGAATAATAGTTATGCTTCCGCCACCCATTCCTTTTCCTACATAATCATTGGCACTACCAATAAGCTTAAGATTGATTCCATCCCTTATAAAAGCTCCAAAGCTTTGGCCAGCTGCACCAGACAAACTAATATGTGTTGGATTGTCTTTTAGAACTTCTCCTAATTTGTTGATTGATACTTCGCCTGAAACTCTTGCACCAATACTTCTATCTTCATTTGATACTGGATACTGAATAATTGTAGATTGTTTACTTCTCAAGCCTTTCATTATTTCTGAAGTGAGTCTTCTAGATAGACGGCCTTCATCGTGTCGTATAAAGCCAGGATGTTTTTTATCTGACACAGCATTTCTTAGTAACTTGTGCAAGCTTTTTGGAAGGTTATTATCCATTACTTTAAGACCAAGTAAGTCTGCATGGCCGATTAAAGCATCAAGTGAATCTACATTAAAAATTTGAAGATAAGACCTAACATCCTCTGCAATAAATTTAAATAGTTGCATTACTTGTTCTGGAGCACCGGTAAATTTAGCCCTTAGGTTCTCATCCTGTGTTGCAATACCAACAGGACAAGTATTTTCATGACATTGACGGACCATCTTACAACCTAAAGCTAATAGGGGTAATGTTCCAAATCCATATCTATCAGCACCAAGTAATGTGGCAATGATAATGTCCTTAGGAGATCTAAGACCACCATCAACTTCAAGTAGGACTTTATCTCTCATATTATTTTCTACAAGAGCTTGATGAGTTTCACTTAAACCAAGTTCCCATGGTGAACCAGCATGTTTAATACTTGTCCATGGACTTGCTCCCGTGCCACCATCGCTACCAGCAATTGTAATAATATCTGCACCGGCTTTTGCTACACCAACCGCAATAACACCTACACCTGGCTCAGACACGAGTTTTACATTTACAGGATTGTTTGGATTAAATGTTTTTAAATCATAGATTAACTGTGCTAAATCCTCAATAGAGTAGATATCGTGATGAGGTGGTGGTGAAATTAATGTCACGCCCTCAACAGTATGCCTTAATTTTGCAATATGAGAATCTACTTTAAATCCAGGTAACTGTCCTCCCTCTCCTGGTTTTGAACCTTGAGCCATTTTAATTTGAAATTCTTCAGCAGATGCTAAATAATCAGGAGTAACACCAAATCTTCCTGACGCAATTTGTTTGATCTTTGAATTTTTTTCTGTTCCATATCTATCAGGGTCTTCTCCACCTTCACCAGATCCAGATTTAGCTCCTATGCGATTCATTGCAATTGCTAGTGCTTGATGTGCCTCTTCGGACAGTGCTCCTAAAGACATTGAGCTAACAGTAAATTTTTGATATATTTCTTCTAGTGAAGAGTCTTCATTTTCATTGCTAAATATTTTATTATTTTCTGGAAGGGTAAATAAATCACGAATTTGAACATTATCTCTGTCTTCTAACGAATCTAGATATTTGTTCCATTCCTCTCTATCACCAGATCTAACTGCCTTTTGTAATTTCAGGACTGTCACTGGAGATGTTACATGTGGCTCACTTCCCTTTTTATGTTTATAGAAACCACCAATCTCAAGATCAAAAGGTTCTTCATTCCCAAAAATGAGTAAGTTTTCATTTATCTTGTCATATCCCAAACCTTCAGTTCTAGTGTAAGAATTTGAGAAAGCATCATTTGTCATTTCTTTATCGAGACCTATAATTTCATAAATTTCAGACCCTCGATAAGAAGAAACTGTACAAATACCCATTTTTGACATTATCTTTAACAGGCCTTTATTAAGTGCATCTCTATAATTTTCTTGTGCCTGTGCAGGTGATAAATTTAAATCTGGATTGTCAATTGAAAGTAGTCTTGCTTTTTCAAGGGCTAAATATGGCCAAACAGCTGATGCTCCATATGCGATGTGACACGATAAGTCATGTGCATCTCTTATCTCTCCAGATACAACTATCAGTGATGCTTTTAGTCTTACACCCTTGTTAATCAAGTGTTGATGAACTCTTCCAATCACTAATAGTGATGGGGCGACACTGTTGCCTTTTACTACATCTCTATCACTTAATATAATTAAAGACTTTTTGTTTATTACAGCCTCATAAACGTCCTCACATAATTTATCAAGAAATCCTTCAAGATTAGATTTTGTTTTATCAAAGCTAATATCAAAAACTTTTGATTTGTCTTTTGAAAATTCTTTTGAAACCAAAAGATCATAACTTCCTTTACTGAGAATTGGTGATTCAAGTGTTATGAGATTTGCTTGTTGAGATGTCTCTTTTAATATTGATCCTCTCTTTCCAAGATAAGTTTTAGTTGACATTACAAATCTTTCTCTTATCGGATCAATTGGAGGATTCGTTACCTGAGCAAACATTTGATGAAAATATCGACTCATTCTTGGTTTATTTTTACTCAATACTGCAAGTGGAGAATCATTACCCATTGAACCTGTTGGAATATCACCTTGGATCATCGGTAATAAAATTAATCTTTCCTCTTCTGGTGTATATTGGAAATATTCTGAGAGCAGATCTAGCTCAATCTCGTCTGGTTTATCACTAAATTCGGTATCAGCAACTAAAGGTTTTGTATTTACCCATTCTTTATATGGGTTTTTCTCAGCAAGTTTTTTTATTACTTCTTGTTCGTCTAATAACTCATCATTTTTGATACGATATCTAATTGTTTGTCCTGGCTCAAGTTGAGCAGTTTTATATGCACCGGCTTCAACTGAGGGACAAATACCTACTTCTGAGGCAGCTAAAATATATCTATCTGAAACCATCCATCTGAGTGGTCTCAATCCGCTTCTATCCAACCCTGCAATAATATCGTCTCCATCAGTAGCAACAATAGCTGCAGGACCGTCCCATGGTTCTGATAAGAATGCATGGTATTGATAATATGATTGCTGGTCTTTCGAAAATCTCGGATTGTTTTCCCATGCTGAAGGAATAAGCATCTCTTGAGCATGAGCGAGTTTTCTTCCAGATTGAACAAGTAACTCTATTGCATTATCAAGTTGTCCAGAATCTGAAAGGCTTTCATTAATAAATGGTTTTAACCTCTCAATGTCATCTTTCCAAATGTTTGAAGAGGCATCCACCTCTCTAGCTTTCATCCAGGAATAATTAGCTCTAATTGTGTTTATTTCACCATTGTGTGCGAGCATTCTAAAAGGTTGTGCTTTATCCCATGTTGAACTTGTATTGGTAGAAAATCTTTGATGAAATACTCCATACCTTGTTTTGTACAAAGGATTTCTTAAATCCCAATAAAAATCTGCTGTCTGAGTGGCTGTAAAGAGACCTTTATATACAACTGTTTTACTCGAACACGAATTGATATGAATGTTAAGAAATTCATTTTTTTCAAGATCTGTTTCTAGTGATTTTCTGAAAAGATAAAGATATTTTTCAAAACTGTATTCATATTCTTTTGTGGAACAGATGACAGCTTGATAAATTCCAGGTTTTGAATTTTTTGCCATTGTTCCTAGGATTTCTTTGTCTGTAGGAACTTTTCTCCAATAGAGTAGCTTAATGTCAAACTCTTCAAGCTTGTTATCAATTAGCTCAATTGACTCGGTAATATTTTTTGGATCAAAAAAGCAAGAGATCAATCCTAATTTTTCTTTTTCTCCAAGTGTGATTCCTCTTTCAACTAATTCAGCTTCAATTAACTCGAAAGGAATCTCTGTAAGTACTCCAGCTCCGTCTCCGGTTCCATCCGCAAACTTGGCACCTCTATGGTCGAGGTTAGATAGACATTCTAGAATTTTTAAAGTCATCCCATGTGTCCTAGGGATACCTCTTGATGCAATAAAACCTACACCACAAGAATCTTTTTCTTCGAAATGAAATGTCATAAGTACAACAATTTTACTATGAATAAAGGGTTATTTAAATAAGAAAACCAGCCTTAAAAATCTTTAGGGGGGGACCTAAATATAGCTGGTTTTCTTAATTATTTAATTAGTCGTTACTTTTTAGTGATGAAATCTCCATATGCTGATGTTCCATGTTCTGTAGCATCCAACCCAGCAATTTCTTCTTCAGCTGTAACTCTTAGTCCAACTGTTGAATCAATGACTTTAAACACAAGGAAAGATGTTCCATATGCCCAGGCACCAATTGCTAGAATACCAATTAATTGAGGTAGAAACAATGTGGCGCCTCCACCGTAGACTAAACCATCTGTAGTGTCAAAAATTGCCACAGCTAGGACGCCCCAGATACCACATATTCCATGAACTGAGACAGCACCTACAGCATCATCAAATCCTTTTTTTTCTAAGAAGTTGATGGAGTACACAACTAACACACCAGATACCAAACCGATTAAAACTGCACCTAAGTTATTTACATTTGCACAACCAGCAGTAATTCCAACTAAACCAGCTAGAGCACCATTTAAGGTCATACCAACATTTGGTTTACCTGAAATCATTGATGTATACATCGCAGTTATAGAACCTGCAGCAGCTGATAAAGTAGTTGTTACTGCAATTGCAGCAAGATCAACATCTACTGCTGCTAAAGCAGATCCAACGTTAAATCCATACCATCCAAACCAGAGGATAAATACACCAAGTGCTCCAGCTACCATTGAGCTTCCAGGTATTACTTGAGGGTTTCCATTATCGTCGTATTTTCCGATTCTTGGACCCACAATTTGAACACCAGCTAGGGCTGCAAAGCCACCAACCATGTGTACAACACCAGAACCTGCAAAGTCAATGAAACCTAAGTCACCGAGCCAACCTTGACCACTCCAAACCCAGTGGGTAACTATTGGATAAATTACACCACATATAAATGGTTGAAATAATAAGTATGCGCTAAATTTTGTTCTTTCTGCGACTGCACCAGAAACAATTGTTGCTGCGGTTGCCGCAAAGACTACTTGGAAGAAGTAGGTAATTGAGTCACCTTCCAAAAAGAAACTACCATAGGCTAAAAATCCACCAAGAGTAGTTCCACCGTATGCCAATGCAAATCCAAATGCCCAATAGGTAATTGCACCGACTGAAAAGTCCATAAAGTTTTTCATAACTATATTGACTGAGTTTTTAGATCTTGTAAATCCGGTCTCCACAAGCATAAAGCCAGGTTGCATAAACATGACTAATATACCTGCAACAACGATCCACAAGCTATCTACATAAGTTGCTAGTTCCATTTTTTAAATCTCCTTTTGTAACAACCTAATTAAATATAGATGTTAAGAGACCTCTTAAAAGTTAAATGATTATTACCGGAATGTTTCATAAATGTTTCACAAAAATGTAGTCTTTGTGATTTAAAAGTCTATTCTTAAAGTGTTATGTCAAAAAACGTATTAGTTTGTGTAGCTTGGCCATATGCAAGCGGATCTAGACATTTAGGTCATATAGGTGGAGCTTATTTGCCGGCAGATATATTTGCAAGATATAACAGACTGATAGGCAATAACGTAATTATGGTATCTGGAAGTGATGTTCACGGAACGCCAATAACTGTAAGAGCAGATGATGAAGGTGTTGAGCCAATCGAGATAGTAAATCGATATCATAATGAATTTCTCGGCTATTGGGATAAATTGAACATTCAATGGGATAACTACACAACAACAATGACCGATAATCATAAAGAAGTTACTCAGGAAATGTTTTTAAAAATAAAAGAAAATGGCTTCATTGAGAAAAACAAAAGCATTCAAGCTTTTGATCCACAAGAAAAAAAGTTTTTACCTGATAGATATGTTGAGGGTGAATGTCCAAAATGTAATTTTTTAGAGGCAAGAGGTGACCAATGTGACTCTTGCGGTACAACTCTTGATCCTGAAGAGCTTATAAATCCTAAAAGTAAAATTAACGGAAATAATGCCGAGTTCAAAGAGACCGAACATTATTTTTTAAAGTTAAGTGCTCTTAATGACAAGCTTTCCGAATGGCTAAATAGTAAAGAAGGTTGGAGACCTCACGTTATAAATTTCTCCAAATCATTTGTAGAAGAAGGTTTACAAGATAGAGCAATAACAAGAGATCTTGACTGGGGAATAGATATACCAGAAAATGAATTAGGTGATGGAAAAAAAATATATGTATGGTTTGAGGCAGTAATTGGTTATTTATCAGCTGCTAAAGAGTGGGCAGTAAATAATGGCACGCCAGATGCATGGAAAGATTTTTGGTTAAATGAGGATGCAGAGTCTTATTATTTTGTTGGAAAAGACAACGTTCCTTTTCATGCAATAATATGGCCTGCGATGTTACTTGCATATGGTGATTTAAACCTACCAACGAACGTTCCAGCAAACCAGTACATCTTAATAAAAGGTGAAAAGGCATCTGCAAGTAGAGGTGTTGGAAAAAATTTAAACGATTATCTCGATGAATGGAATCCGGACTCATTGAGATACGCTCTAGCAAGTATCCTGCCCGAGCAAAATGATTCTGAAATCTCAGAAGATGAAATGATAAGACGCAATAACGAAGAACTTGTAGCAGCATGGGGAAATTTAGTTCAAAGAGTATTTTCCCAATATATAAACAATTTTGAAAATTTAGAATTCGATTTTGAATTAAATGATGTTGATAAAAAAATAATCAATGAAGGCAATGATTGTTTTGAAAAGACTGGTGAATTAATCGAAAAGGTCGAACTCAAATCATCACTTCAGTCAGTTATGGGCTATGTAAATAAAATTAATGCTTATCTGAATGAAACAGAACCATGGAAAGTTATAAAAGAAGACAGCTCTAGAGCAACAGCAATACTTCATACATCGCTTACAGCAATAGAAGCATGTGCATCATTATTTACACCTTTTATGCCAACAACATCTGAGATTGTAAAGGGTGCAATTGAAAAGAATACAAATAATAATTGGTCCGTAAACGACATAAAAAAAGGTGCCCAATTACAAGACATAGGACACCTTTTTAAAAAATTTGATTAGCTTTTTGTAGCTTGAAATACCTCATCTATTTCATTAATCAAACCTAGAAGCTCCTCACCTACTGCAGGATCTTCTGTTTTCTTTGCTTCTCCAGCTTTTTTTGTTGCATTCCAGAAAAGATCATGAACATTTGGGAATTTTTCAAGGTGTTCTGGCTTGAAATAATCTGTCCACAATACCCACAGATCTTTTTTAACCTCTTCAGCCATATCTTCTTTGATGGTGATGCAACGTTGCTTGAATGCAGGATCATCAGATTCTTGATATTTTTTGGAGGCATTTACAACTGACTCTGCATTGATTCTTGCTTGTGCGGGATCATAAACACCGCATGGCAAATCACAATGAGCATGAGCTACTCTTGTTGGTTTAAATAACTTCATAAATCTCCTTTAGTAATCTACTATTAATTTTAATAACAAAAAAACTATATGATTAAAAGCATTACACGGATATTAAATATTAGAAACCTTCTAATCATGGCTGTCTATTTATTTTTTAAAAATAACAAAGATGGAACATACAGAGCGTATGAAATCAAAGAAGAAAGTATGGAGCCATCATTGCACGAAGGCGATTACGTATTAGCAGTAAAAGTATCAGAACCATTAAATCGTGGAGATATTGTAATTTACGAATATACTCCAAAAAATATCGAAATAATTAAACGAGTTATTGGACTTCCAGGTGAAACAATTTCAAATGAAGATGGCGTTATCAAAATTAATGGAAAAACTATGAATGATACCTGGGGTAACAGTGAATCAGTTTCTTTTGAGGCCATTACATTGCAGGAAGACGAAATATTTGTGTTAGGAGATAATAGGCAAAAATCTTCCAGTGATTCTTCATCTATTGGTGCAATTAAAGTTGAGGATTGTTGGAAACTAAGATACCTGTATTGGCCCTATCACAAGTTTAAGAGTTATGAGTAATTTAATTTGTACCTGGTGCAAGAGAGAGATGACCTACCTTCATGGTCATGGAGCTTGTATTAACAATCAATGCCCTATGTTTGGTTTGAACCAAGCCGAATGTTGTGATGGTGAAACTGTTTCAAACTGTGTCTCACCACAAAAAAATGAAATAACATTATCCCCGCGTGGATTAAACTAAGCAGGTAAAGTTAAATTATGAGTGAAGAAAAACCTTTAAACGTACCTGAATATCTATTGATTAGATCTGCAGAAGCAAGAGCTAAGCATTTAGGTATTTCTGTCGAGCAAGCTTTAGCTGAAATTAAAGGAGAATCCCAGCCGGTAGAAGAACCTGTAGAAGAACCTGTCGCTGAAGTTGAAGAAGTAGTTGAAGAAGTTGTTGAGGAACCTGTCGCTGAAGTTGAGGAACCTGTAGAAGAACCTGTAGAAGAACCTGTCGCTGAAGTTGAAGAAGTAGTTGAAGAACCTGTAGAAGAACCAGTAGTAGAAGCTGAAGAAACAAATAAGGAAGTAAGCATTGAAAATAAAACTGTTGAGTCTATACCAGCTGTAACAATTCGTTTTGCTGGTGATTCAGGTGATGGTATGCAATTAGTTGGTACTAGATTTACCGACACTTCTGCATTATTTGGAAACGATCTTGCTACTTTGCCTGCGTTCCCTGCTGAAATTAGAGCTCCTCAAGGAACAGTTGCAGGTGTATCTTCTTTCCAAGTACAAATTGCTGATTTTGATATTTTGACACCAGGAGACGCCCCTGATGTTTTAGTTGCTATGAACCCTGCTGCTTTGAAAGCTCACCTACAAGATTTAACACCAAACGGAATGTTGATATTAAACGAAGATGCTTTTGATGAAAAGAACATTAAAAAAGCAGGTTATGAAATAGATCCAAGAGAATCTGAAGAACTTGATGGTTATAGAGTTTTTCAAGTCCCAATGGAAAAACTCACAAAGGAAGCTTTGGAGGAATTTGATTTACCTGGAAGAGCAGTCCTTCGTTCCAAAAATATGATTGCTCTTGGTTTAATTTCTTGGACGTTTAACAGAGATCTTAAAGATACAGAAAATTGGATAAACGATAAATTTAAGAACCTACCTGAGGTAGCAAAAGCAAACATCAAAGCACTGAAAACTGGTTACAACTTCGGCATTACAGTTGAGGCATTTCACCATACTTATAAAGTAGACAAGGCGTCATTACCAGCTGGAGAGTATACAAATATCAATGGAAATATCGGTTTAAGTTGGGGGCTTATTGCGGGTGCTAAAAAAGCAAACCTAGATCTATTTTACGGTAGTTATCCTATCACTCCTGCATCAGATATATTGCATGAGTTATCAAAACACAAGAATTTCAATGTTTTAACTTTCCAAGCCGAAGATGAAATAGCGGCTGCTGCAGCAGCTGTAGGTGCTTCTTTTACAGGTAAGCTTGCAGTTACAGGAACTAGTGGACCAGGTCTTGCTTTAAAAAGTGAAACCATATCTTTAGCGCTGTCTGCGGAATTACCATTAGTAGTAGTTAATGTTCAAAGGGGTGGGCCATCAACAGGACTACCTACAAAACCAGAACAATCTGATCTAATGTTTGCAATGTACGGACGTCACGGAGAAGCTCCTTTACCAGTAATTGCAGCTAAATCACCATCTCATGCTTTCTATGCAGCATTTGAGGCAACACGTATTGCTCTTAAATATATGACACCTGTTATTTTATTGTCCGATAACTATGTTGCTACCGGTTCTGAGCCTTGGAAACTACCTGAGATTGAAAACCTTGATGAATTGGGAACAAATTTAACCACGACTTACAACACTGAAGATGGGTTTTTACCATTTTTTAGAGATTACGAAACTAATGCTCGACCATGGGCTATTCCTGGAGTACCAGGTTTAGAGCATCGTGTAGGTGGATTAGAAAAAGAAGATGGAACTGGAAATGTTTCTTATGACACTGATAATCACCAATACATGACAGATATGAGAGCATGGAAAATTGAAAATATAGCAAATGATATTGACCCACTTGAAATAAATGGAGACATATCATCAGATACTCTCATTTTGGGTTGGGGATCAACTTTTGGTGGTATCACACAAGCTGTAAACAGACTCAATTCAAAAGGTGTAAAGGTAGCAAGTGCACACTTCACACACGTCAATCCTTTCCCAGACAACACAGCTGAAGTTTTGAGTCAATTTAAAAACATCATTGTCCCTGAATTAAACACTGGCCAATTGTCAAAACTTTTACGTGCACGTTATCTTGTCGATACTGTCGGAATCAATAAAGTTGAAGGTTTACCTTTTACAGCTCAAGAATTAGAAGAAAAAATCGAATCTCTCATAAACTCTTTTGGTACAAAACTCGAGCCTATTGTAGAAGAAGTTGTAGCTGAGGAAGAACCAATAGTAGAAGAAGTTGTAGCTGAGGAAGAACCTGTAGTTGAAGAGGTTGTAGAAGAAGTTGTAGCTGAGGAAGAACCTGTAGTTGAAGAGGTTGGAATACCAGAACACCTCATAATGAGATCTGCTGAAGCACGTGCAAAAGCATTAGGTATACCTGTTGAGCAAGTTTTAGAAGAAATGAGTGCAGATAAACCAGCAGCAGAAACCCAGGAACCAGTTGTTGAACAAGAATCAGTTCTTGAAGAAGAGCCAGTTGTTGAAGAAGAGCCAGTTGTTGAAGAAGTAAAATCAGATACATCTGAAGAACCAGCAGCAGAAGCTCAAGAACCTGTAGTAGAGAGAGTTGTCGAAAGGGTCACTGAAAGAGTGACTGAGAGAATTATTGAAAAAGTTGATGAGAATATGCCTGAGAATAAAGAACTTGTTCAAGACATTGATGAAGAAAGAAACAAGGTAGAGGAAGAGAAAAAAGAGGAAGTAAAGACTGATGAGTAAAATTCCTCTCTCATATAAAAGAGCTGACTTTGCCAGTGACCAAGAGGTTAAATGGTGCCCTGGGTGTGGTGATTATACAATTCTTGCTTCAGTGCAAAACTTTATGACTGAATTAGGTATCAGAAAAGAAAATATTGTGTTTGTATCTGGCATTGGTTGTGCAGCAAGATTTCCTTACTACATGAACACATACGGTTTACATTCTATCCATGGTCGTGCTCCTGCAGTAGCTACTGGAGTAAGTGCATCTAACCCAGATCTTTCAGTTTGGGTAGTATCTGGAGATGGTGACGCACTATCTATTGGAGGAAACCACTTAATTCATGCATTGAGAAGAAATGTAAACATGAAGATTTTAATGTTTAATAATCAAATATATGGACTTACCAAAGGACAGTATTCCCCTACCAGTGAAGAAGGAAAGAAAACAAAATCTTCTCCTTTTGGTTCTGTAGAGCTTCCATTAAACCCAATGAGTTTAGCCTTAGGAGCTGAAGCATCATTTGTTGCAAGGTCTATTGATATGGATAGAGATCTTACAGCAGAGGTACTGCGAGCAGCATCTGAACATGAAGGTTCAGCTTATGTTGAGATTTATCAAAACTGTAATGTGTTTAATGACAAAGCCTTTGAGCAGTTAACATCTAAGGAAGGAAAAATAGCAAATCGTATAAATCTTAAACATGGTGAGAAAGTTATCTTTGGGGCAGAAGATGAGAATGCTGTAACAATTCGTGATGGAGAAGCAGTCATTGTCAAAAGATCAGAAATAGATGATAGTGAGATTTATGTTCATGACATTACAAAAGATAACCCTTCAATTGCTTTTTCATTATCAAGATTATCTCATGGGCCTTATGGGCCAACACCAGTAGGTATCTTTAGACAAGTTGAAAGAGATACTTACAATGATGAAGTCAGAGAACAAATTGACTCATCTATTGAACAAAAAGGTGAAGGAGAACTTGATAAGCTTATAAGGTCTCTTGGAACTTGGGAAGTAAACTAAAGACTTCCAAATTTTTAAATACTCTATTCAAACTTAATAGTAAAAGTAGTACCTGAGCCTAAAACACTATCGAGTTCTATCAATCCACCATTACGATCTACAGCATGTTTTACTATAGATAAGCCAATTCCTGTACCACCAAGTGACCTAGATCTTCCTTTATCGACTCTATAAAACCTCTCAAAGACCCTTTCATGATCTGAAGTTGCAATCCCTCTACCCTTATCAACAACACTCAAAACAATACTCGACTTGTCTTTAAATAAATTTACATTTATTTCCTTATCTAATTCTGAGTAATTACAAGCATTCCTCAATAGATTTCTAATTATCATCGAAAAGTCATTAGGATCAATCAAAAATTCAATGTCTTCAGATTCAAAAACTACTCGATTTTTATTTTCATCAGATAAAAATCCAATTTCAGCATCAATGATTGATTTCAAATTTACAAGTTCTTTTTCTGGATTATTGACTTCAAGTTGTGAAAGGTCCAAAAGATCTGAAAGTAAGAGTGTCATTCTTTGACTATCTTGTAAAATTTGAGTCATAAATCTTTTGGCATCTTCAATTTCAGAATTTTCTAATGCTGAAATAGCTGTCTCTACAGCTAATTGAATAGAAGTAACAGGTGTCTTGAGTTCATGTGAAGCATTGGCAATGAACTCTTGTTTTAGCTTGTCGATATCTTGATTATTTTTATCCATCATTTACTAACTTATAGCCAACTCCCCTAACAGTTATTAATCTTTTAGGTTTTTTTGGATCAACTTCAATTTTCTCTCTTATTCTTTGTATGTGCACATCAAGGGTTTTTGTATTTCCAATAAACGAATATCCCCATATTTCATCAAATATCTGTTCTCTTGACATTAAATTTCCTTGATTTTCGCAAAATGCGTACAAAAGCTCAAACTCTCTTGGTGTTAAATCAATTTTATTATTGTCAACTTTTGCTTCGTATTTAGTTAAATTAATTTCAATATTCCCTGCTTTAAGGGACTTTTCCTTTGTTGAAGTTTGAGAAGTCGCACGTCTAAGAACCGCTCTAACTCTACTCATCAATTCACGGACTGAGAAAGGTTTGGTTACATAATCATCAGCGCCTAATTCTAATCCAGCTACCCTATCAGCTTCGCTGTCTTTGGCAGTCACCATAATAATTGGTACATCAGAACTTTTTCTAATAGATCTACATATATCAAGTCCAGAAATTTGTGGAAGCATTAAATCTAAAATAATTAAATCAAAAGACTCTTCACTAAAAATCTCTAAAGCAATGGGTCCTTCATCAACATGTGTGACAGAAAAACCTTCTTGTTTTAAATTGTAAATTACGGGTTCGGCAATGCTGTGTTCATCTTCAACTAATAAGATTTTGCCTGACATTAAAATTCTTTAAATTCACCAGTCACTAAGAAGTGGGTTAATTCACAAATATCAACTGCGTGATCGCCACCTCTTTCTAATGTACGAATACAAGTGACAAGTCTAAATAATCCATTGAACAAATCTTCATTTCCAGCTATTTTTGGTGCTTCTTCAAGTATTGCGTTATAAAGTCTATTTACTTGATTGTCTTTTTCGGCTGTTGATATAGCTAGGTCTTTATCTCGATTTTTTAAACTTTCCATTGCGGATGAAGCCATATCAATTACTAAATCCCCCATTTCTACTACAGTTGCATGTATTGTCTCTGGTACTGGTGAATCGAAAATTTCTTGTGTTGTATTTCCAAGATAAACTGCCAAATCACCAAGGCGCTCTAAATGTAAACTTGCCTGCAAAATAGAGGTAGAAAGTCTTAAGTCTGTTGCTACAAGTTGCTCTGTGGCCATGAGCTCAACCCAGTCTTGGTCAATTTTAAGGTAAGCATCATCAATCTCATCGTCTTTTTCTATTGTTGCAATTGCTCTATTAACATCTTTATCTTCTAAAGCCCTAACGCCATCTACTAGAGAATCTAAAACAAGCCTGCCCATTAAATGTAGATCTGTTTCAAGGTTTTCGATCTTTTCTTGTAAACTCATCCGAACCTGCCTGATATATATTGTTCTGTTAACTCCTTATCAGGAGTAGTAAACATAACACTTGTTTCATTGAACTCAACTAATTCTCCAGTTCTTCTTTTTCCATCATCAGAGGTTTTCGTTGTAAAAAATGCACAGTAATCAGAAGATCTAGAGGCTTGTTGCATGTTGTGTGTGACAATAAGTATTGAGAATTCTTTCACAAGCTCTTGCATGAGGTCTTCTATTTTTTTTGTAGCCACAGGGTCTAATGCAGAGCAAGGCTCATCCATTAAAATTGTATCTGGCTCAACTGCAATTGTCCTGGCAATGCATAATCTTTGTTGTTGACCACCAGATAACTCTAAAGCATTTTTGTCTAAATCATCTTTTACTTCATCCCATAATGCTGCTTGAGTTAGTGCTTTCTCAACTCGATCGTCTATGTTGTCAGTCATGTTATTGACTTTAAGTCCAAAGGTAATATTTTCTTTTATAGTTTTTGGGAATGGATTAGGTTTTTGAAAAACCATTCCAATTCTTCTTCTGACCTGAACTGGGTCAACCATTTTGTCGTATAAATCAACTCCCTGATATGTTATTGTTCCATTAACTTTTGCACCTAATATAAGATCATTCATCCTGTTAAATGTTCTTATTAATGTGCTTTTTCCACAACCTGAGGGCCCAATAAAAGCGGTAATTTTGTTTTTAGTAATATCCATATTTACATTTTTGATTGCGACAAAGTCTCCGTAACTTACAGATAGGTCTGTTACATTAAATACGCTTTCGTTATTGACCTGAACTGTTTCTTTAGTTTCCACTATTTGTCTCTTTTATAAATATCACTATAAATCCTTCTCATATCTGTTTCTAATAAATATTGCTAATGAGTTCATGATTAATAATAAACCCAAAAGTAAGATGATTCCAGCTGAAGCAGTTTCCTTCCATTCAGCCTGAGGATATCCAATCCAGTTATAGACTTGGATTGGAATAGCAGTAAAACCACTTAAAGGGGTATCAGGAAAATAATTAACATAAGTCAAAGCACCCATAAAAATTAATGGAGCAGTCTCTCCAATTGCTCTGGAGAGTCCGAGAACCATCCCGGTTACCATTCCTGGAATTGCAGAAGGAACAACCTGTCTAAAAACTGCCTGAAATTTAGTAGCTCCAAGCGCTAAAGCACCCTGACGTATTGTGTCTGGAACAGCTTTAAGAGCCTCTCTAGATGCCACAATGACAACTGGAAGAATCAGTAGGGTTAATGTTAAACCACCTGAAAGAACAGATCTCCCAAATCCAGCTAAACGTACAAACACTGCGAGCCCCAGTAGACCATAAATAACAGAAGGGACTCCTGCTAAGTTAGTTAAATTTAATTCAATAAACCTTGTTAATCTATTTTTTGGGGCAAATTCTTGAAGATATATTGCCGCTCCTGTACCAAAAGGAAATGTTACAGAAACAACTATTATCATAAGCCATACTGTCCCAGCAAAAGCAGGGCCGATACCAGCTCTATCTGGATATCGTGAGTCTAATGTTGTTAAAAAGTCTACAGGATTATCAATTTGTATTTTTGTAATAAGGCCAACTTCGTAATCTGATGTCAATCTTGTAGTCCCAGTTGAAAGAACATCATAGATTAAGGTCATCAAAGTTAAAATAGCAATCGTTACACAAATGTATAAAGTAAACAGGAATAAACTTTCTTTGATAGCATTTTCAGCTTTCTTGCCAGTTATAAGTGTTTCGTTACTCATATTCTTTTCTGTACTTTCTAGCAACATAATCAGAACCTATATTCAAAATAAAAGTCATAATAAATAAAGTTATACCAAGTGCAAATAAGGCATTATAAGCCGTAGTGCCATGAGGTGTGTCACCAAGGGATACATTGACTATTGAAGAAGTTATCGTGTACATTGCACTTCTAGGATCTAAATTTAATTCAGGATACTGCCCTCCTGCAATGGTCACAATCATTGTCTCGCCTATAGCCCTTGAAAAACCTAATATAAATGAAGCTATAATTCCTGACAGAGCTGCAGGAAACATAATTTTAAGTGATGTAATTCTTCTAGTAGCACCAAGTGCTAATGACCCATTTCTCAAAGAATTTGGAACTGCATTGAGAGCATCATCAGAGATAGAGGCGACTGTAGGTATTATCATGATACCAACAGCGATACCTGCCGACAATGCATTAAACACTCCCGTACCTGGAATAAATCTCTGAATTATATTCGGAGTAATCCAATTAAGCGCGAAGTAACCAAATACTACGGTAGGAACACCTGCTAATACTTCTAAGACTGGTTTTATAACTTTTCTTGTTCTTTTTGTTGCAAATTCAGATAAGTATATAGCTGAAAATAACCCTAGAGGAAAAGAAATAAGACAAGCAATGACAGCTATATAAAGAGTTGAGGAAATCAAAACAATAACACCATATTCGGGATTTTGGAAAGTAGGAGTCCATCTAGTTGCAGTAAAATACCCTTTAAAAGTTACTGCTGGATCCTGAAAAAAATTAATAGCTTCAGTCAATAATGTGAAAATAATTGATATGGATACAAGAATTGCTCCAAAAGCAGAGGCTGTAATAAATAATTTTACAATTTTTTCAATTGGACGAGTAATTGTTTTCGTAAGTTGGTTACGAAGGTTATTTACATTTTCCATAATTTGATATTTTTATTGTAGTTTGTGAGGGCAAATGTGCCCTCACAAATTACTATTTTTTAATTAAAGTGACTATCCCCTACTAAACGCTGACCATGACATAAGTGATGCCATTTTTTGTTCAGCTAACATAGGTACGTAACCTACTGCAGGTACAATTGCATCCATTGCTACAAAGTAGAAATCGACGAATTCTCTAACTGCAGACATTCCTTTTGCAGACTCAGCTATATAGATGAAAAGTGGTCTTGCTAAGAAATAATTTCCTTCAAATGCTGCTTCAGGTGGTTGACATCCATTACCAGCATCTACTTCAACAGCAGTAAGCTTGTCTTTGTTCTCCTCATAATATGCGAGTCCAAAGTATCCTAAACCACCAGCTGATCCAGATACGCCGTTTACAAGAACGTTGTCATCTTCGGATGCAGTGTAGTCAGAACGACTACCACCATTATCTTCTGTTAACTCTTCATTGAAGAAGTCAAAAGTTCCAGAGTCAGTACCAGGACCATAAAGGTCAAGTGCTACGTCTGGGAACCCTGCTCTTACTTGGCTCCAGTTTGTAATAGTGCTGTCTGCACCCCAAATTGAAGTAAGTTCTGCAGTTGTAAGACATGTAGCCCAGTCATTTGATGTTGGAACAACAACTGAAAGAGCATCAATACCTACTTGTACTTCTAAATAATTAACTCCGTTTTCTTCACATAATGCTTTCTCTTTATCTTTGATTGGACGAGAAGCATCTGAAATCATTGTTTCACCAGGACAGAATTTCTTGAATCCTCCACCAGTTCCTGAAACACCAACAGATATGTTGACATTAGGATGCACTGCTGTGAACTCTTCTGCTACAGCCTGAGTGATTGGAAAGACTGTTGATGAACCATCAATTAAGATTTCACCAGACAATGGTTTTCCTGTTACAACTTGCCAATACTCTAATTGTCTTGCAGCAGCGTCAGGCAACATTGGAATGTAGCCAACAGCTTCTACAATTGGATCTAATGAGTCAAAGTAAAAATCAACAAAAGCTTTGATCACTGGATCATTTGCTTTTGCATCATTTACATATATAAACAATGGTCTTGCTAGTCCGTATGTGCCTGAAAAGGCGCCTTCTGGGCCAACACATCCATCTCCAGCATCTACTTCAACAGCAGTAAGCTTATCTTTGTTCTCTTCATAATATGCGAGTCCAAAGTATCCTAAACCACCAGCTGATCCAGATACACCGTTTACAAGAACGTTGTCGTCTTCGGATGCAGTGTAGTCAGAACGGCTACCACCCAAGTCTTCAGTAATTTCTTCATTGAAGAAGTCAAAAGTTCCAGAGTCAGTACCAGGACCATAAAGGTCGATTTCTACATCTGGGAATGAACTTCTTACTTGATTCCAACTAGAAACTGTACTGTCTGCACCCCATATACTACCTAACTCTTCGGTTGTTAGACATGTAGCCCAGTCATTTGATGTTGGAACAACAACTGAAAGAGCATCTACACCAACTTGAAGTTCAGTGTATGTAGTACCATTTTCTGCACAGAGATCTCTCTCTTTGGCTTTGATAGGTCTTGAAGCATCAGATATATCTGTTTCTCCAGGACAAAATTTCTTGAATCCTCCACCAGTTCCTGAAACACCAACAGATATTTGTACATCTGGGTTAAGAGCTGTAAATTCTTCAGCTACAGCTTGTGTTATAGGGAACACAGTTGAAGATCCATCGACTAAGATTTCACCAGTTAAACCTGATGATCCATCAGAAGAAGGTGCAGCAGTTGTTTGAGTAGCTGACTCTTCTCCACCTGATTCTTCAGCTTCTTCAGCTTCATCAGCAGCATCGTCGCTACCGCCACCACAGGCAGCAAGGACAAGTACCATCACAAGAAGCAAAGACCAGAATTTAGATTTTGATCTAATCATGGATTTCCTTTCTTTAATTTAATTAAATTAACTGGTTCCAAGATATTCATGACAGGTAAACGCAAAGTAAACAAAAAATATACGCTTAGTTAATGACTTTTTTAGATTAAATCTGTTTCTGAAGACCAAGACCCTCTATTGAAAGCAAGTATGTAGTTTTCATATCCTAAAAAATCTTTTTGAAATTCAACCGGTATATTGAAACCCCACCAATCATCTTTAAACTGACTTCGATGAGCTTTCATGGAATTAATTTTATGTTCAATATATTTTGTTCCATCTATCTCAACATCAATATCCTCATTATCACTTCCGATAGGATTAAATGCATTAAACTCGTCTTCAGTTAATATTCCAGCCTCATACATTTGAGTTCGTCTTGCTTGTATTCTAGATTTTGACCACGCATTAAAATAAAGTCTTTCTGGAATCCATACCTCTTCTCCATCTTTTAATGGAAACTTGTCGAGATCACCAGCAGCAAAAAACGCAGCTGTTCCAACTCTATGTGTCTGAATATGATCAGGATGCCCATATCCCCCAAATGGATCATAGGTTATTAAAACGTCAGGTTTATATTTTCTTATTTCTGTCACGAGCTTGCCCACAGGTCCAAAATAGTCTTGTCTCCAAAAACAATCAGGATCATTGTTTTCCTCTGTGCCCATCATTCCAGAGTCTTTATATCCAAGCCACTCATATTCTTTTACACCTAGAGCATCTAAACTTTTTTCAAGTTCCTCTTTTCGCATTTCAGCCAATTTTGGAAATAACTCTTCTGGGTTTTCATAGTTATGAATTTCACCAGCTGAACCATCAGTTGCTGTAACAACAACAACTCGATGACCTTCATCTGCATATTTAGCTAAGGTAACACCTGTTGATACGCTTTCATCGTCAGGATGTGCGTGAAAAGCAAGAATTGTTGCCATTATTCGTCTGAGGTAAATGTCTTCTTTGCTAACTCTTGACCGAGTTCGATGGCTTTATCATGATCACCGTCAATTTTTTCAACTAACTCACCAAGAACAATTACTTTTTCACCAGTAATTTGAAGTATTCCACCAGAAATTGCAAAAGACGTTCTTTGATTATCATGCTCTATGGTTAATCCACCTGGAACTAATGTAGCTACGGTTGGTTCATGGCCTTCTAATATACCAATCTCTCCGTTTGGAGTTCTTGATATGACCATTGTTGCATCCCCTGTAAAGCAACTCTCTTCAGGAGAAACGACCTCTACATACATTTAGAGATTTTCTTCCAATTCTTTAGCTTTAGACATGACTTCATCTAATCCACCTGTCATATAAAAAGCCTGTTCTGGCACTGAATCGAGTTCTCCACTTAAGATTGTTTTGAAGGCTTCGACACTATCTTTAATTGAGACAAACTTACCTTCTATTCCTGTAAATTGTTCAGCAACAAACATAGGTTGAGATAAGAAACGCTGTATTCTCCTCGCTCTACCAACGATCTGCTTATCTTCTTCTGATAACTCATCGATACCAAGAATTGCAATAATATCTTGAAGATCATTGTATCTTTGAAGCACTCTTTGGACTTCACGTGCAGTTTCATAATGTTCATCCCCTACAACGCCTGGATCTAAGATTCTTGATGATGAGTCAAGTGGATCCACAGCAGGATAAATTCCCAAGTCAGCAATAGATCTTGATAACACTGTTCTAGCATCTAAGTGAGCAAATGCAGTGTGAGGTGCAGGGTCAGTAATATCGTCTGCAGGCACATATACCGCTTGTAGTGATGTAATGGATCTACCTTTAAGAGATGTAATTCTCTCTTGTAAAAATCCCATTTCATCAGCAAGAGTAGGTTGGTATCCGACAGCAGAAGGCATTCTACCTAATAATGTCGAGACCTCTGAACCAGCTTGTGAGAAACGGAAAATGTTATCAATGAATAAAAGAACATCTTGTTTTTCTTCATCTCTGAAGTATTCAGCCATTGTTAGTGCTGACAATGCAACACGAAGCCTCACTCCAGGTGGTTCATCCATCTGACCAAAAACTAAAGCTGTTTTATCGATAACTCCAGATTCTTGCATTTCTCTGAACAAGTCATTACCTTCTCTTGTTCTCTCTCCAACACCGGCAAAAACAGATACACCACCGTGTTGTGTTGCAACTCTGTTAATCATTTCTTGAATAAGAACAGTTTTACCGACACCAGCTCCACCGAATAATCCGATTTTTCCACCTTGCACGTATGGCATCAATAAATCAATCACTTTAATACCAGTTTCAAACATTTCATTTTGTGCAGTCACATCTTCATATGGAGGAGGTTTTCTGTGTATTGGCCATTTTTGTTTAACACCTATTGAGCTAGTTTCTACATCTAGGGTTTCGCCCCAGACGTTAAATATGTGTCCTAATGTTTCTTGTCCAACTGGAACTGAGATAGGAGCACCAGTATCAGTTACTTCAGCTCCTCTTCTTAAACCATCAGTACCTTGCATAGAAATAGCTCTTACTCTTCCTTCACCAAGGTGTTGTGCAACTTCTAAGACAATTGTGCTTGTATTCCCATCAATTTCGACATCTACTTCAAGAGCAAATGTAATCTCTGGTAACTCATCTTGTGGAAAAGCAACGTCAACAACAGGTCCTGCTATTTTTACTACCCTACCTATATTTTCACTCATTTAGTTTCTCCTTACCCGGCTAAAGCTTCCGCTCCACCAACAATTTCTGAAATCTCTGTTGTAATCTCAGCTTGTCTAGCTTGATTACTTTGTCTTGATAAAATCTTGATTAACTCTTCTGCGTTCTCGGTAGCAGCTTTCATCGCTCTCATTCGTGACGCATGCTCTGATGTTGAAGCATTCAGTAATGAAGAGAAGATTGTTGCATTTGTATATTTTGGAATGATGTTGCTGAGAACCTGACTTGCTGAAGGTTCAAATGTATACCCACCAACTGACTCTATTTCTTTCGCTATCTGTTCTACTTCGAAAGGAAGTACTGTCTTATACAACGCCGTTTGAGTCATTGCAGATTTATATTCTGTGTAGACAATTTCAATTTGATTTGTTTTTCCATCATAGAATTCTTGTACAAGAGGTGTCATAATCTCTAGTGCATTCTCGAAATTTGGCTCATCAGTAATGCCCTCATAGTTTTGTTTAGGTTCAATATTTCTGTACTTAAAGTAACCATTTGCTTTTTTTCCAACGGTCACAATCTCAACTTTATTATTCAAGTTTTCATATTCAGCTTTTCTTACCTCAGCAAGTTTTAAAATATTGGTGTTATATGCACCAGCAAGTCCTCGATCTGAAGTAATAACAACTAATGTTATTTTTTTTGTTCCTTCAACCGGTGGTGAACTTGGCATCTCTCCACTTCCTGTTAATTCCTCTACAATTTGTGAGAGTAGATTTGTGTAATTATTTGATGATGTAAGTCTTTGTTGTGCTTTTACGATTCTTGAAGATGCAATAAGTTCCATTGCACGTGTTATTTTCTTAGTGGATTTAACACTCTTTATTCTTCTATTTATTATTCGTAATTCAGCACTTGCCATGGTTTATTCTTCTTTTTTTTCCAATGTACTT
The DNA here is from genome assembly GCA_902613615.1 of uncultured Candidatus Actinomarina sp. GTDB lineage: Bacteria > Actinomycetota > Acidimicrobiia > Actinomarinales > Actinomarinaceae > Actinomarina. The sequence goes on along the minus strand of CACMHQ010000001.1, from coordinate 62,155 downwards.
ACAAAGGCTTCAACAGCTGTTTTTAATTCCTCTTCAGGTAATTCACCTGTTGTTTTTATTGAATTAATAACATCTGAATGTCTTGTTTTAACAAAATCAATCAAATCTAATTCGGTTTGAGGGATGTCAGCAGGATCAACTACATCTAAAAATCCCTCTGTTACTGCATAAAGTGAGATGACTTGCTCTTCCATTGGCACTGGTTGATATTGTGGCTGCTTTAATAATTCGACAACTCTTCTTCCTCTATCAAGCTGTGCTTGTGATGCAGCATCCAAGTCTGATCCAAACTCTGCAAAGGCCTCTAACTCTCTGAACTGTGCAAGGTTAATTCTTAAAGGTCCTGAAACTTTCTTCATAGCTTTAGTTTGTGCAGCACCACCCACTCTTGATACTGATGTACCTGGGTTTACAGCAGGTCTAACACCAGAATAAAAGAGTTCTGATTCCAAATAAATCTGTCCATCTGTAATGGAAATAACATTTGTTGGGATGAATGCCGATACGTCTCCAGCTTTTGTTTCTATGATTGGTAGTCCTGTAAGTGAACCGCCACCTAACTCTTCACTAACTTTTGCACAACGCTCTAATAGCCTTGAGTGAAGATAGAAAACGTCACCAGGATAAGCCTCTCTTCCAGGAGGTCTTCTTAGTAGAAGTGATATCTGACGATATGCGATGGCTTGTTTTGATAGATCGTCAAAAACAATTAATCCATGCTCACCGTTATACATCCAATGTTGGCCAATTGCTGACCCAGCATAAGGAGCATACATCTGCAATGCAGCTGCAGCTGAGGCGGGTGCGTTTACAATTACTACTTTATCTAGAACACCCTCTTGTTCAAATCTCTCTACTACTTCTGCAACAGTTGATGATTTTTGACCAATAGCAACATAGATACATTTAACATCTGTGTCTTTTTGATTGATTATTGTATCAACTGCAACAGCAGTTTTTCCAATCTGTCTATCACCAATAATTAATTCTCTTTGTCCACGACCAATTGGAATCATTGAGTCAATAGCTTTAATACCAGTTTGTAGTGGCTCTCCAACGGGTTGTCTTTCAACAACAGATGGGGCTTGAAGTTCTAATCGTCTTCGTTCAGTAAATTCAATAGGTCCTTTGCCATCAATTGGATTTCCTAGGGGATCAATAACTCTTCCTAAAAAGCCATCACCAACACCAATTGACAACACCTCTCCAGTTTGTTTTACAGGCATGCCCTCTTCTATGTGATTTGAGTCACCCATCAAAACAACACCGATAGAATCCTCTTCAAGGTTAAGTGCTACTCCAACAAGTCCCCCTGGGAATTCAAGAAGCTCTGATGCCATAACATTTTCTAAGCCTTTAACTCTTGCTACTCCATCAGCTACCGCAGAAACATAACCTACAAGATCGTCTTTTACAGAATCCTGCCAATCACCTAGAGTCTCTTTTAATGAATCTGATATTTGTTTTGCATCAATATTAAATTCGCTCAATTTACCTACTTTCTAAAACTGTTTTTATCTCTGAGATTTTTGAGGAAATCAATCCATCAAATGTTCTCTCACCAACACTTACGCTAAGTCCACCCAATACATCTGGATTAACTTCAACTTTTATTTCCACATCGGTGCCTAATTTTTTCTTGAGGGCACTTATTAAACTTTTTTCAGTTTTTACATCTAATTCAACAGCTGAAACAACTTTTGCAACTGATGCCCCTCTTTTTTCAGCAATGTAATTTGCGACCGAACTCTCAATATCAGAGAGGTTATCTCCAAAACCTTGAGATATTGTCAAGGTTATTAGATCAAGAGTGAGTGGTAACACTCTTTTGTCGAGTAATGAATTAACTGCCTCTATCTTCTTTTCAACAGGAATACCAAAATTTCTAAACACATCTAATGCTTCAGAGCTTTTTGAAAGTGCATTGAAAACTTGGAGGATTTCATTTTCAACTCTTTCAGCATCTTTAGATGAAGAAATAATTTCAACAATTCCTTTTGAAAAAGAATCAACAGACATTTACTTAGTTCAACTCCTTAATAAACTTTTCAATTAATTTTTTTTGATCGGCTTTTGACATTGAAGAAGCTACTTTTTGAGAAATCTCAAGAGATAGATCAGCTACCTCACTTTTAAGCTCAGTTGAGACTCTTTCTTTTTCAGCGTCTGAGTCTGACTTTGCTTTTTCAATTATTGCTTCTGCTTCAGCTCTTGCTTCAGTTAAAACATCTTCTTTAAGTTTTTCTGCAGCTTGCTTACCTTCATCAATAATTTTTTGAACTTCTGCGTCAGCGTTTGAAACTAAAGCATCATATTCTTGCTTTGATTTCTCAGCTTCTGATTTAGTACTTTCAGCTTCCTTAATCTGTCCTTCTATTTCAGCAGATCTTTTATCAAGTGTTTCGTTCATGGCAGGTAAAGCCCACTTCCAAACGAAGAAAAATACTACTGCAAAAGCTACTACTCCAGCTACTAATTCTGAAGTTGCAGGCAGCAATAAGTCAACACCTGAGCTTGACTCTTCTGCTTCCGCTAAAAATGTATCCAAATAAAACATCATTTTTAACCAACCAAAAAGAATAGAACGAATCCAATAAGGGCAAGAGCCTCAGTGAATGCGATTCCCAAGAACATTGTTGTTCTTACCATTCCAGCTGCTTCTGGCTGTCTAGCCATTGCTTGTACTGCGTTACCTGCAATAAGACCAATACCAATGCCTGGTCCAATCGCCGCTAGTCCGTATCCAATTAATGCGTATGCACTTTCCATTATCCTCCTTTAATTAATGCTCTGGATGCAGAGACGTCTGTATATAAACTGCTGACAACAAAGTAAATATGTATGCCTGCAGAATAGAAACTATTAATTCAAAACCATATATTGCAAGACCTAATGTAAACCATGCGAGACCAACAGGGGCTTTTGATACGATATATTCGCCTACTCCAGGTTGTACAACAAAGAAATATGCGGATGCCAAGAGAAGGCTTAACATTACGTGACCCGCTACAAGGTTAGCAAATAATCGAACAGCTAAACTAAATGGTCTTACAAGTAGAACTGAAACTAACTCGATTGCGCCAACAAGAGGTTTTAAGGCTACAGGAACTCCTGGTGGCCATAGTAAGTTTGTAAAATATTTTATTCCCTCAGTTTTGATTCCGACAAAAAGAAATATTACGTAGGTGACAAGGCTTAAGAAGAGAGGAAGTGCCATGCGAGATGTAACTGGGAAATTGATAAGTGGAGTGACCTCAAATAAGTTACCAACCAAGATAAACATAAATACTGAAATTAGATATGGTGTAAATTTCTCTCCACCTCGGCCAATTACACCGAGGGCTATTTCATCTTTCACGAAAGTAAAGATGCTTTCAACTACAGATTGAAGTCTTCCAGGAACAACTGATTTTTTTCTAAGCCCAAAAAACATTAAAACTACTGGGATAATCGCAGCTAAAAGTATAAGAATTTCTGTTCGGGAGATATCAGAAGAACCAAAGTTCCCAAATTCGAACAAAGAGTTTACATTTTCAGGTTTGCAAACAACGTTGTTTATAAAATCACAAGTCTCAGCTGCTGTTATCATTTGCCCAATCTAAGTCAGTGTCTTTTCTCTTAATTACCATAGCCATTTCTAAGAATAACATACTTAAAAACACGATTGGCACTGTCAAAGACATTGCCAATTCATCAATAGAATATAAGCTTCTCAGTAATAAGAGAAGTCCAAAAATGAAAATTAATCTGAATAAATATCCAAAAACTGCAGCAAAGTAATAGAAATTTAATGAGACTTTTGCTGCATATGACATGATGACTGCACCCAAATAAAATCCAATTGCAACAATTATTGATGACGCAAGAGATGTAACAAATGCATTTTGTGATCTAATTAAAAAAAGAAGTGGGCAAAGAATATAAATTATTGACGCCCTTTTAAGCATTCTTGTAGCTAGTACTAATTCAACATTCATTGATCTTGTTCAAGCTTTTTTGAAATTTTCCACATTCTTCTGAAACCATCATAAATTCCAACAAACAAAAAGATGATAACTGTGTACGGCTCAAACCCGATAAAATTTTGGACAAGTAAACCCACTAACAGACCGCTAATTATTGAAGTTGAAAACGAACTTACTGGACCGTAGTCTTCTAAATTTAATTTTCTTCGATTGTTAGACATATGGCTTGTATTGTGAAGCTAACTCTTTGACTTCATCTTTTAATTCATCAAGCTTGTTTGAATCTGATCTATTTTTTAGAATTTCTGAAATTAAATATCCTACTTTTGTTAATTCACTTTCCTTCATTCCACATGTTGTTGCAGCTGGCGTACCCATTCTTATGCCTGATGTAACAAATGGTGATCTTTCATCAAATGGAATGGCATTTCGATTTAGAGTAATTCCCATTTCATTGAGTAAAATACCTGCATCTTTGCCAGTTAGATCTTCGTCAACACTGTTTGTATCAACTAATACAATGTGATTAGTTGTTCCTCCGCTCACAACTCTTAGACCTTCATTTATGAAAGAGTCAGAGAGTGCTGAAGCATTCTTTAAAATTTGAGCGGTATAATCTTGAAAATCTTTTGATAGTGCTTCTTTAAAGCAAACGGCCTTTGCTGCAATCTGGTTATTTAATGCTCCACCTTGTGCTCCTGGGAAAATATTTTTATCTACACCTTTTGCAAATTCCTCTGTTGATAAAATCATTCCACCTCTTGGACCTCTCAGTGCTTTATGAGTTGTTGCAGTCACAACATCAGCATATTTCATTGGATTCTCAACTACTTTACCGGCAACAAGGCCAATAAAATGTGCGGCATCAACCATAAAATAAGCTCCAACTGAATCAGCAATCTCTCTAAATGCCTTGTAATCAAGTTCCTGAGAATAGGATGAGTATCCTGCAATTAGTAATTTTGGTTTTGTTTCCTCTGCTAATTTTGCAACATCATCCATATCGATCAGTTCAGTTTCTCTATCTAAGCCATAACCAACAAAGTTATACATTCTTCCAGAAAAGTTAACTGGAGAACCATGTGTTAAATGCCCACCTTGGTCAAGAGACATACCCATAACGGTGTCACCAGCTTCTAGGAGGTTTAAGTAGACTGCCATGTTTGCTGATGATCCTGAATGAGGCTGGACGTTTGCATGATCCGCCTCAAATAATTCACATGCTCTGTCAATTGCGAGTTGTTCTATCTCATCAACAGTCTCACAACCCTCGTAATATCTTCTTCCTGGAAATCCTTCTGAATACTTGTTTGTAAGAATAGAACCTGACGCCTGCATCACTGCCTTTGATGCAAAGTTCTCTGAAGCAATTAAATGTATATGTGAGTTTTGACGTGCTAAATCATTATCAATTAATGATGCTATCTCATCATCTGTTTCAAATAATTCAGTGTTTAATGCGCCAGTATTTTCCATATCTACACTTTAACAGTAACTTGGAGGCCATTTAAGTGGCCCTTGCCTTAAAATTTCCCCACCTGTAACTCTAAAATCGACAACTGTAGATCCATCTCCATGGATTGATGTTCCCTCTAAATAATATCCAATATTGTCTTTAAACATTTCATATGCCTCACTGTCGTTCTTAGCTTCTTCGTCGCCAGAGGTATTTGCACTTGTAACTGCCAGTGGACCAATTTCATTTAATAGTTGTATAGTTAGTTCATTATCAGGGACTCTTAATCCAATTGTATTTGGATTTTTTGTACCGACGCCATCAACATATTCTTCATTGGTTTCAACAACTGCAGTCAGAGGTCCTGGCCAATAGAGATCTACAATTTCAGGCACTTGTGTAACAAGATCAAGTTGTTGTAAATATGTGTATGAGGGAATGAGTAATGAGATAGGTTTTGAGTCATCTCTTTCTTTCAATTCGAATAATTTTTCTACAGCTTCTTTTGAGTTTGGATTGACGCCTATACCGTAAACGGTTTCTGTGGGAATACCAATAACTTCATTTTTATTAATTGCATCTATTGCTTGTGAGATATTATCGCCTTGCATAAACATACCTATCTTTGTCTGCCAAGTCTTTTATTAATTCTACATCGTCATAGTTATTCAATAATTCAATTATTTTCTGGCCAAATCTCTCATCTATCTCAAGAAATATTTCAAAGTCTTTGTATTTTTTATCTTCAATTTGATTTATGAGGTTTTGAATAATGTTGATCCCATCATTATCTCCACCATCAAGTGCATTTAAAGGTTCGTAATTTAGGACTTCCAAATCAAGAGTTTCAATTTCACTGCTTGGTATATATGGTAAGTTCGCAATAATTAAGTCAAAATTACTACTACTTACTTCATTAAGTAGATCTGATTGGATGAATTCAATATTCATTCCATTAAGAGTTGCGTTTTCAGTAGCTAATTGAATAGCAAAAGGTGAGATATCGATCCCTTTTACTTCAGCTTCTGGATATAAATGTTTCATCATCAGACTTATACAACCAGAACCAGTACCAACATCTAATATGCTTTTTGGTTTTACAACCTTGTTTTTAATTATCTCGATTAAATACTCTGTTTCAGGTCTTGGAATTAATGCACGTTCATCTACTTTTAACTGGACAGTATAAAAGGGCATGAATTCTTCAATATATTGAATTGGTTCGTGATTTAACCTGCGTGTAAGTAATGTTGAATATTCATTTTGATATTCTGTTTTACTACCAGAGATTTCTTGAGCTTTTTGTTTTAACCTCTCAAGTTCATGATTTGGAATAGATTTTATATCCAATTATTCCTCTAAAGTTGCAAGTCTTGTTGTTTCATTATCTGCAATCAGAGCGTCAATAAAATCTCCTAAATCACCATCTAAGACCTGGTCTAGTTTCTTCAGGGTTAAGTTGATTCGATGATCAGATACCCTGTTGTCTTTATAATTGTAAGTTCTAATTTTGTCAGATCGCTCACCAGAACCTACTTGTTCTTTTCTATTCTTTGCTCGTTCAGCTTCTGCTTCGTCTTGACGTGCTTTTAATAATCTTGCTCTTAAAATTCTCATGGCTTTTTCTTTATTTTGTAATTGTGATTTTTCATCTTGACAGGAGACAACAAGCCCAGTTGGAACGTGGGTGATTCGTACGGCTGAATCTGTCGTGTTCACACTTTGTCCACCTGGTCCACTGGATCTGTAGACATCGACTTTTAAATCATTTTGATCAATATCTATATCTACTTCCTCTGCTTCAGGTAAGACAGCTACGGTTGCAATAGAAGTATGGACTCTTCCTTGTGACTCTGTTTTAGGAATTCTCTGCACTCTGTGTGCACCAGCTTCAAATTTAAGTTTTGAATAAACACCTTTAGATTTTATAGCAAAGATAACCTTGCTATATCCACCCATATCAGAATCAGTCATCTCTATCTTTTCAACATTCCATGAGTTACGTTCCGCAAAACGTGAATACATTTTAAATAGATCCCCAACCCAAATGGATGCTTCCTCACCACCTGCTCCAGGACGTATCTCTACAAGAACATCCTTCTCATCAGATGGATCTTTTGGTAGTAAGCCAACTTTTATTTTTGTAACAATGTTTTCAATCTCAGCAGTTGAGTTTTTAATGATGTCCTCATATTCATTCTTCATCTCTTCGTCGGTTTCCTCATTAAGCAACTCTTCAGCATCTGATATGTCTGAAGTTAGTGTTTCCCATTGTCTGAAAAGCTCAACAATTGAAGACATATCACTGTGTTTTTTTGCCATCTCTGCATATTTATTTGGATCACTTGAGATATCAACTTTTGAAAGATCATCTTCTAATTGTTTTTGTGACTCAACTATTGCAGTAAGTTTTTTAATTAATGTTTCATCCATGAGTTACCTCTTTTGTATTTTCAAGAAAAGCATCAAGTTCATCAGTATTTTCACTATGTTTTATACAGTTTGCCATTGCAACTCTTGCGACCTCAATCTGGTCATCAGATGGAGGTTTTGTAGTCATTTTCTGCATCCATATTCCAGGAGTGCTAAAAAATCTTGAAAAAAGTGAGCCTGAATATTGAAAATTTAATTTAAGTATCTCGTATGAAAGCATTGCAACAACAAACACATGAAGAATACGTGTTACAAGTGTCATAAAAATACTCAACGTTGGAATAAATGGAAGCGTTAACAAGCTAACAAAAACTATCAAAAATATGAATGCGGTTCCACATCGAATGTGTTCTTTAGGGAAAGTTTTGATGTGATCAAGATTAAGATCTCTGTTATTTTCAAAAGCTGCAATGGTCATGTGCTCTGCACCGTGAAATTCGAATAGCTCTTGTGCATCTTTTGTTTTTCCAATGAGATAAATATAAAGAACAACGATTACTCCACGTAAAAGTCCCTCATATAAACCTTTCGATGTCTGATCTGTTTCAATCAGATCGATCAGTAATCTTGGACCTGCAATAAGGAGCGAGAGAAACACAATAATAAAAACGTAGTTAAAGATTTTATTAATAAGTGTTGGTTCTGGCTCGTCCTCATAATATATTTCATCAGAAATCGTTAAACCTTGATAACCAACATATAAAGAATCAATGAGTGCTCCAATACCACGCATTAATGGAAGTTTAAAAATACCAGGCCTTCTCACCAAAGGCGTTCTCTCTTTAAAGAACTTTACAATTTCATTATTTTGATTTCTTACAGCAACTGACCAACCCTTTGGGCTTTGAATTAGGACACCACTTATTACAGCTTGTCCACCATAAGAAATATCATTTTCAGACATGAGAAAAAGGGATTAAAGAAGTTATTCTTCTTCTTGAGAAGAAACTTCTTGCTTAGGTGCTTGTCTTGTACTTGTTGAACCGTATCGTTGTTTGAATCTTTCAACTCTACCTGTAGAGTCAACAAGTTTTTGTTTTCCAGTAAAAAAAGGATGGCTTGCACTAGAGATTTCTAGTTTTACAAGTGGATATTCTTTTCCATCTTCCCAAGTGATTGTTTCAGATGTTTTAATGGTTGATCTTGTTAGAAATGCAAAATCAGCATCTTCATCTCTGAAAACAACTTCTTTATATTCGGGATGTATATCTTTTTTCACAGTGTCTACTTTACTTTATTTATTGGTTTTTGCGACATCCTTTAAGAATGCGTCATTACTTTTGAGAGTTTTAAGCCTATCAATCAATAATTCTGTTGCTGCGCCACCCTCAAGACCAACAAGAACTCTTCTTAGAGTCCATAATGACTCGAGCTCTTTTGGTGAAACGAGTCTTTGCTCTTCACGAGTTCCAGAAGGAGTTACATCTATGGCAGGGAATACTCTTTTATCTGCAAGTTGTCTATCTAAACGAAGCTCCATATTTCCAGTTCCCTTGAACTCTTCAAAGATAACTTCATCCATTTTTGAACCGGTCTCTACAAGTGCAGTACCAAGAATTGTTAGGCTTCCTCCACCTTCTATGTTTCTAGCTGCACCAAAAAATTGTTTTGGTGGAGTTAAAGCAGTCGAATCAACACCACCTGATAAAATTCTACCACTAGCTGGAGTAGCTAAGTTATGAGCTCTCGCAAGTCTTGTAATTGAATCCAATAAAATTACAACGTCCTTACCTTCTTCAACAAGTCTTTTTGCTCTTTCGATAGCTAATTTAGAAACTTGAGTGTGCTCATCTGGTGGTCTATCAAAGGTTGAAAATACAACTTCTCCATCTACTGAACGTTGCATGTCGGTTACCTCTTCTGGTCTTTCATCAACCAGAACAACCATTAAATAAACTTCCGGATTGTTAGCAGTAATAGAGTTTGCAATTTCTTTAAGAATTGTAGTTTTACCTGCTTTAGGTGGAGAAACAATCAAACCTCTCTGACCTTTTCCAATAGGTGCAATAAGGTCTACGATTCTTCCAACAAGTCGCTCTGGTTCACCATCAATTTCAAGCTTTAATCTCTCATCAGGAAAAAGAGGTGTGAGTTTATCAAAGTCTACTCTACGAGCCAAAAGTTCTGGATCAGCACCATTTACAGTCTTAGGTTCAACTAATGCAGGATACTTTTCTTTTGCACGTGGTGCACGAATTGGTCCTGTTACAAGGTCACCTTTTCTCATTCTAAATTTTTTGATTGCTCCCGCTGGAACATATACATCCATCTCACTTGGTTTATATCCGCTACATCTTAAAAATCCGTAACCCTCTGGCAGGATATCAAGAATACCCTCCCTTGTTTCACCTTCTTTAATTTGACTATCACCAGAATTAACAACTGATGGCATATCATTATCTGAAGCTACAACTGCTACTTCTTCATCAGCACCATCTGCAATATCACCAATTGCGTCACCTTGTTCTAATAAAAGATCTATTAACTTTGCTTTTTGAAGGCCTTTGTGTTCGAGACCTAAACCATCAGCGATTTCACGAAGATCTGCTACTGGTTTTGATTGTAATTGTGACCTTGCGGACATATTTCTCCTAATTTCAAAACATTCATGGTTTGGAATGGTTTGTGAATTGTGTTTGTCTGAAAGACATTCTTATTATATACATAGCAATTTTAAATTAACAACATTTAAATTTTTTTTAAGCTGAACAAGTATTGATGTAACCGGTTAAATACTCTTGTTCACTTGAATCTAATTCACCTGTTGTTCTGTAGTGATTGTATGCACCACCATAATAACGTACAAGTGCATCAACTAAGTATTCTTCCCCTCCAAAAAAATCTCGTGCATCTTGTCGATATAAAGTTGTTGAATCTTTTGGACAGTTTCTAGTTGAATATGTAAATGCATGAAGTGATTCATGAAGTAAAACATCATAGGAAACTGCAGCTGAAAAAGCTCTATCCGATATCCAAATAGAAAGTGTCCATTCTGCATTTTTGGTTCCATCTGAGCTTGTTCCGCTTGGATCCCACACTCCATAAGGACACCTCCCAACAAGTGAAGCCCCATATTGATGACAACCATTAATAACACTTATATTGTTTGTTTCGATTATTTGTAACAGTAATGGAGGTAATTGTTTGACTAGTTCATCCAAAGTAGTTTGATTTGTGCCTTCGAATCCTGCGTATTCTGCAAATGGACCTGTGTAAACCGTTGTGGTTGTAGTTGTTGTAGTTGTTGTAGTTGTTGAAGTTGTAGTTGTAGTTGTTGAAGTTGTAGTTGTTGAAGGTGGAACAGTGGTTGTAGTTGAAGTTGTAGTTGAGGATGTAGTAGTTGTTGGCTCAAGAGTTGTTGTAGAAGTATCAATGACTAAAATTTCTTCTTCTTGTTCAAGTACGATTGTCTCTTCTTCTTGATTAAAGTTTATGACAACCAAAGAAACAATTAATAACAAAAGAATAAATGAATTTATATATCTGTTGTTCATCTTCTAGCCTTTACTTTTATAAATAAACCTATAATCAAAATTGTTAAAATGTATCCAATTAGGCCAATAGCAAAGGTTAAAGAAAATGAACCCATACCTAATAAATCTTGTTGCATGTTGGCAAATTCACTATCTGGAGGAACAATAAGAATTCTTATAAACAACCACAAGCCCAATATAAAACTTAAAAGTGGAAAGATTTTAAAAACACCTTGAGAGTCAGAAAGAGATTCAAATAACTCATTTCCACCACCCGGCAGTGACTTAAACAAAACTCCTTCTAAGCACATCAAATAGCTAAGGGCTGCAGCTGCCGTCAGTACAGTTGAATCTTTAATAAGAGGTATAGATGTTAAATAGAAGAAACCAAACCCTGCAAGACTCAAAGCAATTGTTGAGTAAAATTTTGGTGATAGTTTTGCTATATTCCTTCTTCCAGTGATGTACGCAGATGCAAAAAATCCAAATATAAATCCAATTGGCATTTCAAAATAAATGAAAGCAAGAGTAGAAATCCCCGCAAAAAATATTGCTTGTGGAGCCCATTTAATTCTTACTTTTTGCTTAAAAATTTTACTTTCAATAAATCCCTCTGTCCCCTCGTAAAACAAAGTAACAGCAATTAATCCAACGAGTGCAGCAACAAATATTGCTAAATTTTCAAGATCTAAAGATAGATCAGCTCCTTCCTCAACAAAGCCTATTAAAAATGCAGTAGAAAAAAGAACGAAAAGAACTTTAACTAAAGTAATAACCTTCTTTGAGCCACGAATGTTTCTATCTTTTGCAAACCATCGAATATTATTCGTTGAAATAATTTTGTTAAACCATTCTTGTAAGAGCAACACAACATAAAACAAAAAGATGATTCCCGTTGAAACAATTACAGCGATACTGTTTTTTTCTTGATCTGTCAGGTCAATATCCTCAAATAAGGGAATAGACGTAATCAACTCATTTGTTATTTCAATATTTAGAAAATCAGTTTCCTCGATGACGGGTGGGGGAAGAGTTGTTGTAGTTGTTGACGTGGTAGTTGTTGTTGAAGTTGTTGGTGGTGGGATTATTTTTAATAATTTTTGATTAATGTATTCCATCTCAACTATTTTTTTACATTCATCTGCAGGACAATCAGGCCCAGTAACATTCTCAAATTCAGTAATAAAAACGCGTATAGTGACCCTTACATAATCTGGATAACAACATAGCTCAAGTTCGCCATCTGGACTTTCAAGTTGAATTGTTTCAATATTATTGTCGTGTGAAATTTGAAGAACAATGTCATCATATTCCTCGAAATTTATTGACCATTCAACGAATATCTTTTCATTTTCTAATCGTTTTATATCAAGCTTTATATTTTCGGTATCTAAAGTTGGAGTAAAAAATGAACCATTGAAAAAAAGGAGAAATAATAAAAATATTAGACTTTTTTTCATTGACTACTTTTGGATTTTAGTAGCCTTGTCAAAAATTTGATTTACATTCTCTACATACCATTCATCCGTATATTTAGACCAGACCGGATAGCTTGGATCATAACGTAGCCATAGAAATGTACATCCATTGAATAATTGGAAAATATCATCCGCAAGTTCATCACCAGATTCAGGATCATAATTTTGGCATAGAGATTTAAGAACATCATAAGGTTCACGCTGTATCCATTTGCCAGATGCTTGAATATCTCTAACTTCAAACCAAGCAAACCTAATTGCATTACCAAGTTCTACAACTTTATTTGCGATTGTGTCCAAAAACATACTTATTGCTGCACCAGGCTCTGGTGAGGTTTCTAAAAATGCATTCAACTCATCAGCGACATCTTTGAATCCTAATTGAAATAGTGATCCATAAACATCTAATTTATTCTCAGGAAAATGATTGTAAGCAGTTGCTACAGACACTCCAGCATGCTTTGCGATTTGTGAGACAGTGACTTTTTCATGAGAAACGAGTGGATTATTAAATATATCAACTGCACTATTTATAAGCTTTTTATGCGCCTCATCATATGTTTTTTGTGCACGTAATGATCTTCCATCTTGTTTTTTTAATGGTTCAATGCTCATTTAATTACCACTTTCTATCCTAGTAAGAATCCCTGAAACAACGAGTCTTTGCCTAGCAGAGTACCTAGGATGACATGTTGTTAATGTAAGCCTGTCATCACCTCGATTAAAAAGAACATAATCTCCAGTATTTGCATCAACTACTTCTATATCATCCACAATGTAATGATATTTATTTGACCCGAATGTCAGATAAATCTGATCACCAATTTCGACTAGGTCTAATCTACTAAAAGGTGCACCATATGTTGTCCTGTGTCCTGCAATTCCAACATTTCCACCAGAACCCGGTAGTTTTGTCCCAAGATAGTGACCTGGACCAAATTGAAGATTTAGTTCATCGGTACCTGAAACAACATATTGATTTACATTTATATCTGGAATTTCAAGAAGACCGAATATTTCAGGTTGAAATTCTTCAATCTTTGCACTCTGGTCAATGACTGTAAAATCTTGCAAAGTTTCAAAAACAGGAATGTCATTTTGGAATAAGCGAAGAGGATTTGAAAAAATTGCAGAAGAATTTACATCTTTTATATCTTCACCAAGATAAATTTGTTCGAGATAGGCTTGAGCATTTTCTTGTTGAACATTTGATAAAAACATTTGTTGTGTTGCATAAATACCAAAACCCATACCTGTAATTATTGATAAAACAGCAAATCCAAGAGCAGGTCGTTTTAATTTTTTTCTATCAAAAAATTTTCTCTTAATTTTTTTGGTGTCTTTTTTTGGAGAAAATACCTTTTTCTCCGCGATTTTTGCATCGAGCTCATTACCAGAATATATAATTTGAAAGTTATTTGAAATTAGACCCAAACGCTCTTCAAGAATTTCTTTTGTAAGTTTTGTATTTTCTTCCTCGCAAATAGATTTTATGTTTTCAATTGCGACTAGAGTATATTTAAGCTCACTATCAAGTGCTTGTATCTCTGATTGATAAGTTGTAAAACTCTTTGCATATGGAGCAAATTTATTTATATCAATACTAATTTCTACTTTTTCTTGTATTAGTTTCTCAATTTTTGTTTTTACTTTGAATGAGTGCTTATAGATATCTTCTAGAGAAATTTCACTTTCCATTAGTCTTCTTTTTCGAGAAGATGTAAAAAGTATTACACCACCAACTAAAAATACTGAACCACTTAAGACAATATAGTCTAAATTTATTCCTGTAGCTGCCAAGGCTATACTATCCTCTCGATAGATGTAGGTAACGTTGTAACTACCATCAGTGAAATATATGTCATCATCATCATCCCACTCTAAAAAGTCATTTCCACTTTCATCAGTAAGAGGTGCTTCACATATATCATCCTCTTCTAATATCATATCCTCACAGAAGTCATCCACTAATGGATCTATAGGGTCAGGATCTGTTGGGTCAGGATCTGTTGGGTCGGGCTTGTTATTATCTATACAGTCAAGAAGATTCTGTACATTAATAATACTTACACGACTTAAAAGACATGCCTCTGGATCAGTAGGGTTTGTTGGAATAGTTGTTGTAGTGGTCGATACTGGGCCAATTGTTGTAGTAGGTGTTGGGCAATCAACTGTAAAGTCTGGACCCCAACGTTTCCAACCGCCTGAAAAAGAATTAGGAGTTGTAGAGGTTTTGTATCTCCATCTAACGTTTTGTCCGCTTGGAACATTAACAGAGGCCATTTCTGAGCTACCTGGAGCAACAGATTGATTAGAAACAAGTGTTGACCAGCTTTCCCCACCATCTAGGGAGTACTGAGCTAAGAAATAAGCATTTGCATTTGAAGAGTCTGAGTTAGCCATATGGAAGTGTGTGAGTTTTGCACCTCCTGAACAAGCATTTCGTGTATTTGAAACAGAAGGGTTAATTATTGGAGGTCCTTGCAGTGTTGTTGTAGTTGTTGGACAATCAACTGTAAAGTCTGGACCCCAACGTTTCCAACCGCCTGAAAAAGAATTAGGAGTTGTAGAGGTTTTGTATCTCCATCTAACGTTTTGTCCGCTTGGAACATTAACAGAGGCCATTTCTGAGCTACCTGGTGCAACAGATTGATTAGAAACGAGTGTTGACCAGCTTTCCCCACCATCTAGGGAGTACTCAGCTAAGAAATAAGCATTAGCATTTGAAGAGTCTGAGTTAGCCATATGGAAGTGTGTGAGTTTTGCACCTCCAGAACAAGCATTTCGTGTATTTGAAACAGAAGGGTTAATTGTTGGAGGTCCTGGCAGTGTTGTTGTAGTCGTTGGAGATGGATCGTCAATACAATCTAGAACTTTCTTGGTACCACCTTTTGTTTTTCTACCACTTAGTTCATCTTTAATAATAAATCGAAGTTTATATGTAGATCCATTTGGGACTGATAAAAGTGTAGTTAAGTCTCGAGTTTCTCCGGCAGCAATACTAAAAGTTTGATCGACAACTTTGGCTTTGTTTATTCTTATTCTCATCCTTAGTGTTATGCCAACAGTTGATCTTGAGTTATCTACAATTAAACCAATTCTTGCAGTTCCATCATCATTACATTCCATGAAATTTGCAATCCTAAAATCTACAATAGGTTTCTCTTCTGTTGTAGTAGTAGTTTCTGGAAGTGTTGTGGTTGTTGTAGTTGTTGTGGTTGTTGTAGTTGTTGTAGTTGTTGTAGTTGTTGTGGTTGTTGTGGTTGTGGTAGTAGCAATACAACTAGAGGTATAGGATAGAGTTGGATCTACTCCAGGAATATTTGTATCGTCAGTTACCCAAGTAGAATCATCATGAGCACCTCCAGATTTTCTAGAACTGTATCTCCATTGAATTGATTCACCATTTGTTAATTCTGGACCACTATAAGTTTCTGAAGTATTTAATAGAACTTCTTCATCATTTTTAAGTGTTGTCCAAGTTGAGCCGCTATCAGTTGAATATTCAACTTTAAAGAAAACTGAAACTGTTGCGTCAGAACCACTACTTAATGTAATTGTTGGTGTCTGCTTTCCAGTATCAGTTGAACAGGTACCTGCAGAGGTTGAAACATTTGCACAAGAAACAGTAAACGTTGTTAGATTGGTCCAATTAGTACCATCGGTAGAATATCGATATTGAATCTCTGTTCCATGAGGGTGATTTTCAAAATTGTATGTTACAGAATCTCCAGCACTAATTGATTTTCCGCTTGAACCTTCTGTTGTTCCAGTTGCAAAATATGTAAACGCAGTCTCGTTACCAGTTACAGCGTTAACTTTTCTCTTTTGTACATACACGGTAACAGCAACATTGCTTTGAGATGCATCAATAGTAATATATGAAGCGCCGTATACTCCACCCTGACTTACACCATTGTTTCCACATCCATTTGTACCACTTGTGACCGTAATCTCAGGATTTTCACAATCGATCGTTATCGTTGATAGGTTCTGCTCAGATTGACTTAAGCCTTCTGATGTGTTTGTTGCACTATATTTAATGACAACAGATGTTTGATGAGCTTGAGCTGGTACAGATAATGTCGATGTATCTCTTTGTCCTCCGGTAACTGTTGTCGCTGGTGTAAAAGTTGTAAAAGTTGAGCCACCATCTGTTGAATAACTAACAGTATAAGTTGCATCAACATTAGAACTTCTATTATCAAGCGTTATTGGAATTGCTGCGCTGCCAGAAGAACAGGTTCCTACAGCTGCACTTGCAGAGGGTGCAAATACAGGACAACTGATTGTAATATCGGAAAGTTCGATTGCTGTAGAACTAATGAAGTTATCACTCAGTGAGGTGTAATATCTTATCTTTACAGTTGTTCCATGAGATAAGTCTGCTGAACTTTTAAGGTCTACCGTGGTTTGAGTATCAGAACCTAAAGTATAGTCTGAGAGACCATTATCACCTGTACTCCATGTGGTACCACCGTCTGTTGAGTATTCAACTTTAAAATGATATGAAACTAATTGATTTCTATTATCAAGGGTGATCGTAATATTATCATTTCCAGAAGAACAAGACCCAGTTTGTGCCGCAGATGCTGCAGGAGTAGCACAGACCACACTATCACTTGCAGCAATTGCTGTATAACTACCAGAGAAAGAGCCATCATATTGCGATGTCCTATACTGCCATGTTATTGTAGAACCATTTGGAACAGCTTGAGTAAGAGTTGCTGTGCCATCTACACTGACTGTAACACTAGCTCCCCCAGTGTGTGTTTGATATGAACCATCATCGATCTTGTACTGAACATTAAAATATGCTGTTGTTGTCGCTGTTGGACTTGCATTGGTAAGAGTTAGTGTAGAGTCTTTTGTTGAACCCGAACAAGAAGATGCGAGTGCTTGACTTGCTCCTGGATTGATTGCACAGGTTACAGCATCACTCTGACTTGTCTCTGTGTAAGAACCGCTAAATGTTCCTGTCTGACTTGAAGTTCTATATCTCCACGTTATTTTTTCACCTACATTTATTGAATGAGTTAATTCCTCAGCTGATGCACCTGGGGCGACCGAAACAGAACTCCCAGATGAGTGAGCTGTCCATGCACCATCATTACCACTACTGTCAGTAACTTTGTACTCAACTTCAAAAAATACTGTTGTACTTGTAACTTGCGGATTGGTCATAGAAAATGTTGAAGTAGCAGAACCACTAGCACAACTTCCTAAAGTTACCGTTACAGTTGGATTACCACAATCAACTGTCGCTGATTCACTCAGTGTTTCAGTTGGTGTTCCTGTGTAAGTATTGCTTGTAGTTGATGCTTCATATCTCCAAATAATTGTCTCTCCATCAGCAACCGATTGCGTTACTGTGGCTGAACCATTAATTCCAACTTCTGTATTTAATGCAGTTACCGCATATGAATTACCACTATCTAATGAATACGAAACTCTAAAGAATGCTGCTGTATTTGCATTTGCAGAGTTGCTTATCGTTAAAGTGGATACTTTTGAACCATTTTGACATACCCCAAATGAAGCACTTGCAGATGGATCAATCACTGGACAATCTACTGTAGAACTTTCAGATGTCGATGTTGTAGACGCACCTGTAAATGAAGTTGTAGGTGAAGGTGTTACTCTCCATATTACTGTTTTTCCGTGTTCGACAGCTACTGTCAAATCAGTATTTGTAAGACCAGCTCCAATTGACTTGTTATCACCCTGTTCTGCGCTCGGATGATCTTGATAAGTAGTACCACCATCTGTGGAATACTCAACATAAACATATGCTGTATAGCTTTCATTATTTACAATACTTAATGTCGATACTGCTGAACCTGAAGAACATGCAGCAAGACTTTGGGAAACTGTTACCGAAACTGTACAATCAGCCGTTCCGGATGTCGTGGATGGAGTAAGGTTTGAGAAATCAGCACTTGTGTCTGAGCCTGTTACTCTCCACGTAATAGTCGATCCATCAGATACTGTTTCTGTAAATGTTGAACTATCAGAACTTGAACCAGCTAACGAGAAATTGTCGTTAACCGAACTGTAAGAACCACCATCTATACTTTTCTCAACTTTGAAATATGCTGTAGAACTCTCATCGTTTGTAATTGTAAGTGTTGAGGTTCTAGTTCCTCCTGAAGCAGAACAGGCAGATAGAGATTGAGAAATTGAGAAATCAACATCACAGTCAATACTTGCACTCGCTGCAGTTGAGGAAGATAAACCTGTAAAATCAGCACTTGTATCAGAACCTGTAACTCTCCAAGTTACTGTTCCGCTTGAGGCAGTTTCAGTAAATGTGGAGCTATCCGCAGAGTTTCCAGCAAGAGAAAAATTTGCGTTCACTGTTGAATAACTTGCACCACCATTTGTACTTTTCTCAACTTTAAAATATGAAGTTGTGCTTTCACTATTAGTGATCGTAAGAGTAGATGTTCTATTGCCTCCTGTTGCAGAACAGGCAGAAAGAGATTGAGATATGCTAAAACTTATAGGTTGCGTACAGTCATTAGTGTGGTTAGCTGCAGTAGTTGTATGTTGTGTCGCACTTGTATTGGATGTAGTTGGTGATCCACTCACTCTCCAAACTATCGATTGTCCATCAGTTAGTGCTTGAGTAAATGTTGTAGCATCTGATCCAGAAGCGGCAAGGCTAAAATCATCACTATCCTCTCCAGAGCTGTGTTCAACATAAGAACCACCATTTATGGAGTATTCAACAACAAGGTATGCTGTGTAACTTTCACTATTAGTTATTGATAAAGTCGATGTTGTAGAGCCACCAGAACAAGTACTTAAAGACTGAGAAACAGTGAGAGAGTCTACAACACAATCCGCCGCATCACTAACACTAAGAGTTGAGTAGCTTAAATCTGTCCAATCTCCACTGGTATCAGAACTCTTATATCTCCAGGTAATGGTTGAACCATGTGAAACATTTACGGTTAAAGAAGTGTCCGTTGATCCGTCAGTAATTGTTAAATTATCTGCTTCTTGTCCATCATCATGAACTACATACGATCCACCATCTATCGAATATTCAACAGTGACATAAGCTGTTGACCCTGAACTGTTTTGTATAGAAAGTGTAGAGGTTTGATAACCACTAGCGGCAGAACAAGTACCCAAAGACTGAGATACTGTAAGACTAACAGCTGAAACGCAATCAACAGTTAATCCTGTGCCTGCAGACGTATAAGATCCACTCGATGGGTCTGATGTTGCAGCTCGTACTTGCCAGTAAATTTGGTATCCTTCAGATTGAGCCGTTAAAGTTGTTGTTGACGTGGCGCCGGAATTTATCGCAAGGCCATCTCTTGCTGTTTGCCAACCAGTTATATCTGTTCCATTCTCATCTAAGAGTTTGTATTGCACATCAAAGTAACCCGTGACATTACCAGTATTCGTTACTTCTATAGATGGAACCTGTTTGCCACTAGAGCATGCAGCCAATTGCTGATTTAGTGTAAATGTTATTACTTCACAACTTACCGTGACAGAATCGGCTGCAGTATAAGATCCAGTTGATGGATTTGAGAGTCCAGATCGTACTTGAAAATACACAGTGGTTCCGTGAGCTTGAGCTGATGTAACAGCGTATGTCTCAGTTGCACCAGATGAGATAGCATTTCCATTTTGTAAAGTTGTCCATGTCGCATTATCAGTTGACCATTGTACGTCGAAATAACCTGTACTATTTCCCGTGTTCGTAACTGATATTTCTGGTGTTGAACTAGTTCCGGAACAAGTTCCTTGGTCTGTTGATGTTGTAAATGTTGTAGTGCAATCACTAACTGTTGAGCTTGCAGAGAGAGTTATATAGCTAATACCAGTCCAGTCACCTTCTGTATCTGTACTTTTGTACCTCCATATAATTGAAGATCCGCTGGGAACTGAGACTGATGACAGCTGACCGGGAGAGGAACCCGACCCAATCACCAAATCATTACTGGTATTCGCCTGTGCTTGTGGATGAACATCATAGGTAAGCCCACCATCAGTTGAGTATTCAACTGTTACATAGGCAGTTGAACCTGAAGAGTTAGCAAAGCTAAAATTTGAAGACGCAGAGCCACCTGAGCAACTACCAAGTGATTGAGAAACTGTAATGCTAACCGCAGTTGGATCGCTGGCACCGCTATCAGGATCATGTGGATCCTCTTCATCAGCACAACCGGCACCATCATTTTTGCTTGAAGCACCAGCTGCTGTAGATACACGGGATACAGTAAATGTTCCGGATTCATATTGCAATCGATAAAGACCGGAACCATTATTGTCTGTGGCGTAAACAACATCATTACCACCATTAGGATCTACGAATGAATACGCTGCTCCAGAAGAACCATATGAATTACCCTCCCAGTTTCCACCACTTTTAGAATAATTGACTTCGGTACTGAGGTTGTTATCAATGTCATAGAGCATTACTTTTCCATTTATGAAATCAAGACCTACTAATTCATAATCAGTTAGCGAGCCTGAGATAGTATATGGATTCTTAAGCCACACAAAGTCTTTAGCAGCATCTTTTTTGGTGAAGCTTCCTTGGTTGAATCCTGAAGATGAATAAGAGAATGAACTTCCACTTTTAGTCACAATACTTCTAGCTGATTTTGTGAAACCATTAGACATATAAATTTTATCAACACCCCCGACAGTTCCATAGGCTGCAGCATTAACTTTGACGTTTGAACCGCTACTAATAGTCAGTTTTAGAGATAAGGCAGAAGAGGCATCTTGCGAAGAATTACTACCATAATCTATTTGATACATTTTTGTTCCCGCACTATTTGATCTAACAACTATGTATGCATTTCCATCATCATCCATAGAGAAAGCATTAATATCTGCCGAGTTAGCATTGTCGCCATTAGCTACGGGTAGGTTGTAATAGGTTCTGATTAAGGTATATGATGCGGTATCTGGATTATAAGAGAAGATTTTCATTTGAACGCCTGTACCACGATTGAGTGAATCGTCCTCGTATGTCATACGATAGATAACACCTCTACTACTTCCATCGGTACATGGAAATGCTGTGCTAGCATCTGCAGGTTCAGGATCAATTGTCTCAATGGTCACATATGCAAGAGAGACAATCATTAAAAAGGACATAACTAAATTCAAAGTTTTCTTATTAAAGACGAACGAAAACAGCTTTTTAAACAAAAGCACAACAAAGTCGAAGGCGTTTAATATTTTTATATTCCCTCTTCTAAAACAGGATTAATTTTAACTTAGAAAAGTTTCTAATCAAACAAATTTTTTTAGGTAAATTTTGCTTTTATTGATTCAATGATTTGATCTTTTTGAGGCTCTAAAGTCTCAAAATCCTCATCCTGATCAATATCAGAACCAGGAAAATCTTCAATAAGTGGAGATATCACATTGCTGAACTTCTCAGGTGATGCAGTAGCTACAGCAACTGTTGGAACACTTGAGTTTATATCTATAGCCATTCTCAAAGAGGTGACAGTATGGGGATCAAAAACAATATTAAAAAGATCATTAAATATTTTTATTTCCTCTTTTATCTTTTCATCATCAAAGGTCTGTGAGCTAAATATATGTTGTAATTTTTCTCTACTACCTTCACTAAATATTGCTTTTTTATTTTCATTAAGATCTTGATAAAAAGATGTTGCGTCTGATTCAAAGTCATATATTAACCTCTCTAAACTAGATGGGATCTGAATATCCATACTCGGAGCAACACTCGGTTTTGTTGTTTGTGGTTCTAAGATTCCAGAATCAATAAAACGCTTCAGGACATCATTAACATTTGTTGTACACATGATCTGATTTATTTTTAGTCCATGCGATCTCCCAAACCATGCCGAGTAAGCATTACCAAAATTTCCAGACGGTATTGCAACATTGATTGGAGATGTGAACTGTTTGGTCAACCAGACATAATAAGAGACCTGTCCCATAACTCGAAGCCAATTAATTGAGTTCAAAGAAATAATTCTTCTCTCAAATGGATTGTCAGATAAAATCTCTTTTGCAATGCTCTGACAGTCATCATATGAACCTTCAACTGCAATATTAAAAACATTATCCTTGATAACACTTGTCATTTGTTTTCTTTGATATTCACTGATTTTGTTTGCAGGATGAAGAACAACAATATCAATGTTGTCTGAATCTTTTACAGCCTGGATGGCAGCACTACCAGTATCACCACTGGTTGCTACAAGAACGAGTCCTCTCTCTCCTAATTCACTTAGTCTTCTATCAGCAATTGCTCCTAAAGGTTGTAGTGCATAATCTTTAAATGATTTCGTAGGACCATGAAAAAGCTCCATAACGACAGTTGTATCATTTAAATCTTTAAGAACTGGTTCTGGAGAGTTTTCAAATCCAGAATATAGTGATAAGTCATCAACATATTTAGCTGAGTTTTTATCAAGTGCAATAAAGATTGTTTTTACAAAATCCTCATAACTTAAGTCCTCTTCAGTTAAATGACTCAGGTTATCAATTGTTAATGAATCAGGTAAATAAAGGCCTTTATCAGGTGCTAATCCTGAAAGAATGACATCTTCAAAAGAGATGGTCTCTTTATGTCCCCTGGTTGATTGATACTGTACCACTTAGACGTAGACGCGAAGTGTTGAGGTCACTGTTGTGACGGAATCTAGTGCTGTTATTTGATCAATAGAATTCTTAATATCTTTCTCTGATGCCTCGTGGGTAACTAAAACAAGTTCTGCTATATCTCCCCTACCTTCTTGGATAACACTCTCAATACTTACATTATTTTCACCAAAAGTTCCAGAGATTTTTGCTAATACACCTGGTTCATCGCTTACAGAAAGCCTTATAAACATGCTTGATTCTACATCCTCAAAACTTTTCATTTCACCTTTATATTCTCTTAGTGGATACCAGTTTGTCTGATTTGAACTTAATTGATGACAAGCACTTAGCACATCTCCAATAATTGCACTTGCTGTTGGCTCAGCACCTGCACCTGGTCCAGAAAACACCAACTGATTGATATTATCTCCTTCAACGACGACCGCATTTAAAGCTCCCCTTATTGCAGCAAGAGGGTGTTTTGTATCAATTAATACAGGATGAACTCTTGCATTAAAACCATTCTTATTGTCAATCTGTGCAACTAATTTAATTGTCTTTCCAAGCCTTGCTGCCCATTCAAAATCTTCTTTTGTTATTCCAGAAATTCCATCGGTAAAGAGTTCCTCTGAACTTGGTGAAACTCCGAAACAAAGAAGAGATAGAATTACTGCCTTGTATTTTGCATCCAATCCCTCTACATCATTTGTTGGATCAGGTTCTGCATATCCTAGTTCCTGCGCGGTAGATAATGCATCTTCGTAGGTACTTCCTTCTTCCATTGCGGTAAGCATATAATTACTAGTTCCATTTATAATTCCAAGTACCTTTGACAACTCTTCACCTCTAAGACTTTCTATGAGTGGTTTGAGAACTGGGATACCAGCAGCTACTGCTGCCTCAAAATAAAGACATGCATTATTGTCTTTTGCAGTTTGAATTAAATCAGTTCCAGCATCTGCAATGATATCTTTGTTTGCTGTTATAACTGCCTTTCCTTTTTTAAGTAGAGCACTTATATATTCTTTACCAGGATCAACTCCCCCTAAAACCTCGATAACTAAATCAATTGAGTCATCATTTAAAATATCATCAAAATCATCAGTTAAAATATCGCTAGAGATATCTCTTTTTTTGGTTTTATCTTTAACCAAAACTTTTTTAACATTTAATCCAACTATTTCTTTATCTAAATCCATGAGACGTGCAACAACTGCCGAACCAATATTGCCAGCACCTAATACAGCTACATTAAATGTATTATTTTCCATATTTAGTAAGGATAAATGTTATTCAGATTGAAACAACAGTTTTTTATTCATCACCATCAGCTATGCCATCGGAATCGGCATCTGAACTAGCATTGGGGTCAAGAGGGAATGCATCTGAAGTATCAGCTACTCCATCACCATCATCATCTGTATCCGCTGCATTGTCAGTACCATCTCCATCTGAATCTACTGCAGTTAGCCTCCATAACACGTCATTGGAATCCAAAAATTTAACAACACCGACCTGGTCTGAGAGCCAGAACACATACCTTTCAATGACATGGCTGTCTCGGTCATAGTATGTGTACTGGAATTTTTTTGTATCATATGAGCCATAAGGGGAATAGGCTAATTCTTTAGAAGTATAATTGTGGAAGTTATATGAATTTCCCTCTGTAGCATCAAAATATTGTACCGACGAATTACAATCAGCTTCTGCGTAATCACCAAGAACTTGATATTTCTCCATAAACAAGCAAGGTGCTGTAAAGGTAAGAGCAACCGAACCACCAGCAGAACCTAGTCCATAATGTTGATCAAAATGTTGTGACTTAAGATAATAATTACCACTGTTTACATAAATCTCAAAAGCAATTCTTTTATCGGAACCTGATAAATTACACGTTGCGTCATCACACCATTTAAAGGTCTGATATGTTGTGCTTGAGACAGTTGTGTCAGAACCTTTTATTGTGTAGAAGGTTTTACTATTTGACCCATCAGTAAAAGTTGCTGTTCCCCCGTCATTTAGCGGAAAATAAGCAGTTGATAACATGGAATATGTATCTGTAGTTTCTCCTAAATTTGTTCTATGGAGCATATCTTGGTATTTAGATTTATTTTCATTTAAATATCTAGCAAAATCAGCTTCATCCTCAACTCCACAAGCATACGAGGTACCCTGGTTTCCTGTACAGTTAATATCGGGATTTGAAAATGTTCCAGTATTGCTCAATGTATAGTCATCACCTTGTTCGAAAGAACGACCGTTGTATGCCATTTCAGTTCTAAAACCATCTTGATAAATTCCACCTTGATATCCAAAGTTATATCCACTACCACTTGCCGCAGCAGAGATCTGTGTTCTTGAGTGGTTACCATTTAGATTGTGACCAAGCTCATGAGCAGTTGCTGCAATTAGTGGTCCAGTACAGACTAAGGTAAAAGCATTACAACTAAAATATGCATAGGTAACTAAAAGATTACCTCCTACGTTAGCCGACCAATTTGTAGTATTGTCAATTGATGAGTCGAGTACTCCGTTAGGGTTAAAACCGCTGTAAGGACCGTAACGGTAAGAGAAATCGGTCGGATCAGGATTTGCTACTTTACCACTAAAAAAAACTACATAATCTGCACCATACTTTACTTTGTTCTTTGAGTCGTCAGAGTCCTGCCACAAATCATAGAACTCTTGGTTAGCTGTAACATTAAAAGTTTCAGTGGAATCCAAAAATGCACGCTTTGTATAGGTAATGTCAACTTGACTATCTGTAAATATAGTGTTGTTGGTAGCTATATCATCATCAATAGTGCTATTCATTGCACTCTCATCAATGTCTCTTGCTCCTCCAGCAGCGACATAAAGTAAATCAACAATTCCATCCTCACTAGCATCAGATACGTTTATCGTAAATGCTTCACTTGTAGTTCCATTGCTATTTGTTACCTCTGCTGTAAGGCTGTAACTAGATTTTTCTTCATAGTTTGCGTCAGAGTTTAAAACAATTACTCCATCTGAATCTACAGTCATCAAATGTGCATCTGTGCCAGAAAGAGCATAAGTCATTGAGCCAGATGCTGGATTTGTAGCACTAATGGTGATAACAGAGGTCTGGTTTTCTGCGATAGTTACTGAACCTAAATTATTTATTGTTGGATAAATAGAAGGTACAGTTGTTGTTGGACTAGAACCTCCACCAAGACTTACACCCTCAGTAACGCCAGGAATAGGTTTTGTTGTAAAATCATAACCTATGCTTTTGGCAAATGAATGTTCCTCACAATTTTCATAGGACATCCAATCACCTTCAGCGTTCCATAGGGTGCCTTTGTCACCATTCCACATAACACCTCCATCATCACAATCAACTTTGCTGGGATCATTTTGGATCGGAATGGTAGTTGTTGTAGTTGGTTTATCTAAATTATCTACAAAAAAGGTACATTCTTTATAGGCCATGTAATCACCACAATTAATCATTAAGGCAGTAACTTTGTTATCACAAGAGTCAAAAGAAGTCATAGCTTTATGTGTTGAAGGTCCGATAATCCCATCAACTCTGATACCAACAAATTTTTGAAATGACTTGATTGAAGATATCAATTTATCATCTATATAACCAGTAAGCTTACCTTCAAAAAAATCTTCATTCTTTAAAAATGTTTGGATGTTTTTTACATCCAAAAAATCTGTATTTTTATAATTTTGTTCTGAACAATCAAAGAATTCAATTTTTGGCTCTAAAACTTTGATCTCGTTTGATTGATATTGAAATATAAAAAGAGTGGAACATAAAAAAAGAAAGACAAATATAAAATAAATTTTCCTCCAACCCATAGAGGAAAATTGTAGAATATTTAATATTTACATTCAAATAGTTTTAAAAAAGCATTAATTTTCTTTCAAACAAAATTATGAAATAGATTATCTAAGTATTTTTCTCCGAATTATAAAGTTCACAATAAGCAATCATTTCGCCGATCCATTTTCGATAATCTACATCTAAAACCTCAAGATTTATGTAATTTGTCCATTTTCCACCAAAATAATATACAAAGATATCAGCTAGATTTTCTTCTCCACCAAACTTTTGATGGGCTATACTTCTGTAACTTTGTCCCCCTGGCTTTTTACAGTATCTGAGTTCGTTAAACGAGTACGCATGGGCGGCTTCATGAAGTAATATATCTTTTAAATGGCCAGATTCAAGACCTCGGTCAGAAATCCATATTGATTTAGCCCAATCATTTCCATAATTGCCTGTTTCATCAAAACCTACTGGATCAAAAACACCATAAACACATCTTTTGAAAATTACTTTTCCATAAGGATGACATCCATTTAATACAATAATTTCTTCTTTTAATATAGTTCTAAAAGGATCGGGTAATTCATTTATAGCTAATTGAATTAATAGATTCTTATTAAAATCTCCCTCATATCCGGGAATGATGTCAATGAATTGTCCATAACCATATTTTTGAATTATCTCGGCTCTTTCCGATGGATGATGCATTGTTATAAGATCACTCACTGGAACTGTGGTTGTGGTGGTTGTGGTAGTAATCGTTGTTGATGGTGAAGTTGTAGTCGTTGAAGTAGTTGTAGAAGTAATAGTACTTGAAATCGTTGTTTCAATTATTATCTCCTCTGCAGAATTGTCGACACCTATTGAACATGCAGAAAATAAAAGTATGAAGATTAAAGATTTGCTTACCATTTAAAAACTAAAAATTATTGATTATTTTTTTATCATCTAAGAATTACTTTTTTAACTTAGTTTGCCTTTAACAATTTTACTGACGATGGAACCATCAATTCCATCACCTTTTGCCATAACGGCACCAATCACTCTTCCCATTTGTGACATATCCACATCACCTAGTTCAGCCAAAACATCATCTATAATCTTTTCTACTTCTTCTTCACTAAGTTGCTCAGGTAAGTATGTTGTAAGGAAATCTATTTCAAATTGAATTTTACTGGCCATTTCTTCACCTTTTTCACCAAGTGAGTTGTATTCATCTACAGCTTTAGCCATTTTTTTGACATAAGATGAAATTACTCCAAGAACAAGCTCGTCATTAACTTCTTCACCTTTTTCAGATTTCTTTTTAGCTATTTCAGTTTGAATTTGTCGTATAGCATCAAGTTTTGGTTTATCTTTTGCTTTCATTGCCTCTTTTAAATCTGTGCTCAAATCATCTGCTAAAGCCATAATCTCTCTTTCTATCTAATTAAAGTTTATCACCAATATCAGTCACTACACCATAAACATTCATATTTAAAACACTATTTATTTCACCTTTATCATTCACAGTCCAAACAACACATCTCTCAAGGGGTAAATCAAAATTTCTAGAGTAAAAAATTTCTTTTTCAACCATAAACATTAATTTTTCATCTAAATTAGACATTGCCTTGCTTTCAAAGAGCTGGTTTTCCTTATCTATTAAAATTCCATATTTGGATTTAAAGCTTTCTCTATTGTTTAGAATTATCTCCCAGTTAAAAGATGATACGATATCTTCTGGATTTGTTAATTTAATTATTTTTTCAAGAAAAACTTTATTGAGATCATCATCTTTAGAGCTGATTTTTAATTCAAAATTGGTATCTCCTTTTATTTGTTTTCGCGAAACTAAATGAATTTCCGAAATTTCAATATCGATAAGTTCATTAATATCCGATAAGGATAATTCTTCAATTTTTTGGGTTTGGATTTCTGCATCATGATACAAAACAAGTTCTTGATCTTTTGTAATTCTTACATCTGTTTCAACAAAATCACATATTTCTTGGGCTTTGTTGAGACTTTTGAAGGTATTTTCTTCATAAATATGAGGTAAACCTCTATGACCAAAAATTTTTCTCAAAATGCTCCCTTATGTTTTCAATTTTAGTACAATAAATTCACTAGATTGTGAAACATTTCACAAAGTAAGGAATAATGTGCAAATAGTAAATTTTGACCTAGAACAAGAACTTTGGATGCAAGAGGGAGCATGCGTTTTTGCTGATCCTGATCTATTCTTTCCAGTTGGTTCGTCTATGAAAGCATTAAAACAAGCTGCTGAAGCAAAAGCAATTTGTAATGAATGTGATGTTAAGATCGATTGCTTAGAATATGCTATTCGTACAAATCAAGACTCTGGAGTCTGGGGTGGAACTACAGAGGACGAGAGAAAATCAATTAGAAGAGAGTACAAAAAAACAGGTACTCTTGTAACTTCTTAAACTAAGCCCGCTTCCCTTTTATCTGTATCATCAACAAATTCAATGGAATGTATTTGTTTAGCGTTGATACCGATCTCACCGTCTTCATCTTTAATCCAATACATTCCACCATTTTGGATTAATTCTTCAATTTCTTTTGTAAATTTTTTCTTATCATCAACTTCGGTTTGAAATTCCTTCATTGAACCAAGTAGTGCGATTTTTACTTTTTGCTTAGCCACTATATCTCCTTATAAAACGTTTTCACCCATAAAAATTGCCGAGACAGAATCATCCGCAAAAATAGATGTTAGTGCCGTTGCAATAATAGATGAAACGGAGAGAATGTTTACATTTCCTATTTTTTCTATATTCCCATTTTGTTTAAGTGTGTCTGTTACGACGATTTCTTCTATAGGGGTGTCTTTAAGTTTCTCGACACTTTCATCAGAAAAAATTCCATGAGTTGCTGCTACGCTCACTGATTTTGCACCTCTCTCAATTAGAGCTCTTGATGCAGCTGCAATTGTGCCTCCTGTATCAATTATGTCATCAAATAATATCGCATGTCGATCCTCAACTTCACCGATGACCGTAAATGCCTTTACTTCGTTATGTATTTTTGGATCTCTCTTCTTGTGTACAAAACCAACATAAGCCTCCATGTTTTTAGCAAAAGTTGTTGCTCTTCTCACTCCTCCTGCATCTGGGGAAATTATTGTTATAGGCTCTTGAAATTTTTCTTTGAAATAATTTACAAATAACGGCATAGCTGTCAAATGATCAAATGGCTGATCAATAAATCCCTGAATTTGTTGTGTGTGTAAATCAATTGAGACAATTCTATCGGCCCCAGCTGCAATAAATAGGTCGGCAACTAATCGAGCAGATATTGGCTCTCTAGGTAATGCTTTTTTATCCTGTCTTGAATATGGGTAAAACGGAAGCACAGCAGTAATTCTTTTTGCAGATGCTCTTTTTAAGGCATCCACAAGTAAAAGCTGTTCCATAATTGTAAAGTTGACTTGGCCTGAATGACTTTGCATTACAAAACAATCAGCACCTCTCACACTTTCTTGTAAACGAATATAAATTTCTCCATTAGCAAACTGAGTTTTATCTACTTCAGCAAGCTCAGTACCAAGTTCTTTTGCAACTTTGTCGGCTAATTCAGAGTTTGATGAACCTGAAAATAAGAGCATTTTCTTTTTGCCAGCTCGCTCAATCATTTCTTTCCTTTTTTATTTTTTCGATCCATATAGCCCTCAATATTTTTCTGATCATTTCTTTCGATACCAAGAGCTCCTGGAGGAACATCTTTTGTAATTACAGACCCAGCACCAACCATAGCTCCCTCACCAATGGTCACTGGAGCAACAAGCATTGTATCTGAACCCACAAATGCATTTTTCTTTATCTCAGTTTTATGTTTTTCTTTACCGTCATAATTAACAGTTATTGCTCCGGCTGAAAAATTTACATCTTCTTCTAATTCTGCGTCTCCTACATAAGCCAAATGAGGTACTTTACTGCCTTTCCCAATTTTTGAATTTTTTGTTTCTGCAAAAGCTCCAACTTTCACATTTTCATCAAGAATAGATCCCTTTCTTAAATGAGCATAAGGACCAATTGTTGCTTTGCCTTTTATTTCAGCTTCATCGATCACTGAAAATTGAACAACAGAACCCTCGCCTATTGTTGAATCATTAATTATGGAGTTTGGTCCTATGACACAATCCTTTTCAATACTGGTTGTTCCCGTTAAATGACAATTAGCTAAAATTCTCGATCCGGAGGCTATCTCTACGGATTTATCTATATATGTTGAATTTGGATCTTGAAAATATACACCATTTTCCATGTGGGATTCAATTAGTTCTTTCCGAAGCGTGTTCTCAACATCATTCAGCTGACTCATGGAATTTATACCTTGTATTGAATCTTCATTTACTTGTACTATAACCCTTTCAAGATTGTTTTGAAAAGCTATATTTATTAAATCTGTAAGATAAAATTCTTTTTGATTATTTAAACTTTCTAAACTCCCAATATTTGAATTCAAGAAATTTATATCTATGCAATATATTCCAGAATTAATTTCATTGATTTGTTTCTCAGTTTCATTCGCATCGGATTCTTCAATTATCTTTTCAAACTCTTCATTATTTTTTACAATTCTTCCATACCCAAACGGGTTTTTAACTTTTGCTGAAATTAATCCGATTGCAGCTTTATTTTCTATGACATCATTTACTAATTTATCTAGCTCATCCTTTCTTATCAGAGGAACATCGCCTGGAATTACTACTAAGTATTGACTGTTATCACTTTCAAACTCGCTGCTTTTTAATAATGTAGAAATTGCATGACCTGTACCAAGTTGTTCTTTTTGTACTACCGGAATAAAAGTCTCAAATATGGTTGAGGATACTTTTTCTGACTGATGTCCAACAACTACATATTTACTATCAAAATGACTAATTGCTTTTTGAGCATAATCTATCATTGGAATGCCAAGTACCTTATGAAGAACTTTTGGTAGGGAGGACTTCATTCTTGTCCCCTGACCAGCAGCTAAAATTACACCTGAAATACTCATTTAATTTTTGGCTGGGGGAGAAGGACTCGAACCCTCAACGTTGGGACCAAAACCCAATGTGTTGCCAATTACACCATCCCCCATTACTTGTCTTAATTCTAATCTGAAATTGTTTCCAAACTAAAATCAATTTTTTTTACTATTTTTACAATTCTAAATTGGTTCTCATCTATAAGGTCAATCTTTTTTTGTAAGTTATCCAAAGTGCCAAGACAAAACAAAGAGCTACCACTCCCAGACAAAAAGAATTCTTCATCCGTTGATGATTCTAAGTAATCTTTAATTTTTATTAATTTGGGTTCAATTGTTGTTGATGGATTCCAGAAGTCGTTAAATATTTTTATATCTTTATACGTATTTACTAAAGTTGAATTATTTTTTAATCGATCAAACTCTAAAAATGCTTTTGCAGTTGAGACAATTTCATTAGGCACCACAAGTAACATATTTAATTCAATATCAATTTTTTTTGGCTCGATAATATCACCGATTCCTGTTACAAACGCTGGTTGTCCATTAATAAAGAAAGGTACATCACTACCAATTTTTTGAGCAATATCTTCATTGGATGGAATAGATAGGTTATATACTTTTGGCAACTTCGATAATATTGCTCCTGCATTGGAACTACCGCCTCCAAGTCCCGATTCTGTTGGAATATTCTTAGTTATATTTATTTCAAAATACTTAGAAAAATCATTTATTTCGCGTAATAAGTTTAAAGATTTAGATACAGTATTATTTTCTGGGATATTCATTGAGTCGAAAGTAATAATATCTTTATCATTCTTAATCTCTTTTATTTCAATAACATCATAAAGATCTATTGGAACGATTAAAGACTCAATTTTATGAAGTCCATTAACTAATTCATCTAGCACTCTTAGGTTTAGATTTATTTTTCCAAAGGATTTAATTTTCATTGTATGCTTTCAGCGATTGCTAAATAATCTTCAGGAGTTAATTCCTGTGGTCTTAAATCTAGATTTAACGATAATTTCTCAGCCATGTCCTCATCAATATACTCCCTTAAGGCTGATTTAATTTTTTTTCTTTTTTGTTGAAATGCAACTTTTGAGATTTCAAAAGCTTTTAATCTTAATGCTTCATCAACAAGTGTCTCTCTTTGGATTGTTACAACTGTTGATAAAATTTTTGGTTTAGGTTCGAAACAGTTTTTACTTACATTGAATTGAATTTTTGTATTAGTAAATAATGAAGTGAGAACAGAAAGAGAGCCATATTGTTTAGTATTTGGGGTTGCTACCATTCTTTCGGCAACTTCATCCTGGAGCATTACAACATATCGATGTATTTGAGGAACTTCAGTAATTAGCTTAACCAATAATCTAGTTCCAATATTATATGGTAGATTACCAACCATAATCCACCAAGGGCCGGTCAATTGGTTGTAATCATAATTCATTGCGTCTTCATGAATTACCTCTATGTTTGGTACATCTCTAAATCTTTCAGAGAGAAGATTGACTAATTCTTTATCAATTTCTACAGCTTTAATCCTGTAATTATCCTTTAGTAATTCATTAGTCAATGATCCTGTTCCTGGCCCAATTTCTATAATTGGATCAGCTAATTGACCTTGAACAAGTTTCGTAATTTTCCTTGAAATATTTGTATCAATTAAAAAGTTTTGTCCCAAATTCTTTTTTGGTTTAATATTTAATTTATTAATCCAAAATACTTCGCTCAAGATTGCCCCTTTAATAACTCTCTGGAATTTCTAATTGTAATTTCAGATAATTTATTTTCATCTATATCTAATAGACTCGATATTTTTGATGCTGTGTGCTCTATAAAATTTGGTCTATTATCTTGTCCCTTTAACGGCATAGGTGTCAAATATGGTGTGTCTGTTTCTAGCAGTAACCTATTAATTGGTATCTCTTGTACAGATAATTGTAAATCTTTTGCAGTTTCATAAGTTACTATTCCAGAAATTGAAAAGTAAACATCTAATTCCCTAAATCGTTTTGTCCATTTTCTGCCCCCTGTCCAAGAATGTAAAATAACCGATGATGGGTTGTTAAACTCAACTAATAAATCGTAAGTATCTTGAAAACTATCACGGCAATGAATAATAATTGGTTTATTTAATTGTTTTGAAAATTCTAAGTGAAACAAAAAGTTTTCTTTCTGTTCCTCTTTGGTGGATAAATTTCTATAAAAATCAAGGCCCGTTTCTCCAATTAAATCTGCTTCAACAAAAAGTTTTTCAAGATCGTTTCTTTGAGTATCTAAAAGTTTTGCATCATGAGGATGCAGGCCGGCAGACCAGTAACTTTCTATTTCTAATGATGAACTTATCTCTTTTGCATTTGAAGATGATTCGACATCAACTCCGGGTATTATTAAAAATTCAATGTTCTTGTAGTGATTTTCGTCCAAATTTTTGTCTAATAATTGTAAATGACAATGAGTATCAACCCATTTGATTTCCATAAATGATTGCGATTTATTCACTACTATAAGAATAGGAGTATTAAAAATATGGTCAAAGGTAATAAATCTAAGATAGACAACCTAGGGAGGGTTGTAATACCTAAATCCATTAGAAAAGCTCTTAATGTTGAACACAATGATGAAATATCGATGCATGTCGAAAATCAAGCATTAATAATTACTAAAAATAATAATGTTTGCACAATATGTGGAAAAGAAAAAATTGAAGTACAAATTAAAGATAAGTATTTATGTAAAAGTTGTGTGGAGGCAATTAAAGATTTTTAATTAGATCGTAAATATTATTAACCTTTTCTTTAGTTATCGATGATATAATCTTTGCAATTTCTCTTTTTGGAATCTTGTACTCAATCAACTTTTTTGCTAGATCTTCAGTGTCTACATCAATAGATTTTATCTTTTGTGACTTATCAATAACGAGGGTTACCTCTCCTTTATATTCAGTATCCGGAATATCTCTCAAAAGGGTCTTTGCAGTACCCCTATAAATTGTTTCAAATTTTTTCGTAAGCTCTCTGCATACAACTATTTCATTTTCTATATTTTTATTTACAAATTCCTCCAGGTCTTTCTTTAATCTATTTGGAGAAGTAAAACATATTAATGTCAATTGAGTTTCCTGGATATTGTTAAAAAATTCAGATCTCTCTTTTCCTGATTTTGGAACAAAACCCAAGAAAGTAAATTTTTCTGTATCAAAACCTGACAAAGTCAAAGCAACTAAAACACTTGACGGGCCAGGTATAGATACAATTTCAATGTTACTTTTGATTAATTCCTTTACAAGTGTGTTGCCAGGATCAGAGATGAGTGGCGTTCCAGCATCTGAGATCATTGCAATCGATTTGTCATCATCTAATAACTTAAGTATCTCATCAATTTTTTTTACTTCATTTCCTTTGAAATATGAACGAACTTCTTTTTTCTGATTCAAATGTGATAATAATTTTTTTGCTACACGTGTATCTTCAGCATAAACAATATCTACTTCAGATAAAACTTGGGTCAATCTTGTTGATATGTCGTTTAAGTTCCCAATGGGAGTTGGACAAATGTAAAAAGTTCCCATTTTAAAAACTTGTATTACATTGTTCATCAGAACAACTACTTAGAAAAGATATCATGAATTCTATATCATTTGACAATGCTAGCCTTAGATAATTTCCATCGTTATAAATCCAAAAGTTTGTATCACCTTCATACAAAATTCCTTTCCAGCTTGAATTGTTCGAACTTTTAGTAAATCTTATTTGAAAATCTGCCCAATTTTGAAATGCATCTGAAATCTCATTCAATTCGTTGACATCGTCCCCTGATATCTTGACTGTCATAAATAAATCGTTTGAGTCATTAACATAATCAACCCAAGATCCGCCACCCAGACCAATTGCTGCATTAACCGCATCTTTTTGGCCAATTTTGGTTTGGAGCAAATATACTAGGTCGAGTGAATCAATTTGTCCTTCATCAACAACAGCAAAATTTTCAAATTCTAAATTTTCAATTTCAACATTAATGTAAGGCTCTTCAGAAAAATATTTTTCTGGTGCATAAATTTGTTCAGCAGTAGGTAATTGATATAAGGCTTCATTAAGAGCTTCCATTTTTCCACTTGAATGAATTTCTTTACCAAGCCTTCCTCCAAAATCATAATAAAGGTCAAACGGTATATAAAAATATTCAGGTAGTGATACCGAGCATCTGAAATTTGGTCGCTCTGAAGATAATCTCTCTCTATCGTAGGGATCTAAATTAGATTGCCAATAAGCTTGCACAAGATCTGCTTGAGCTTCCATAATGGATCTTCTTCCGGGATAATTCATGAAGTCGTCATTGTCCTTCATGGTTGAATACCATTCTGAAAGATCAACAACTTGACCTTGTAGTGAATGTACCAATTCATGGACTATCACAGATTGTTCCCAAAGATTCAACTTTGTCTGATTACGTTTAATTGGAACTCGTAATATTTGATCAAGTAAATTGTATGATCCAGCTGAAGCACATCTTTGAAATTCTACTATTAATTGTTTCAATTCTTTAGGTGATGCATTAGTTAAACCCCACATATTTTCCGATAATACTGCTCTCTCCCACTCTCCTTCTTCATAATCTTTTTCGAAATCATCAAGATAGGAGGCAGCACTGTAATCTCTATAACCATCCAATGTGTATAGATTAAATTTTGGATATTCTGAGAAAGACAAGCCTGTTCTTTTTTCAACAAACGCAATAAGCTCGTCAAATTGTTGTTTCATTTCAGGACTTACATCTAGTAGTTCAATTCCAAATTCATCAATGACAATGTCCTCATCCGTTATTTGAACTGTTGTAAGAGTAGAAGATGTTGAAGTTGAAGTAGTCGTTGTTAAAGGTTCAAGAACTTCTTGTTGTGCTTCTGTTTCAGATGAACAACTGGAAACTAAGCATAAAACAAGTAAATAATTTATATATTTTCTCATAGGACTTAAGAATAATTGTAATCTTAACTATTGAGATACAAATAGGAGGATTCATGGTAAAAGAGTTTAGAAATTTTATCAATAGAGGAAATGTAGTTGAACTTGGGGTTGCATTTGTTATGGGTGCATCATTCAAATCATTAGTAGATGTATTCACTAAAAGGTTAATTGAGCCATTAATTGGATTAATTATTAATCTTCCAAACCTTGACAATCTTGGACTTTTTGGTGATGTAGATCCTAACTCCGGATTACAATCAGGTAGTTTTGGAGCATTTCTTGGAGAGATAATCAATTATTTAATCATTGCATTTGTGATGTTTCTAGTCATAAAGGCTTACAATCATTTTGAAGATATGGTTGATGATGAAGATAATAAAGACGTTGTTGCTACAGAGTCAAAAGAAGTAACCCTTCTTAAAGAAATAAGAGATGGTATAAATAATTTACAAACTAAGTAAAGTAACAACCAATGAAACAAAATAATCTTAGAGATTTATATAAATACGCTCAACAAAATCAAACAAAAGTTAAAAGAGGAATCCTCTATTCAATTTTAAATAAATTGTTCGATCTCGCTCCTCCGGTCTTAATTGGTGTAGCAATTGATATTGTTGTGGAGGGATCTGATTCTTTCATTGGTTCATTTGGGTTTGAAGACAGACGACAACAATTAATTATTCTTGCATTTATTACTTTTGTAATTTGGGGTTTTGAATCAATTTTTGATTATGTCGCAGCAGTTACTTGGAGAAATATTGCACAAGATCTCCAACATTCCTTACGTACTGAAACTTTTGAAAAAACCTTAGATTTAGATCTATCTTTTTTTGAGAATAAATCTTCTGGACGCCTAATGGCAGTATTGAATGACGATGTAAATCAAATGGAACAGTTTTTAAATGAAGCAGCTAATCGTTTAATTCAAACAGCAACAACCGTAATAGTCATCGGTGGAACCTTTATTTATATATCACCTTTAGTAGCAGTTTTTGCATTTATTCCAATTCCAGTAATTATTTTTGGATCTTATAAATTTACACAAAGAATTGCTGAAAGATATTCAAAAATACGAGATAATGTTGAATCGCTGAATGCTCACCTTTCTAATTCAATAACAGGAGTCCTAACAGTAAAGAGTTTTAATAGAAAGGACAGAGAATATAAAAGAATTAATGAGGCATCGAAGGAGGTAAAAACTGCAAATTATGAAGCAATAAAACTATCTGCCGCGTTCATACCAATAATAAGAATTGCTATATTATTTGGCTTTACTGCAACACTACTCATCGGTGGATTTCTTGCTCTAGACGGGCAAATAAAAGTTGCGATGTACTCTGTCATGTTATTTATTACCCAAAGACTTTTATGGCCATTGACCGAGTTAGGAATGATTTTTGATGTTTATCAAAAAGCCATGGCATCTTTTAGAAGAATTATCAATTTGAAAGAAACTAAACCTCTAATCAACGATGGAAATACCTCTTTGGAAGAACTTAAAGAAAGTATTAAATTTGAAAATCTTAATTTTGAATACGTTTCTAACTTTCCCGTTTTGAAAGATGTAAACATCGAAATTATGAAAGGAAAAACGACGGCAATTGTTGGTAGTACAGGATCTGGGAAATCAACACTAATTAAATTAATTCTCAGATTTTATGAAAAAAATTCTGGAAAAATATTTTTTGATAATAATGAAATTGAATCTTTAGTAATTGATAGTCTTC
Source organism: uncultured Candidatus Actinomarina sp. (assembly GCA_902613615.1). Classification (GTDB taxonomy): domain Bacteria; phylum Actinomycetota; class Acidimicrobiia; order Actinomarinales; family Actinomarinaceae; genus Actinomarina. Next base: position 23,275 of record CACMHQ010000001.1, on the reverse strand, counting down.
GAAGCAAAATAGGACTTGTTAGTCAAGATGTATTTTTGTTTGAGGGAACGGTCTTTGAAAATATAGCTTATGGAAATATAGATGCGTCAACGGAAGATGTTTGGAATGCTGCTCGTTTATCTGAATCTGATAAATTCATAAGTGAACTTCCTAACCAAGAAAATACTATTGTTGGTGAGCGGGGGCAAAAACTTTCGGGTGGACAAAGACAAAGAATATCTATTGCACGAGCAATATTGAAAAATCCTGAGATATTAATTCTTGATGAAGCAACTTCAGCCGTTGATAATGAAACTGAAGCTGCAATCCAGGAGTCGCTTGAGACATTGAAAGAAGGAAGAACTGTAATTGCTATAGCCCATAGGCTTTCTACCATAAGAAATGCTGACTTAATTTATGTATTAGAGTCAGGTGAGATAGTTGAGTATGGTACTCATGATGAACTACTGAACAATCAAGGTGTGTACGCGAAATTATGGGATGTTCAAACAGGAAAGATAAAAAGATAAATTAATTTAATATTTTTGAGACTATTGATTCTCCAATAGCTAAAGAAGCGGTTGCTGCAGGACTTGGTGAATTAAGGACATGTAATGAATTTTCTCCCTCTTCAAAAAGAAAGTCATCGACTAAATTCCCATCTTTATCAACAGCTTGTGCTCTTACACCAGATGGAATTTGTTTGATATCTTTTAGATTTACTCCATTAATTAATTTTTGAATCTCTTTTACAAAAATATTTTTATTTAATGATCTATACATTTCAGAAATTCCAGTCCTGAAATATTTTTTTCCAAGCTTTAGCATTCCAGGGAAAGTCAAAACTTTTGTTAAATCTACAAAATTAATATCTGTCCATTTATAGCCCTCTTTTGAAAAAGCTAGCACTGCATTTGGTCCAGCCTCGATGTCACCATTTGCAGTTTTTGTTAAATGTATACCTAGGAATGGAAGATCTGGATCAGCTAATGGGTAAATCATATTATTTAAGATGTTATTTTTTGTGTTACTTATTTTGTAATACTCCCCCCTAAAAGGAATTATTTTTACATTTGGAGACATATTGTCTAATTTTGCAATTTCATCTGAGAAAAGACCTGCACAATTAATTAAAAATTCACTGTTGTATGTATATTTATTTCCCGAAATAGATTTCAAACCATTTTTATTTTCAATCTCTTTTATTTCCTGAATATATTTTATTTCTCCACCCATCTCTATAAAATCATTTGCATATGCCTGAACAACTTCTTTATAGTCGACAACTCCTGCCTGAGGAACAAAAAGTCCATTTAACATTACTGAATTTGGTTCAATAGAAAGAAGTTCATCGTTTTGAACAATTTTTACACCTTCCATCTCTAGATCAATACTTCTTTCTAATAAACTCTCTAATTTATCAAGATCATTATCAACTACTATCTTTCCTTCTTGCCGAAAGTTAATATTTTTCTTTTGTAAATATTCAACAAGCAAATTTCTTCCTTTTATAGAAAGTTCAGACTTACTTGAATTTGGCTTATAGTAGATTCCTGAATGAATGACTCCTGAATTACGTCCAGATTGATGAAGTCCTGGTTCTTTTTCTTTTTCAAGTACAACTACACTTACATTTTGTTTTTGTAAGTAAAGAGCTGTAGACAAACCAACGATTCCAGCTCCAATCACTGCATAGTCATATGTGTTGTTTAAATTCATTTTGGTGGAGGTGCGGGGAGTCGAACCCCGGTCCTTTTAAGCTACCCAACAGCTTCTCCGAGCGCATCTGGTGAAATACTATTGAGAGAGTCACCAGAAACAAATTCTCAATAGTTTCTACCTTAAATCTTAAAAGTTAGTCGGTAAGCTAACTTAGCATCCCACATTTCGACGCCGATACTATCCGAGGTGGGAGCCCCGATAGTCGACGAGCAACAATTAAGCTGCTACGGCCAATTTAGGTTTGGCAGTTATCTTTTTTTTCCTACGTTTTTTATGAGGCCCTAGGACCCTCAGCTCGCTACTGAGAGGCTCGCTTCAAAGTCGAAGCCAGTTCACCCCCATATCACTATTATGCCTTTACAATAGTTATTAGCCAATACATATTTATTATATGAAAATTGATAAACAAACTTTTGATTTAGACGAGGAACTAAGTATCTCAATAGATTTTGAGGATAATGATGGTCTGTTATTTATACCTAAAAACGTAAGTGTAGAAATTAAGATTGTTAACTATTTTGGAAAAATTGTTATAAATAATTTAACTATAAAACATCTTGAAGATGAACTCTCATTATCAAAAGTTGGATTGGAACAAAACCTAAATAATCTAGATCTTAAACTTCTCGATAGATTTTTATTTAAGCAGTTGAGTGATAAAGCAACGTTTAATTATTCACCATTTGATTCGTTTTTAGAATATGATTTTTCTGTATATGAAAAATCAAGAAGACCGAGTGATCTTGATTGGTCTATGTTTGCATCCTTATATGTTTTTGCTTGTAATGTCATTCCTGAATCAATTAAAGTAGAGTTAACTCTTGCAAAATATTTAAGAGTATCTGAAGAAGTTTTTAAAAGACTATTAAAGAAAATTCCAGACAAAATATTTAGAAAAACAGGACACCTTGAATCTAGAGGTGGTAATTTAACTTTCGATGCTGAAGAGTTAATAAAGAAAAATCTTAACGACACTCAGGCAAAATTATTTGAAGAAAGTCCTTTTTTGAAATTTCATTCAGGTTCTGATTTGGTCTGAGCTCTACTGACCATTGATATAACCTTACTAACATCAATTTCCCAAATTTCTCTGGATTTGAATCCTGCTTGCTCCCAAGTAACATCTTCTGTTCTACCATAGGGCTTACCTGAATATCTATTTGATAAATAATCTATGTGGTCGTTTGCAGTCGAATCTTGAACAATATTCTCAACGACGCCCCTTATCTCCCAACATGTATACATATCAGATGGATGAAATATAACGAGTGAAATATATGGTTCCTTCCTTATGTTTTCTGTTTTTTTTCTTCCTTGTTCTGTATTGATAAGAATTTTATTATCTTTGTAATCAACCCACATTAAATGATTCTGCATCTCTTTTTCATTGATTTTGGTTGATAATGCACAAAAGGCATTGTTATCAATTGCTTGTTTAAGTTCATCTGGAAGTTGCATACGCTTTTATTTTAAGTAAAAATTACTTATATGGCATTTATAAAATTATTCAAATTTGAAGAATCATCTGGCTTATTAAAAAAAGAGTACGAAAAAGGTATGCGTAGAGCTGGAAGAATTTGGAATGTGCTTACAATTCAATCACAAACTCCTGAAATATTAAAACACTCAATGAATCTATATGGATCAACAATGTTTGGTAATTCAAATATTTCGAGGTTCGATAGTGAATTATTAGCTGTTGTCACTTCTATTTCAAACGAGTGTGAATATTGAATAAGGGCACATTTGTATGATCTTCGGTCGGAGACAGATAATCAAAAATTAGTAGATGAAATAGCAGAGGACTGGACCACAAGTTCTATCTCACCAATACAAATGGCAATGTGTGAATTTGCGAAAAAATTAACGGAAAACCCAAGTAAAGTTAATAAGAAAGATATTGAATTATTGAAGAGTTACGATTTATCAGATAAAGATATTTCACAAATCGTGCAAATTATTGCATATTTTAATTATATAAATAGAGTCGCAGATGGACTTGGATTAGAACCAGAAGAATTCATAGATAAAAAAGGTTATAAAAACAAATAAATATTGTTTCATTGTTTTTCAAGATATAACATTAAACAATGAGTAACAACTCAAGATTAGTTATATTGTTCATTGCATTAATTGGAATAGCAGGATTGTCATTTTTTATATTTTCTGAGGATAATGTTGATCAGCAAACCAGTATCCAATCAGAGGCTGAAATTGAAACGACTACAACAATTTCAATTAATTCAACAACATCAACTTCTACTCCAACAACATTGATGGAAACAACTACAACAACATCTACAACTAGTACGAGCACTACAACTACAACTACTATTCCACCAAATCAGACAGCAATATTTGCTACAAAAGAAGAAATAAATAATAGTAAAAAAATTTCTTATGATTACTTACAAAGTGGGTGTAAAAAATATGAGCCTAATAATACAGATGAAGAATGGATAAAACCTCTTGAGGTATTTACATACGACGAAAATAAAATAAATTTCAACTTAAAAATAGAGTCAACACTTCAACTAAAAGTTGATTGTATCGGAAAGCTAATCACTTCAATCCTCAATGATTCAAGAGGTTGGATTAAAGTAACCGAGAAAGAGTTTCAGCTAGTTGATAATGTCGAAAGTGAATTTGAATTCATTTTTGCATCGCCCGAAAAAACTGATGAGTTATGTTATCCACTCGAGACTAATGGAATATATTCATGTAGAAATGAACAACAAATTATTATAAATTTTTTTAGATGGGTTAATGGTGCAATTGATTTTGGATCTGATTTAGAAACATATAGATTGTATCTTATAAATCATGAAGTTGGACACATTTTAGAATGGGGTCATGTTGGTTGTCCAAAAGAAGGTGCTTTAGCACCAGTAATGATGCAACAAAGTAAATCTACCATGGGTTGCGAACCTTATGGATGGCCAATTTATGAAATTTTAGAAAAAGAATTTGGTATTAATACGTATTCTTATTTGCCCGAAATTGATAATTAATTGGTGCCAGTAACAACTAATTGGTTATTTCATTATCACTAAATTTAATTGTTATAACAAATACTTTTTTTATTTTTTTAAATATTTAATACGCTTGAAAGCTCACCATTCAATATATCCGAGACATTTTGTACAGTCTCTAAACCTGCTTTTAATTGTGCTTCATAAGTTGATGCACCAAGATGAGGAGTGGTAACAATGTTTGATTTTGAAAATGTTTCATTAATGTCAGGTGGTTCTTGACTAAACACATCTAGGCCGGCAAAAATAAGGTCTTCATTTGCTTTTTGGAAAAGAGATTTTTCATCAATTATTCCTCCTCTTGATGTATTTACTAAAATTCCACCTTTTTTGATTAAATTAAGCTTTTCATTATTGATCAAGTTTGTTGTCTCTTCAGTTTTTACAACATGAATTGATATAACATCTGATGTTTTCAACAGTTCGTCAAGATCAACTTTTTTAACCTCTATTGTAGAACTATCTACATAAGGATCATAAAAAACTATGTTCATTCCAAACGCAGACAATCTTTTTGCAACTTCTTTTGCCGCTTTTCCAAAGCCAACTAATCCTAATTGTTTTTGATAAAGTTCAGTTCCAAGAAATTTATTACGATCCCATTTTTTGTCTTTAAGCGAATTATTTGATACATGGATTTTTCTAGCAGCTGAAATGATAAGCCCAATTGTTAATTCAGCAACTGAAATTATATTTGCATTTGGCGAGTTAGTGATGTAAATTTTTTTATTGGTTGCTTCCTCTACATCAACATTGTCTACTCCTACTCCACACCTTGCAATAATTTTTAAATTGTTTGCATTTTCTAAAATATCTTTATTTATTTTGGTACCACTTCTAATAACAACAATCTCCGTATCGACGATATTACTTTTCAAATCTTCCGTTTTTGTTTTGGATTCAGAAATATTTGTAATTTCACCAAGCTCTTCAAATTTATCTAAAACTTTTTCCTCTAACCTGTCGCAAACTAAGATTTTCATATTATTAATTTTTTAATTTCTCTAATGCTAACTCATGGAGTTCTTTAGAGGCTGAGGCTAAAACATAAACATCTTTATCATCGAAAGGAAGTCTGTTGCCATCCCAGTCTGTCATGACACCACCTGAGCCTTCAACAATTTTTATTAGTGGTAAATAATCGTGAGGAGCAGTAAGTTTTTCAGCAACAATATCTACATACCCACTAGCTAACAATCCATAGTTATAACAGTCACTTCCAGTGGTCGTAACTTTAACACTCTCTTCAAGAGATTGATAAGCTCTCCATTTCTTCATACCAAATTGATGACTTGAAGTTGTTGCCATAACTGAATTTTCAAGTTTGTCGATTTTTCTACATTGAGTAATATTTCCATTTACCATAGTTACATTTTCCTCAAAGGAAACCCATCTTTCTTTTAAGGCTGGACAATCAATTACTCCTCCAATAATCTCATCATTTTTGACCAGTCCAATCAAAGTTCCAAAATCATTTTTTCCAGCTATAAAACTTCTGGTTCCATCAATTGGGTCGATATACCATGTATATTCGGATTCATTATTAAGGACTTCAAACTCTTCACCGACAATATTATGCTTTGGATACTTTTTTTCTATTTCTCTTCTAATTACTTGTTCAATTTGTTTATCCGCAAGAGTAACTGGACTTTCATCAACTTTAATTGTCAGATCTCTTATGTCGCGAAAATGAGCTAATGCAATTTTTCCAGAAATATCAAGAGTTTCATTACAAAAATTTATAAAATCTTGAGAATTTATTTTATTATCCAACATCACTCAAATTATAAAGAATTTAGTTTATCTATGAGTTCAACATCAGATGGTTCAACTAAATAGCTTCCATCTTCAAATACTATAGTTGGTATCCTAGGATTTTGATTTTGTAATTTCTTAGCTATTTCATATCCATCTTTATCAAAGTCAATATCAATTTCAGTAAATTTGATATTCAACTTATCAAAAACTTTCTTTGATCTTACACAGTCTCCACACCACTGTGTGCTGTACATGATAATTCCTGATTGATTATCCATTTGAACCAAATGGATCAGTTAATACTGAGAGTAATTCACTAAGTTTTCCAAGGTTCTCGAATAATGGCTCTAATTGATTAAAGTTCTCAACTGCTTCTTCAATTTCAGGAAGCACAGTTTTCATATCCTCTATTGTTTGGAGCGCAGTTTCTAATTGACTTGATAGCTCATTTACTGTATTTTGAATATTTAAAATAAAGAATCCGAACAACAAAAGTATTAGTACTTGTAAAACTAATACAATTCGTAACACTATTAACCTAGTGAAGTAATTTTTTCTTTTATAACTTCTTTTGGTTGAACGCCTACAAACCTATCTTTAACTTCACCATCTTTTAAAATAACAACGGTTGGTACGCCCATAACTTGATTTTGTCCAGCAATTTGAGGATGCTGATCAACATCAAGTTTAACGAACTCAACACCTTCTATTTCATCATCTAATTCTTCTAAAATCGGACTCAATACTTTACATGGTCCACACCAAGTAGCATGAAAATCAATAACAACTGGATTAGATGAATTTAAAATTTCTGAATATTCTTCAGCATTTATTTCTTTTACCATTATTTCCTTTAATTTCTTATTAAGTTTATAAATTATAAATTTATAAAAGTAATTTAAAAAAGAAATTATTTTAAATCTCTAATTTCTTTTCTAACTCTTTTATCTGTAATCTTTCTTCTTTTGTCGATTACTTTTTTACCTTTTGCAAGAGCTAGTTGAATTTTTATATATCCATTTTTTTCAAAGACTTTTGTTGCAATAAGGGTAAGACCTTTTGTTGATATTAATCCGATAAGTCTTTTTATTTCTTTTTTATGGAGCAAAAGTTTTCTAGGGGTTTTGGGGTCATAATCAATTAAATCAGCATATTTGTAAGGCTCAATATTCATTTCTCTTATTACAGCTTCTTCTTCCTCTATTGTGGCAAATGCATCAATAATCGAGATTCCTCCATTTCTTGCACTTTTTGTTTCGGGACCAGTCAGCACAACTCCAGCTTCAAAAAATTCAAGAAATTCATAGGAATTTCTTGCTTTACGATTCTCTGCAAAAACTTTCATCTATCTAAAAAACAATAAGGATTCATTCTTCCTCTAGAAGTAGGATCTAAGTAAGGAAGGCTACAACTGACCGAATTTGGATTCTTTAATCTGACTTCAAAATGTAAGTGTGGGCCTGTTGATCTACCTGTAGTACCAACAGTACCAATGACATCACCTGTAATAACAGTTTGGCCAACAGATGCTCGTATTTCATTCATATGAAAATAAAGTGTTGTCATTCCCCCACCATGATCAATAAAAACTGTTCTACCAGCTAAACCATAGTATCTGGCAAGAATGACTACTCCACCTGCTGCAGCCTTTATAGGTGTCCCTGTTCTTCCTGGAATATCTATAGCTCCATGAAAACTAGTAGTGCCCCTAAATCTTCTCCACTTGTATCCACTTGAAACATAACTACCGGTTATAGGCCAGCTTAACTTATTTGGTGCTACGCCACCAAGAGTACTTAATCTGTTAATGTCAGCCTGGATAGCATCTTCAAGCTTTTCAAGATTTGCGTGTTCAGCATCTAATTTGGCCAATTGATTATTTGCTTGAGTTAAAAGATTCTGAGCTTTCTTTCTTTCTGCTAAAACAGCAGCCTTTTTATTTTCAACTTGACGCTTTTCCCTTTCAACTCTATTTCTACTTTCCTCAACTTCATCTGCGTACTCTTCAGCCTCGATAGAAATCTGATTCTTCTTTTCCTCTTCAACTTGAAGGGAGGTAATTATTTCTTCTCTTTCTTCTTCACGTTCTGATAAGAACTCTGTTTGTGTTTCTGACAAACTCTCAAACGAATTTAAGGACTCAATAATTTCATAAGCTGTGTTTACGATTGCAGATGCATAACCTAGTGCAGCTAAAAAATCAGATAAGTCATTTAGATTTATAAATAAAGCAGTTGCAGGGCTCATAACTCCATTAATGTACATATCAACAGCCTTATCTTGTAACTCATCTTTTGCTGAATTTAAATTTTTCTGAGTTTCAGCTAGCTCATCTTTTACTTTTGCAATTTCATTTTTAGTTCTTCCTAATGTAACTTGTTCATTTACAATATTTTGTTGAACCGCGGCGAGATTATTAAGAGATTCATCATATCCTTCAAGTGCCTTTTCAAGGGCAAGCTCAGCTGCTAATAGTCTTCTTTGAACTTCAGCAAGCTCATTATTTACTTTTTTCAGTGATGAATCGTTTGCTAAAATTGCTTTTTCTAAATCTGTTTTATCACCTTCGTATTGTTTGATTTGGTTTGCAATTGCAATAAGCTGCTTTTCTACTTCTTCGAGTCTCTCCTCGGCCGTGATTGCAAAAGAATGATCAACAAATATTGTCTGTATAAAAATCAGAAATAATATTAGAACTGAAAAGAATTTTTTAGTCATTTAGGGCTTTCCTGATTCCGACAAAGCTTGCAAAAAATCCGAAGCCAATGGTCGACAGTAACAAAATAAGAGTTAGATTTATCAAATATGTGTCAGAAATAGCAATATCAAAAATACTTTCAGCAATAAATGATGTTTTTGAATACTGAATAAATCCCCAACCAAGACCCACAGCTATGCTTGTTCCTATTAAGGATTCGAAAACTGCTTCAAAAATAAAAGGAAGTCTTATATATGTAGATGAAGCACCGATAGTTCTCATTATTTTTATTTCTTTTTTCTTTGCGTAAGCTGTAAGCCTTAACGTGTTGATAATTAAAATAAATGCTGCAAAGGCAATTAACGCAGCAAAAATTGTTGCAGATAAAACAAGTGTATTTGTTAAACTCAAAAGCCGTTCAATCGCTTCACCAGAAGCTCTGATCTCTTTTACAGCTGGATTACCATCCATTCTTTCAATAATCAATTTATAATCTGCGGGGTCATTTAGATTTATTCGTAAAGACGTAGGTAATATATCAAAATCTACTTCTTGAAGTAATTCAGGTTGATCTTTGAATAATAATTTGAATTCATCAGAAGCCTCGGATTTTGTAAAATACTCTACCATCCTGACTTCTGGATAACTTTCTAAAGTTTCTTGAAGTTGCTTATGAGCTGTAGAAGTTACCCTATCATCCAAAAAAATAACAACATGAACTCCATTTTGCCAACGCGATGTGTTGTTTTCAACGATTGCACGAGCGGAAAGTGTGGTAAAAACAAGAAATGAAGATACCAATACTGCAAGCATTGTTGCAACAACTAGTAATGGATTTCTTCTCATATTTATGAACGTATTCTTGAGAACATAGTTTAATTTTTTCATAAACCTTTAAACATACCTTCCTTGATCTACGTCACTCATTAATTTTCCGTCCTTTAGTTGTAACACTCTTTTTTTTCTTCTATTTACTATCGATGAATCATGTGTTGCCATTAATACAGTTGTGCCAGCCCTATTGATTTTTTCTAATAATGTAATAATTTGAATGCTAAGTTCTGGATCTAAATTGCCTGTAGGTTCATCACATAAAAGGACAAGTGGATTTGATGCTAGTGCTCTTGCTATACATGCTCTTGTTTGCTCTCCTCCTGAAAGTTGACTAGGGAATTTATACATACTTTCGTTTAATCCAACTAAATCAATCAATGTACTGGTCTTCTCATCAATTTCTTTTTCTTGAAACCCAAGTACTTCAAGAGCAAAACTTATATTCTCAAAAGTTGTTCTATCTTCAAGAAGCTGTGGTTCTTGAGTAACAATTCCTAGTTTTCTTCTCAACAAAGGTATTTTCCATTTTGGCAGGCTCGTTACATCCATATCTACAACTTCTATATCTCCTTTTGTCGGAGAAAACTCTTTGTAAAGAAGTTTAAGTAAGGATGATTTTCCACTTCCAGAATGACCAATAAGATAAACAAATTCACCCTCTGAAATCTCTGTAGTAACATTCGAAAGTGCAACACTTCCACCTTGAAAAACTAACGAAACATTATCTAACTTAATCATTTAATCCCTGTCTACGCCATTTTAGATACTCATTGATAAATATGTTAATATCTCCATCCAAAACTGACTGGATATTTCCAACTTCAATATTTGTTCTTGAGTCTTTAACTTGTTGGTAAGGTTGCATAACGTATGACCTAATTTGCCTACCCCAGCCAGCTTCAACTTGTTCCCCTCTAATTGAGTCAAGTTTTTTTAATTTTTCTTCTCTTTCTAACAATATTAATTTTGATTTTAGAAGGGCTAAAGCACGTATTTTGTTTTGTAACTGTGATCTTTCAGCCTGACAGGCCACTACTATTCCCGTTGGAATATGAGTAACTCTAACTGCTGAATCAGTTGTATTTACATGTTGGCCTCCAGCCCCAGATGATCTATAAACATCAATACGGATATCATCATCATTTAAATCAAACTCATCTGAATCATCAATTAATGGAACAACATCAACTCCTGCGAAACTAGTATGTCTTCTTTTATTACTATCAAATGGGCTTATTCTGACTAATCTATGAACTCCTCTTTCACTTTCTAAATTTGCATACGCTCGGTAATTGTCAATTCTTACTGATCCTGACTTAATGCCCGCTTCCTCTCCAGCAGAAATTTCTTCAATTTCATATTTCATATTATTATTATCCAAAAATCTTGTGTACATTCTCAATAGCATCTCTGCCCAATCATGCGCATCAACCCCTCCTGCACCCGCATTAACTGTTAAAACGGCGGAGTGGTTATCAAACTCTTCCGAATATAAAGATTCTTCTTCTAAATCAATAATTTTTTGTTCTGTATTAATAAGTTGATTCTTTATTTCATCTAGTTCAGATGAGTTATCTTTACTCAATTCAATGAATTCTTCGAGATCTTTAATTTCAGCCTCGATAACTTCCAACAAATTTACTATTTTTTCAATATTTGAAGCATTCTTGACAATATTTTGAGCATTAGGATTTGTAGTCCAAAAATTTTCTTCAGAAATAACTTTATTTATTTCGGAAAGTTGATCTTTTTTATTTTCAAAGTCAAAGATACTCCTTAGCTGAAGTCAATCTTTCTTTAAAATTTGATATCTTATTTATGAGTTCTTTGTACATTTATCTAGCATTCCACACTTTTTATATTTTAAACCTGACCCACAATAGCAAGGATCATTTCTTCCGATCTTATCCTTATTGTTTAGGTTTACTTTTTTTATCTCTTCTTTCCTTAGATTATTTTCTACCGAAACCTTTTCAAAGTTTAATAAAAGTCTAACAACAGATAACTTTACATTATGAATTAATTCTTCAAATAAATCATATCCTTCTTTTTGATATTCAACTAGCGGATCTCTTTGACCCATTGCTCTTAATCCAATACCTGATCTGAGATAATCCATTTCCGAAAGGTGATTTTTCCAGGATTGATCTATGAACGAAAGTGAGCCCATTCTTGCTAAATTCATGAAATTATTTTTATCTGATTCGTAATTTTTATTGTAAAGGGATTTCAGACTTGATATTATTTCTAAGTTATCATTTACTTCTATGGTTTGCAATATCTGTTTTTTTACGTTGTCAGATAAAATTAAACTCAACTCATCTTCAACAAAATTTCTATAATCTTCGAGTGTTTCATATTGTGTTTTATAATTATCAACATTATTTTGTAATTCATCAAATATGTCATCGCGCCAATCAGTAATCAAATTTTCTATATTGTCAGATTTTAGAAGTTCTCGTCTCCATTTATAAATAACATCTCTTTGTTGATTGAGGACCTGATCAAACTTTAAAACATTCTTCCTTATTTCAAAGTTTAAGGATTCGACTTGCGCTTGAGCTCTTTCGATACTTTTAGTTACCATACTTTGCTCAATCTTTTCATCATCAGGCAAGTTGAGCTTATCCATAATTGATTGAATTCTTTCACCTTGGAATCTTCTCATTAAGTCATCTTCAAGACTTATGTAAAATCTTGACTCACCTGGATCGCCCTGTCTTCCTGACCTTCCTCTTAATTGGTTATCAATTCTACGAGATTCATGTCTTTCTGTGCCAATTACATAAAGACCCCCAAGTTCAATTACTTTTTCTTTTTCGTTATTTATCAAGGTATCAAATTTCTCAATTAACCCCTCCATATATTTTTCATCATCTATTTTGTTTTCTTTTTCTGCTTCATTTTTAGCCATAAATTCACTGTTACCACCTAATTTGATATCTACACCTCTTCCTGCCATATTCGTTGCAACGGTAACGGATTTTAATCGACCGGCTTGAGCAATAATTGATGCTTCTTCTAGGTGATTTTTTGCATTTAAAACAGAATGCTTAATACTATTTTTTGTTAATTCTTTTGAAATTTCTTCTGATGAGTCAACTGAGACTGTACCTAGTAAAACTGGTTGTCCAATTTCATGTCTTTTTTTTATATCATCTACAACTGCATTTAGTTTGGCTTTCTTTGTTTTGTAAACTGTGTCCTGATTATCGTTTCTTGCTACCGGCAGATTCGTTGGTATCTCCACCACCTCAAGATTGTAAATTTGAATTAATTCCTCTTCTTCAGTTTTTGCCGTACCTGTCATACCAGATAGATGTTCATACATCCTAAAATAATTTTGATATGTGATCGATGCTAAAGTTTGGTTTTCATCCTGAATATTTACATTTTCTTTTGCCTCAATTGCTTGATGAAGTCCGTCAGAATAACGCCTTCCTTCCAGAACACGTCCTGTAAATTCATCTACAATTTTTACCTGCCCATCAGATTTTATGTAATCAATGTCTTTTTTATAAATTTCTTTTGCGCGTAAAGAAGCTGTTAAATAATGAATAAAATTGGTAGATGTATTTTCATAGAGATTATCAATACCTAATTTTCCTTCAATAAATTCAATACCCTCCTCAGTGGGATGAATTTGTTTTTTTGATTCATCTACTTCATAATGAATGTCTTTTTTCATTTGTTTAACTAATTTTGAAAATTGAAGATACCATTTTGTTGATTCTTCAACCCTTCCAGAAATTATTAAAGGTGTCCTAGCCTCATCAATTAAGATTGAGTCAACTTCGTCAATTACTGCATAAAATAGGTTGCCTTGAGTTAGTTGGTCTGATGATTGAGCCATATTGTCTCTCAAATAATCAAAACCAAATTCATTATTAGTTCCATAAACAATATCTTTTTTATATTCAGATACTTTTTCTTGGTAATCTTGATTTGAATAAATAAGGCCAACTTCAAGTCCTAAAAAGTTATAAATTGGACTCATCCATTCAGCATCTCTTCTTGATAAATAATCATTCACTGTCACAACATGAACACTTTGATCAAAAAGTGACATAAATGATATTGGGAGTGTAGAAACAAGTGTTTTACCTTCCCCTGTTTTCATCTCAGCTATTTTATTTCTTAATAAAACCATTCCACCAAACAACTGAACGTCATAATGGCGATGACCAATTGTTCTTTTTGATGCTTCCCTTACTAATGAAAATGCATCAACCTCAAAATCAAATTTATTATCTGAAGTTATCTGTGTTTTTAAATTTTGAAATTTATTTTTAATTTCATCGTCAGAGTATTTTTCAATTTCAGATTCTTTAGAGTTAATTAACTCGACTTTTTTATCAAGCTCTTGTGCAAGTTTTCCACTTCCAACAGATAAAACTTTTTTAAAAATACTCAAATTTAGCTTGTGCCATGCTCCCAGGAGTCGAGATATTCAATTTGCTCTTTAGTAAGGATTTCTAATTCTCCACCCATGAGTCCTAATTTTGTAGCTGCAATTTTTAAATCAACTTCATTCGGAAGAGTGTAAACTTTTGGCTCTAGGTCTTCATGATTATCTTTTATCCATTCTGCAGCCAAGGCCTGATTTGCAAATGACATATCCATCACTGAAGCAGGATGGCCAGTTGCAGCAGCTAAATTAACTAGTCTTCCTTCAGCTAGTACTAAGATTTCCTTACCATCGTACAAATAGCTTTCTACATGATCTCTAACTCTATGTACTTCAGCACTATCTTGTTTTAATGCCTCTAAATTGATTTCTACATCAAAATGTCCTGCATTAGCTAAAACTACTCCATCTTTCATTACATCAAAATGTTTCTTGTCTAATGCATGCATGTTTCCTGTTACAGATACAATTACATCAGCAATTTTTGCAGCATTAACACTGCTTTTTACTTCATATCCATGCATTAAAGCTTCTAGAGCACGTACCGAGTTAGGCTCAACGACTGTTACTTTAGCACCCATTCCATATGCTCGTTCTGCTACTCCTTTTCCACAATCACCAAAACCGATAACAACTACATCTAAACCAGCAATCAAGAGATCGGTTGCTCTCACAACACCATCCATCGCACTTTGACCTGTTCCGAACCGATTATCAAATAAATGCTTTGTGTCAGAGTCATTAACAGCAACAACAGGAAAACGAAGTTTATTATTTTTTTCCATTGACTTAAGTCTTATTACCCCAGTAGTTGTCTCTTCCATTGAACCCATGACTGGTATATCAGATCTATCAGTTAAAAGTAGGGTAACTAAATCAGCTCCATCATCCATCGTTATGTCAGGTTTTGTGTCTAAAACAGAATTAAGATGCTTAAAGAATTCATCATTTGATACTCCATGTACTGCATGTACTTCAACATCATTTTCAGCTAGGTAGGCAGCGACTGAATCTTTAGTTGATAGTGGGTTGGATGCACACAATGCAACGTTTGCCCCAGCAGCTTTTAAAGTAAGCATTAAATTAGCTGTTTCTTTTGTTACGTGCATACATGCACCTATACTCAAACCATTTAATGGCTTATTACTTGAGAACTCTGTTTTAATTTCTTCAAGGACTTTCATTTGTCTAGCAGCCCAATCAACTTCCTGCTGACCTACTACTGATAGTTTTTTGTCTTTTATAGTGGACATTATCCTCCTAATAATTTTTTTAAATTTTCAATTGTATCAATATTTTTTGGATCAATAGTTAATTTGTTTGCTAAGTTTAAACTAACTAAATCACCTAGTAATACTAACTCCAATAGGGTTTTTAGCGTACTTTCCTGATTGTTTAAATTAACTTCAATAATATTTACTTTCTCTCCTATCAATTCTTTGGTAAATTCAAATCTTTTACTAATTTGTACATGTTCATTTTTATCCCGAATCAGAATAACAATATAATTATTTTTACTTCCATCTATGTCTGCATCCCATGAGAGAATTTCATTGTGATGTACCTCTGGTAGATAACCAACAAAAGCTTTGGATTTTGCGTTCTCATTAATCTGAGTTTTCCAACGTGACGATACAACCTTTGACATATTGGTTCCTGAATATATAATTGCAGTTTTTTTGTTAATACTTTCACATATATCTAAAGACAGTTTGTTGATGTCAGAATCTTCAGCCTTTTCAGTTAGTTTATATAAATATGAACTTGATTCATTCAATTGAGATACATAATCGGAACCTTCAACAATATCTAAGATTCTTGAAATAGCTAAAGTAAGATACCCAAATGCTGCCCTTGGTTGTAGTCCACTTGGTATCTTAATATACTCCTTACCTTCTTCTTGAGCGAGATCAATTAACTCCCCGCCACTTGAAATAACGATCCAATCTAAATTATTTTTTTTGGCATCAGATATACCTGATAACGTTTCTTCTGTGTTGCCAGAGTATGAAATGAATAAACATAAAGGTCTAAATTTTAAAAACTGTTTTGGGATTGAATACTCTTTGTGAACAATTATATTTTTATCAGATATTTCATTAGATAGTACTTTCATCACATCTCCTGCGACACCTGAACCACCCATCCCCATTATTAATAAATTTTCATATGAAATTTTTTCAAGATTACTAGAAGACTCAAGATCAGATATTATTTGATTTTTTAGGTCGAATGCAATATTTAACATCTATTAACTTATTATATTTGAAATTTTTTCAATGATGTTGTCTAAAGTATTTTGATTGACTGCTTCTGCATTTAATCTAAGCATGGGCTCAGTATTCGATCCTCTAACATTAAACCAAAAGTCATCAGAAAAATATGATATTCCATCTAATTTATCAAATTCACCCTCAAAAGAATTTTCAATTTGTTTTAAACTTGTCTCTACATCTTCGACAATGTAATTAATCTCACCAGAAGAGGGCTTAAAGTTGTAATTTTCTACAAGTTCTGAACTTTTAATATTTTTCTCAGATAAAATTTTTAAAAATATTAGCAAAGTCAATATTCCAGAATCAGCATAAAAATTTTCTCTCAAATAAAAATGCGCACTATGTTCTCCACCAAAATCTGCATCATTATCTCTCATAATTTTTTTTATGTATGAATGACCAACTTTAGATCTTATTGTCTCTATCCCTTTATTTTTTAAATATTCAATAACAGATGGTTGAACATTTACATTATGAACTATCTTTATTTCAGATTTCTTTTCAAATAACCAATCAGAAATTAAACAAGTCATCATACTTCCAGTAATTACGTTTCCTTTATCATCAACAAATACAGACCTGTCAGCATCTCCATCGAAAGCAACTCCAAAATCAAAATTTTGTGACAGTACTTTGTTCTTTAGATCTAAGAGATTGTCTTGATTGGAAGGATCTGCTGGATGATTTGGGAAGTTGCCATCTACTTCCAAATAAAGGCCTTCAAAATTTAAACTAAAGGATTCTGATAGATCTTCAATAATTGCACCAAGGACGCCATTTCCACCATCAATAGCAAATTTCACTTTGTCACTTATTTCAGATGGATCAACTATATTTTTAAAATGTTCTAAATAAAGTTGATTCAAAGGTTGCATTTCAGGTAATTCTGACATGTTAAATTCATCGTTAAATTTTTCTGCTAAATTCTTGATTTCTTTTAATCCTGTTTCTTGACCGATCGCTACCGCTCCACTGTCGCAAAACTTTAAACCAGTGTACTCTTTTGGATTGTGAGATGCTGTAATAATCAAACCAGGTAAATTCTTAATTCCAGAAAGCGTATAAACAACATCTGTTGGAACCATACCAACATACAAAACTTTTTTATTAACTGATTGTATTCCAGAGCTTATAGCTGCAAACATCTCATTATTTGAAATACGGCCATCATGACCAACAATAATTTCATTTGATTCTACATAAGAAGCAAAAGCTGCGCCTATTTTAAAACCAACTTTTGGTGTAATTGTTTCATTAAAAACACCTCTAACATCGTAGGCCTTAAAAATTAAATCTAGTTTATTTTCATCCACTCCATATGTATTGTAATGTTTATGAAAATGAACAGCATGATTAATAATTTTTCAGTTGTTATACCAGTATTTAACGAAGAAGAAATCTTTTTAGAATCTGCCAATAGAATTTTTAAAATTTGCCAAGAGATGAATATGCCGTTTGAAATTATTTTTTCCGAAAACGGGTCTTTAGACAACACAAAAAATCTCATTCATGCCTTTATAGAAGATAAAGATAATTGTTTTACGATAAGTAACAATTATGCAAACTATGGTCTTGCGTTAAAAAATGGATTTGAAATTGCAAAAAATGATATTGTAATATCATTTGATATTGATTATTTTTCAAAAAAATTTCTTAAGCAATCATTGGAACTAGATGAGAATTACGTAGCACTAGTTGCATCGAAAAGATTAAATGAATCTGAAGATGAAAGAACATTTATCAGAAAAATGGCAACATCAATATTTGTATCAATTTTAAAACTTTTATTTCAAACCTCACTTAGTGATACTCATGGAATGAAAGCTATAAGAAGATTTAATATTCAAAAAGAAATCAATAATGTGATTTCAACACAGGATATTTTTGATACTGAACTTTTAATTAGAATAGAGAAATCTGGATACAAGATTCTCGAAGTACCTGCAAAAGTAAATGAAATTAGACCAAGTGTGTCTGTTATTTTTACAAGAATTCCTAGAACACTAAAAAGTTTATTTTTATTACGACTTCAATTATTTAAAGAGTCTTTAAATACAAACAATTTATAAATTAAATATTTGATGGGAAGAATAAATCCATGTATCAAAACAGTTGCTATTAGAAATTGTATTTCGTTATCTTGAATTGATGGTCTGATCAAGTCAATTAAAAACCATATAAACAATGGAACAACTAAGTTGATTAAATTAGTAATCAAAAATTTAACAAATTCTTTAAAACCCCCTTCGTATATAGATAATTTGAAAATAATTCGTCTAGACAAAAAATATGAAACTATAACTCCAATTGAAAATGCAAAAATATTTGTTAAATAAGTTCTTAAAGGAATCTCAATTGAATAAAAAACAAAAAATTGAAATAAATAGCTAATACCAAGACCAAATACTAAATTGAATCCACCAACAATATACGTTCTGAATAGTTGTGCATAGGTGGAATCACTTCTTAATAATTTTGAATTTTTAAGTTTTTTTAACATTTTTTAAAGATCTAATAAAAATAATCAATGATAAGACTAATGAAAATATTGAAAAATAGAAGCTGTTTTTTTCTAGTGTGGTTTTTTCAAAGTTAATCTCTACATATTCTTCGTTTGGTATAACTGACATAAATGATGGAGAGGTCCTAAATGGCCCAAGCCCGTTTGAGATAGACCAATTTGGAAAGTAAGAAACTTTAATTAAATGTAATTCACCAGGATTGTTTGTAAAAAATGAAATTTTCTTGTTTGTAATTTTTATGTCTGTGATTTCTAAATCATTCTTATTCGATGGCTGTATCAATATTTTATTATTTGCTTCAACAACTCTCTTTTCATCAAGTTCATCAAAATTTTCATATGCTTTTTGAAAAAAATTAGTTATATTAGTGTCTCTAAAAACTGAACTAAGAATGCCTTCTTGTTTGTTTACTTTTGAAAACACTTCAATATCTTGATAAATTAATTCAACTTTTGAGGAATTGACTTCAAATACCGAAAACGGCTCTGATGAAAAAAGAAATGTCAGTCCATCAGAATTCATTGCTTTACTCTCAATTTCTTCTGTGTAAGTAATGAAATAATCTACACCTAGGTCATAAAGATAATCTACACCTTTATCAAATTGATTATTTATATATGACAGTCCACCTACTGGATTTGATGGTCTTTTTGCCAAACCAGATACAGATATAAAATGAAATGGGGTTGTAATACTTGAATCAAAATATAAACCTTCCATGCTTGTATGTTTTGTAAAATAAGGAATTGTCATTAAAGTCATTGGTGTTCCATATTTATTCATATCTGAATTCGGTTCCCACATAATCCTTCCAGGTTTTAAATTGTCTAATTGTGTGTATAAGTTTTGAATTTGATTCCAGTCATTCTTTCCTTCATAACCTGTAAAATTCCAATTAAGCCAATGTGGTAAAAAAGATATAGTAGAAAAAATAATTGAAATAATTAGCAAATTAAGTTGTACAACAACATTTTTTAAATTTAGGATTGCAAAAATCATTATCAGAAAAATGATTGGTATGTAAAGATTTAAATATGATTGGTTAGAAGACCATTTTTCATAAAATATATACAAACAATAAATTGTTCCGCCTAAAAATAGGCCTGTTAATACATTGACTCCCTGTTGATAAAGATTCATATCATCAATAAAAATTTCTACTGCTTTGAAAAATAAAAAAATAATTCCAAGATTGAAAAATGGTACCAATCTACCATTCCAAAGAGCACCTTCTGGGACATAAAAATAAAGAAGAACAGATGAGGAGATAATATAAAGATCAAATAAGTTTATTGTCTTGTATTTAATCAAATTTTTATGCTTTGCTATCAATAAACCAATCAAGATAAAGATGATGGGTAAAATATCTTTCTTGATTAAATCATCTAATCTAGAAAATGGAGTGTAACTCATATTTGTCGTATATTCTAAATTCATCAACAATGAGACGGACCATCTTGATGCAAGTGCTAAGAAAATAAAGATTGAGAGTATTCTTTGATTTAGATTTTGTTTTTTTGATAACCAATAAAATGCATAAATTGGAGAATAGATAATAAATGGAATTAAATGAGACAACAAACAGAGAGCAAGAAAGATTGAACTGATTGTGAATCTAAAATTATTTTTTGATTTTATTAAATAAAAAATTGATAGATTTGCAAATGCTAATGAATACGCAAAAGAAAACTGCCCTGCCAATGTTGATGCTAAATTGCCACCATAAATAGTAAACGACTCAGTAAAAACATAAAATAATCCAGCCGTAGCACCATAGATTGAAATTTGATTCGATGCTTTTCTCATTAATTTTTCGATAGAGTAAACAACTAAAATGGTTGACATTACAACCATAATTTTGAAAGCAATTCCAAAAGGGAATATAAGATTAAAGATGAATGTGATTATTGCTGGAAGAGGAAAATAAAAATAGTACAGAGGATATCCGCCAAACCAATCATTAGACCATCCATTTATTTGAAAATTTGGCATGAAGTCTTTAATAAAGGTATCAATCGCAACAATATGAGCTCCCATGTCGCCACCAGTAGGTGTATTGTTTTCAAAAACTAAATCAACCCTTAAAAATAAAATTAAAACAATTAAATAAAATAATTTTTGTGGAATATTTGAATTTAGATTTTTACTAACTGATTTCATTTAAAATTTTTCCGAGATATTTAGTATTTCTTTTTCCATTTTCCGACCACTCAGCATACCAATATGGACCATGAGGACAACTGTTACAAGATTCTCTTCCGCATTTTATTGACTTTTGTCGGTAAGATATCTTTTGTTCAGTACTTGTGGATCCAAGTTTATTATCAATTAGGATACGTAATCTTTTTAAATCCGATTCATCTAATTCAGATATTGCTTCTAGAATTTCTCTGTCTACCATTATTAAAATGTTAATGGAATATTGGTAAGAGTAATAAAGTATGAAAAAAATTGTTTATCTGTCAGGTGGGATTGGTGGAGCTAAGCTTGCCAAAGGTTTTTACAAATTAAAGGATATTGACTTAACAATCATCGTAAATACAGGTGACGACGAAACAATACATGGAGTAAGACTATCACCCGATATAGATTCTGTAATTTATGCATTAGCTGGAATTGAGGGTCAGTTTGGATGGGGACAAAAAAATGACACTTTTTCAGTTAACGAAGAATATAAAAAATATATTCCACAAGAATTTAATCTCGGTGACAAAGATCTTGCTTTAAATCTTTTTAGAAATCAACTATTTTCGCAGGGAAAGTCTTTAACTCAGATAACAAATATCATTACAGATAAGTTTGATTTAAATTGTAAAATTTTGCCAATGTCTGATAATTTAGTAAGTACAAAAATTAAAACCTCAAGTGGTAAATTATTAGACTTCCAAGAATATTTTGTTGAATTAAAATCTGAACCGGAAATTAGTGACGTTATATATTCAGAATCTGAAAAAGCAGATATAACAATGGAAGTATCAAATGCATTAAATCAAGCTGACAAAATAGTTGTAGGTCCCTCAAATCCTATATTGTCTATCGGCCCAATTCTTGCAATTCAAAATTTGAAAGAAAAATTAACAAATAATAGTTCAACATATGTTGTGAGTCCATTTATTGAAAATAAAGCTATTAAAGGCCCTTCTAAGAAAAATTTTGAAGATCTTGGTTATAAGAGTGATATAACTGGAATTAAAGAATTTTATGACAATATCGGCAATTACTACATAGTCCAATCAGGTGATACAGATAAAGCTGAAAATACAATTGAAAAAAATATATTATTTAAGTCCACAGAAGATTCAACTAATTTAGCAAGGTATATTGTTGATCATGAATAATATAACAATTATTCCAATAAAAAATTTACCTGAGTTTGAACCTAAGCATGATTTAGCAGATGAGATAATTAAAAGTTTTAGTAGTAATAATTTTGTTCTTGAAGATAAGGATGTAATCGTAATAACTCAAAAGATAGTTTCAAAAGTTGAGGATAGATTGATTAAAAATGATCATGAAAGTATTGAAAAATTAATTCAGCAAGAATCCATAGAAATTTTAAGAAAAAGAGGTGAAACTGTAATAGCAAGAACAAAACATGGTTTTATTTGTGCAAATGCTGGTATTGATAAGTCAAATATTGAAAAAGGATCAGTTTTACTTCTACCTGAAGATCCAGATAAGACGTCCAGAGATATAAGAAAAAAAATTGACCATCTTATAAATAAAAAAATCAGCATCATCATATCTGATACTTTTGGAAGAGCATGGAGAAAAGGTCAAACTAATGTCGCTATAGGGTCATCAGGTATTGAACCTTTAGAAAGCTATATAGGTAAAAAGGATGCTTTCAACAATGAATTATTTGCGACTGAAATAGCAATTATTGATGAACTAGCTGGAGCTGCAGAATTAGTAATGAAAAAATCAGACAACATACCGGTGGCCATTATTAGAGGAGTTAATTATAAATATTCAGATTTAGGCGTAAAAGAATTAATTAGAAAAGAAGATGAAGATTTTTTTCTATAAAGTTCGACCATATTAAT